>NZ_CM001974.1:3164055-3528385 GCF_000406105.1 Dickeya chrysanthemi NCPPB 402 | reverse complement strand
CTTCGACATGGCTGATCACGCCGATAGTCTTGCCGGACGCATTGAGGTTATCCAGCACGTCCAGCGCGGTATCCAGCGTTTCGCTGTCCAGCGTGCCGAAACCTTCATCAAGGAACAGCGAGTCGATGCGGGTTTTGGCGCTGACCAAATCGGACAACGCCAGCGCCAGCGCCAGGCTGACCAGAAAACTCTCGCCGCCGGATAATGTCCGGGTATCGCGAACGGCATCGGCCTGCCAGGTATCGGCCACCTGTAGCTCCAGGGTGTCGGAAGCCTTGCGTTGCAGCAGGTAGCGTCCGTGCAGACGAGAGAGCTGGCGGTTGGCCAGAAAGACCAGATGGTCCAACGTCAACCCTTGAGCGAAGCGGCGGAATTTGTCGCCTTTTTGCGACCCGATTAACTGGTTGAGGTAGCCCCAGTCATCGCACACTTTCTGGCCGCGTTCGATAGCGTCGAGCAACTGGCGTTGTTTGTCGCGGCGTTGTTGGTCGCTGGCTAATTGCTGGCGTAGCTCGCCCTGACGTTCGACTTCGACTTTCACCATGTCGCCCAGACCGGCAAGCAACTGACGAATATCCCAGTCGTTGATGCCTTCCGGCATCGATTCGGGCCGGGTTGCCTGATGTTGCTCCAACGCGCTGCCGGCCTGTTGCAGTAACGCCTCTACCTGTTGTTGACGTTGGCTGAGCCGCTCTTTTAGCGTAATGAGCTGATGGCGTTCCTCTTCGTCCAACAGGGCCTCGCGAAAGACGATGGCGTCACTGAATCCGGCTGCGGCGAGCGCTGCGTCAAACTGGGTTTGCAGTTGTTGCAACACGCTGTCTGCGTGTTGGCTTTGCTGTTCGAGACTGTCGATTTCTCCGTTCAGGCGGCTTAACAGCGACTGGCCTTGTTGCCATTGCTGCTGTGCCTGTTGATTCTCCAGTTCCAGCGCCTGGCTGACCTGCCGCAACTGCTTCAGCACGTCGTTCACCGCCTGGGTGCCCAAGAGTTGCCAGCGTTGCTGCTGCGCCTGCTCCAGCGTGCGTTGTGTTTCCGCCAACTGTAACTGGCCGGTTTTGATGGCGACATCGGTCTCTTCCAGTCGTCGCTGGCCGGCGGTAATCTCGGCGACCTGTGCAGCCAGTTGCGGCTGGCACTGATGCTGCTCGTGTTCGTTTTCCTGCCAGCGTAACCATTCGGTCTGGCGCTGGCGCAGCCACTCCTCCTGCTGAGCGAGCGAGGGTGTCGTCAGCCCGAACGTTTCCATCGTTTGGCTCAGGCTGTCGTGCAGGCGCTGTAATTCGCGTTCGGTTTTGTCCAGTAATCGCTGTAGTTCATCGCGCGAGGTCTGCAACGCCGATTGCTGCTGGGTGTTTAACTCCAGTTGCTGTAGGGTTTGCGCCAGCAGTTGCTGCGCCGAAGTCAGTAAATCCTTACTTTCCTGAATAGTGCGCTGATTGCGCTCACGGCTGGTGATTTGTGCCTGCAGCGATTGCTCCTGGGCATCGCATTCATCAATCCACTGGTGCAACGTCGGCAGTTGCAGCGGATCGAAGCTAACCAGTAAGCGCTCACTGACAGACTGGCACTGCAACCGCAGCGACTCGTAATCGCGCTGGACGCTTTCCAGCGCGTTTTGCTGTTGCTGGCGGTGCTGTTTTTGCAACTGAAGCTGGGTTTCGGTCTGCACTACGCCGGCTTTCAGTGCGTCCACCTCCTGACGCAACGCCTGTAACCGAAGCTGGGTTTCGGACGGACGCAACGCCTGATAACGCTCCACCGCCGGGTGGTGCGTTGAACCGCACAGGGGACACTCTTTGCCCGGTTGGAGCTGCTGGCGTTCCCGCTCCAGGCTGACGATGTGCAGTTCCAGTTCGTGACGTTTGTCGAGATCGACCAGATGGCTGGCCTGATTCTGATAGTCGCGACGCTGCTGCACTTGCTGTTCTTCCAGCGCCTGAATTCGGCGTTGCGTTTCCAACTGTTGTATTTCCAGCAAGGTACGCTGGCTGATTAACTGTTGCAGTACGGCGGCGCTGGTCGCCAGTTGCTGGCGATCCGGCCGTTCCGCCGCACGCCGCGCTAACTGCTGGCGCAGGTTTGCCAGCGGGTACTCCGCTTCCAGTTGTTCATCCTGTTGCTGATGCTCGTTAAGCCGTTGCCGGGCGCGTTCACAGGCGAGCTGTTGCGCCTGCTGTTGTTCGACCAGCGACGTGCGCTGCTGGTCAAGGTATTCCGCCTGAATCTGTTGTTGTGCCGCTTTTTCCTGCACCACGTGCAGGTCCTGCTGCCATTTCAGTTGCTGGGGGAATTGTGCTTGCCACAAGGGAATATGGCTGCCCAGATGCTGGTGGCGACTATGCTGCCGACGATAGTTTTCTATCTCCTCCAACCGCAGCCGCGTTTGTTCTTGCTGGCGTTGTAGCCTGGCCAGGCCGGCTATCAGCGTTTTTTGTTGTTCAATCAGGCTATCCAGCGCTTGTTGCTGTTGGGCGCGCTGCGTCTGCAAGGTGGCGATATGGTGGTCAAGCGGCAGAATGCGCTCGTTGATCAATGTCTCTTGCTGTTGGCGGTGTTCGGCGTGTTGCTGGCGGGTAGACAGCGCTTTTTCCAGCTGTATTTTCAGCTGGTTCATGGCTTCCTGCTGGCGGCCGATTTGCTGGCGCACACTGGTCAATTGTTGACTCAGCCGCTGTTTTTCCCGTTGCGCTCGCCCGCGTTCATCATAAAGCGGGCGCAATTTTTCCGCCGGTTCGCTACGTTGCAGCTTATCTAATTGCGGTTGCGATTGTTGCTGTAATTGTTGATGTGCGGATTGCTGTTGCAGGGCCTGTTTTTGCGTCTGCTGGAGTTGCAGCAGCGAGTCGTACCAACGCTGGTGCGCCAGCACTTCTTCCCGGTGTATCGATAACGATTGTTCCTGCTGGCGGATGGCGTCCAGTTGCTGTTCCAGTTCCTGGCGTTGCTCATCGCTCAATAGCTCCAGCGTGGCGACTTTCGCCCGCAGAGTCTCCAGTTGGCTCTGTGCTTCTTTGTGCCTTTCGAATACCCGTTCTGAGATCTGGCCGTAGATATCGGTGCCGGTCAGTTCTTCCAGCAACTCCGCCCGCTGATTGGCATCGGCGTTGAGGAAGGCGGCGAACTGCCCCTGGGATAACATCATCGATTTGGTGAAGCGATCGAAATCCAGCCCGGTGATATCGGCTACCATCGCCAGCTTGTCGTTCACTTTATCGGTAAGGATTTTGCCGTCGGCGCACAGCGCCAGTTCCACTTTGGGGGGCTGCAAATTGCCTTCCGGGCTGTTGTGCGCGCGGCGCTGGCTCCAGAATGCGCGGTAAGCGACGTTTTTAACTTCGAACTCCACCTCCGCCAGACATTCAGCGGTGTGGCGCGTCATCAATTCGTTATGACCGGGACTGACCCTCAAACGCGGCGTCTGGTGGTACAGCGCGAGGCAGATGGCGTCCAGCAGGGTGGTTTTACCTGCACCGGTCGGGCCGGTGATGGCGAACAGGCTGTTGCTGGCGAAAGGCTCGCGCGTGAAGTCGATTTTCCACTCATCTTGCAGCGAGTTGAGGTTTTTCAGGCGCAGGCTAAGAATTTTCATGCGGACGTCTCCTGTCGCTGTGCGTCGATCTCCTGCATCACCCGGTTAAACAAGCCTTTCAGTCGTTGCCGGAGCGCCTCGTCCAGGTTTTCTTCCAGTGCCAATCGCCGTTCGAAAACCTCGACCGGCTGTAACTCTTCCAGTGTTTCTTTTTCCAGTTGCACCAGCATTTGCTGTTGCTGTTCCCGCGCCCGGCGCAACAGAATCACTTCCACGTTGAGCGGTTCGGTTAGCGCCTGAATATGTTGCTGGATATCGCTCAGATAATCCTGCGTGGCGATCTCGATATCCAGCCAGACGGGTTTATCGCCATGATAATCGCGGAATCCGGCCAGACGGCGTTCGATCTCCGCCAGATTGCCTTTTACCAGTTGCATCGGCTGTTCGGTCGGTATGCTCAGCGCGGTGACGTCCTGCAGTTTTCCCTGCTCAAAGTGCACCAGATAGACCGATTTCTCATGATTCAGCTCATCGAAGCTCAGCGGGATCGGCGAGCCGCTGTAACGGATGTGCTCACACTGCGCCACCCGTTGCGGGCGATGAATATGCCCGAGCGCGATGTAGTCCGCCGGGGGGAAGGCTTGTGCCGGGAACGCATCCAGCGTACCGATATAGATATCTCGTACCGAGTCGGAGGTCGCGACGCCCACCGTCGTGAGGTGCCCGGTTACTACGATCGGCAATTCCCGACCCAGTGCCGCGCGCTGTTCGCACGCCAACTGGTAACAACGACGATAGTGTTCGGCGATGGCATCCTGTAGCGCCTGCTGTTTCTGGGCACCGGATTGACCCGCCTGACTGGCAAGCACATCGCGTGGGCGTAGAAAAGGGACGGCACACAGCAAGGCGCCCGGCTCACCTGCGAGGTTATTCAGCACCAGTACCTGCTCGTTGATATCGCCCTCAAAACCGGCGACCACCCGGGTATTCAGGCAGGCCAGCAACGCACGGGATTCGTTCAGGGTGGCGACCGAGTCGTGGTTGCCGCCCATCACCACCAACTGGCAGCCGGTGCGTTGCAACGCCACCACAAATTGGTTATACATTTCACGGGCGTAACTGGGCGGTGCGCCGTTGTCAAACACATCACCTGCTACTATTACTGCATCGGCCTGATGCTGCTCAACCTGCTGCACCAGCCAGTGCAAAAACGCCTGATGCTCAGATGCACGGCTCCGTGTATAAAAGTACTGACCGAGATGCCAGTCAGACGTGTGAATAATTCGCATGAGACTCCCTGCAGGTGAGTGCAAACGATATGTTGTTTTGGCGGTGTTCATCGACAACGGCACAAAGGCGGGCACCGTAGGTTATGGCGAAACGCCGCGTCTTTATCATCGGCGATTATAGGCGTGCAGTTTAGGGCCTGTCCCATAATATCTGTATGAACGCGGCCGACCGACGTGGGATGGCGTAAAAAATAAGCGCTCCGGCTGTCTTCGCAAACGGTGATCGGGCGGCGGTTGTCGGGTGCGTTTTTCATAAATCTGTCATAAAACTGACGCATAATGCACACCGCACGCTAACCGTGACGATATTAACGGCAGGATAGATATGGCAAGACGTATTTTGGTGGTGGAAGATGAAGCGCCGATTCGCGAGATGGTGTGCTTCGTGCTGGAGCAGAACGGCTATCAGCCGGTTGAAGCGGAGGATTACGACAGCGCGGTGACCCGGCTGGCCGAGCCTTACCCTGAACTGGTGCTGCTGGACTGGATGCTGCCCGGCGGGTCCGGTTTGCAGTTTATCAAGCACATGAAACGCGAAGCGCTGACCCGTGATATTCCGGTCATGATGCTGACGGCCCGCGGCGAAGAAGAAGATCGCGTACGCGGTCTTGAAGTCGGTGCCGATGATTACATCACCAAACCGTTTTCACCTAAAGAGCTGGTGGCGCGCATCAAAGCGGTGATGCGCCGGATTTCGCCGATGGCGGTGGAAGAAGTGATCGAAATGCGTGGCTTAAGTCTGGATCCCTCTTCTCACCGGGTGACGACGGAAGAACATGCGCTCGATATGGGGCCGACGGAGTTCAAGCTGTTGCACTTCTTTATGACCCACCCGGAGCGGGTATATAGTCGTGAACAGTTGCTGAATCACGTATGGGGCACTAACGTGTATGTTGAGGATCGTACTGTGGATGTGCATATCCGCCGCCTGCGCAAGGCGCTGGAAACCAGTGGACACGACAAGATGGTTCAGACCGTTCGGGGAACTGGATACCGTTTTTCAACACGTTATTGATAGCGTGAGTCCCGGAGAAAATCTGACGTGCTAGAACGTTTGTCCTGGAAAAAGCTGGCGCTGGAGCTGGCTTTTTTTTGTTTGCCCGGTTTGTTGCTGGGGCTGATCATCGGCTATCTGCCCTGGTTTCTGCTAGCGTCGGTGCTGGCGGCACTGTGCTGGAACTTCTATAACCAACTGCGCCTGTCCTACTGGCTGTGGGTTGACCGCAGCATGACGCCGCCGCCCGGCCGCTGGAGTTGGGAGCCGCTGTTTTACGGCCTGTATCAGATGCAACTGCGCAACCGCCGCCGCCGCCGTGAGCTGGCGCTGCTGATCAAACGCTTTCGCAGCGGAGCGGAGTCGTTGCCGGATGCGGTGGTGATCACCACTGAAGAGGGCGGCATCATTTGGTGTAACCGGCTGGCTCAGCACTTGCTGAGTTTTCGCTGGCCGGAAGACAATGGTCAGAACATCCTCAACCTGCTGCGTTACCCGGAATTCACCCAGTATATGCAACAGCAGGATTTCAGCCGCCCGCTGACGTTGACGCTGAAAAACGCCCACCATGTGGAATTCCGGGTGATGCCCTATTCGGAAGGCCAATTGCTGATGGTGGCCCGCGATGTCACTCAGATGCACCAACTGGAAGGGGCACGGCGCAACTTTTTTGCCAACGTCAGCCACGAGTTGCGCACACCGTTGACGGTGTTGCAAGGTTATCTGGAAATGATGAGCGACGAATCACTGGATGGCGCGTTGCAGTCCAAGGCGTTGCACACCATGCAGGAGCAAACCCGCCGTATGGACGGGCTGGTGCGGCAATTGCTGACGCTGTCGCGCATTGAGGCCGCCACCGCTATCGATCTCAACGAGAAGGTGGATATCCCGCTGATGCTACGGGGGCTCAAACGTGAAGCCGACACTCTCAGCCAGGGGCGTCACGAGATTGTGTTTCGCGTCAACGAGCAACTGCAGGTGTTCGGCAACGAGGAGCAACTGTGCAGCGCGGTGTCGAATCTGGTGTATAACGCCATTAATCATACGCCGTCGGGTACCCGCATTGAGGTGTGCTGGCAGCAGACGCCGCAGGGCGCGCAGTTCCAGGTCAGCGATAACGGTCCGGGTATTGCCGCCGAACATCTCCCTCGCTTAACCGAGCGTTTTTATCGTGTCGATAAGGCCCGCTCACGCCAGACCGGCGGCAGCGGTCTGGGGCTGGCTATCGTCAAGCATGCGCTCAGCCACCACGACACCCGGCTGGAGATCCTCAGCGAGGAAGGCGCAGGTTCCCGCTTTATGTTCACCTTGCCAAACCGGCTGATTGTTCGCTCGGTGCTGGGGCAGAATGCCGCGAATCCACAGTTGTGATGACCGGCGGGGGCTTGATTGTCCCCGCCGCTGTGCCGAAAATAGCCGACTCTTGTCTTTCACCCCGATGGAAACCACACATGATAGCCACCCGCCGCCTGCTTGCTTTGCTGTTGTGCCTGTCTGGTCAGGTTGCGGCTACGCCGCAGGCGATGCTGGCGGGGAATCTTTCCAGCGCCGGTTCCGATACGCTGGCGAACCTGATGACTTTCTGGGCGGCGGATTTCAGCCAGCATTACCCCGGCGTTAACCTGCAGATTCAGGCCGCGGGCTCCTCGTCGGCGCCGACGGCGCTGGCCGCCGGTGCGGCGCAACTGGGGCCGATGAGCCGGTCGATGAAAAGCAGCGAAATCGAAGCGTTCGAGCAGCATTATGGCTACGCGCCGACGGCGGTGCCCGTCGCGCTGGATGCGCTGGTGGTGCTGGTCAATCAGGATAATCCGATTACCGGGCTGACGGTGCGCCAACTGGATGCCATCTTCTCGGTGACGCGCCGTTGCGGTGCCGGCAAAGCGGTACAACGCTGGCAGGAATTGGGGCTAAACGGCATCTGGCAACAGCGAGCACTGCTGCGCTACGGGCGCAATTCAGCGTCGGGCACCTACGGTTTCTTCAAACAACAGGCGCTGTGCGGCGGCGATTTTCTGTCGCAGGTGAATGAATTGCCCGGTTCCGCATCGGTGGTGCAGGCGGTCGCGGCGTCGGTCAACGCCATTGGTTACGCCAGCATCGGCTTTCGCGCCAGCGGGGTGCGGGTGCTGCCGCTGGCGGCCAGCGACACAAACGATTACGTGCTGCCGACCGCCGACACTATCCGCAGCGGGCGTTACCCCTATACGCGTTATCTCTACATTTACGTCAATAAAGCCCCGGGTAAACCGCTGGAGCCGCTGACCGCCGCGTTTCTGGACCGGGTGTTGTCGGCACCGGGGCAGGCCCTGGTCAGTCAGGATGGTTACCTGCCGCTGCCGGAAGTGGCGCGTGAGCAGACCAGACAGTCGCTCGGGCTTGACGATATGGCGCCGGCATCGCATCGCGTTCCTGCAATAAACTGATGAATAACATGAATCTATTTCATGTGTCGTGAAAATTCTTCCCTTGTCGTTGAGAAAAACGCATGACAGGATAGCTTCACTTCTAGCCGTCTAGATGGCTATAAAGTTCAGCGGCGTAATTATTTCCCCTGAAAACCAATTCATCTAAAAATCAGTTCATCTGAAAACCAACCGCCTGAAATCAGGCTGTTTCGTGTCAGTTGAAGTGCAGGAGCAGAATATGACACAAGCCCTTCCTCCGTTTCGTGCCGATGTGGTCGGCAGTTTGTTGCGTCCGGCGGCCATCAAGCAGGCACGTTTGCAGTTTCAGGCCGGTGAGATTGACGCCGCTGCGTTGCGCCGTGTCGAAGATCAGGAAATTCAACGCGCGGTAGAGTTGCAGCGCGCGGCGGGTCTGCAACTGGTGACCGACGGCGAGTTTCGCCGCGCCTGGTGGCACTTTGACTTCTTCGATAGCCTGAACGGCGTGGAACGTTATGAAGCGGAGCAGGGGATTCAGTTTAACGGCGTGCAGACCAAAGCCCGCGGTGTGAAGGTTACCGGCAAAGTCAGTTTTAATTCCCAGCACCCGATGCTGGACGATTTCCGCTTCCTCAATAGCGTGGCCGGCGATGCGGTAGCCAAGATGACGATTCCCAGCCCGAGCGTGTTGCATTTCCGCGGCGGCCGTCAAGTCATCGACAGTACCGTTTACCCGGATCTGGCCGACTATTTCGACGATCTGGCGTTGACCTGGCGTGATGCCATCCACGCATTTTATGACGCCGGCTGCCGTTACCTGCAACTGGACGATACGGTGTGGGCTTATCTGTGTTCCGAAGACCAGAAACGCCAGATCCGCGAACGCGGCGATGATCCGGATTATCTGCGCCGTACCTATGCGCAAGTGCTGAACAAGGCGCTGGAAGGCAAACCGGCCGATCTGGTGGTGGGCCTGCATGTCTGCCGCGGTAACTTCCGCTCCACCTGGATTTCCGAAGGCGGCTATGAGCCGGTGGCGGAAACGCTGTTTGGTGAAGTGAATGTGGATGCCTTTTTCCTCGAATACGACACTGAACGGGCCGGTGGCTTTGAGCCGTTGCGTTTCATCAAACCGGGTCACCAGAAAGTGGTGCTGGGTTTGATCACCACCAAAAACGGCGAACTGGAAAACGCGGAAGAAGTACAAAAGCGTATTGCCGAGGCCACGCAATATATTGCGCTGGACCAGTTGTGCCTGAGCCCGCAATGCGGTTTTGCGTCTACCGAAGAGGGCAACACGCTGTCGGAAGAGCAGCAGTGGGCAAAACTCAAACTGGTGGTGGATATCGCTAACCGCGTCTGGTGACGGCGGACTCCGCAGGTCAGTACGCTTTTTTATAACGCCGGTGCCTATTACCGGCGTTTTTTATTTCTATAAGTTTTTAATATGACTACTTGTTGCTCTTTGATGGAAATTTTAGCTTATCTTTCGCGCTATAAACTGTTTCTATGCACAAATCATGTATAGTCTGTCCGTGAAAATATAAATTCTAATGCTGCCTTTATATTAAATATCAGATTAATGTTCTGGTTTACCGATCACGTATTGCCTTTTATTGCTATAAACGTTTTACTTAGCCCCCATTAACGCTGTGCAATAAAACCTCACATCCATAATCCTGCACATCGCACGGCCGTTTCGCTTTTCGCGTGCGCCGCTTTACGCGCCCGGTTTCTGCCGGCAACACCATTTTTACAGGCAACAACAACATACATGATGAGTCATCGTTTAACTTCCAAAGATATCATGGCATTGGGCTTCATGACCTTTGCCCTGTTCGTCGGTGCCGGGAATATTATTTTCCCGCCGATGGTCGGCCAGCAGGCCGGTGAACACGTGTGGGTAGCCGCACTGGGCTTCCTGATTACCGCGGTGGGCTTGCCGGTGCTGACGGTGATCGCGCTGGCCCGAGTGGGCGGCGGTATTGATACCCTGAGTAGCCCGATCGGCAAGAAAGCCGGCGTGCTGCTGGCGACGGTCTGCTATCTGGCGGTGGGGCCGTTATTCGCGACTCCGCGTACCGCGACGGTATCGTTTGAAGTCGGTATCGCGCCGCTGGTGGGCCAGGGCGCCATGCCGTTGCTGATTTATAGCCTGATCTACTTTGCCATCGTCATCGCGATTTCGCTCTATCCCGGGCGGCTGCTGGATACCGTCGGCCACATTCTGGCGCCGGTAAAAATTATCGCGTTGACCGTACTGGGAATTGCGGCGCTGTTATGGCCGGCCGGTACGCCGATGCCGACGGCCGAGGCCTACCAGCAGGTGCCGTTCTCCAGTGGTTTTGTCAACGGCTATCTGACTATGGATACGCTGGGTGCGCTGGTGTTCGGTATTGTTATCGTCAATGCTGCGCGTTCTCGCGGCGTCAGCGACGCTGCCTTGTTAACCCGTTACACCATTTGGGCCGGGCTGATCGCCGGGCTGGGATTAACGCTGGTTTACCTGAGTTTGTTCCACCTGGGTTCCTTCAGTGGTTCGCTGGTGCCGAATGCACAAAACGGTGCTGAAATCCTGCACGCCTATGTGCAATACACCTTCGGCAATATGGGCAGCAGCTTCCTGGCGTTGCTGATCTTCATCGCCTGTATGGTCACTGCCGTAGGGCTGACCTGCGCCTGTGCCGAATTTTTCGCGCAGTACCTGCCATGGTCTTATCGCACGTTGGTGTTTGTGCTGGGGCTGTTCTCGATGGTGGTCTCCAATCTGGGGTTGAGTCATCTGATTCAGCTGTCAGTGCCGGTGCTGACTGCTATCTACCCGCCGTGCATTGTGCTGGTGCTGCTGAGTTTCACCCACCGCTGGTGGAATAACAGTACCCATGTGATCGCACCGGTGATGCTGGTCAGTCTGGTGTTTGGCTTGCTGGACGGTATTAAATCCTCTGCTTTTCAGTCATTACTGCCGGGCTGGACGCAAAGCCTGCCGATGAGTGAGCAGGGGCTGGCCTGGCTGCCGCCGTCATTGCTTATTCTGCTGGTGGTGGGGATTTATGACCGCATCACCGGTCGTCAGGAAGTCACCGCACACTCCTG
Source organism: Dickeya chrysanthemi NCPPB 402 (assembly GCF_000406105.1). Classification (NCBI taxonomy): domain Bacteria; kingdom Pseudomonadati; phylum Pseudomonadota; class Gammaproteobacteria; order Enterobacterales; family Pectobacteriaceae; genus Dickeya; species Dickeya chrysanthemi. The sequence goes on along the minus strand of NZ_CM001974.1, from coordinate 3,517,087 downwards.
ATTGACGGTTGGCCGAAGGTTTTTCACCACAGGCATTTGCCTGTGGTTTTTTCGTTTGTAAAGACAGGGTTGCTTATTTATGGAACAACAATCCAGACTCAAGCGCGGCTTAAGTACGCGGCATATTCGTTTCATCGCGCTGGGCTCGGCCATCGGCACCGGGCTGTTTTACGGTTCTGCCAGCGCCATTCAAATGGCCGGCCCCAGCGTGCTGCTGGCGTATCTAATCGGCGGCGTGTTCGCCTATATCATCATGCGTGCGCTGGGGGAGATGTCCGTCAACAACCCGCAGGCCAGCTCCTTTTCCCGCTACGCCCGCGATTACCTCGGCCCGCTGGCCGGCTATATCACCGGTTGGACCTATTGCTTTGAAATGCTGATCGTGGCGATTGCCGACGTTACCGCTTTCGGCATTTATATGGGCGTGTGGTTCCCGGCGGTGCCGCATTGGGTCTGGGTATTGAGCGTGGTGCTGATCATCGGCGCCATCAATCTGATGAATGTGAAGGTCTTCGGCGAGCTGGAGTTCTGGCTGTCGTTTTTCAAGGTTGCGACCATCGTGGTGATGATTGTGGCCGGGATTGGCATCATCGTCTGGGGGATCGGCAACGGCGGTGAGCCGACCGGTATCCATAATTTATGGAGCAACGGCGGTTTCTTCAGTAATGGTGTGATGGGGATGATCCTGTCGTTGCAGATGGTGATGTTCGCTTATGGCGGCGTGGAAATTATCGGCATCACCGCCGGCGAAGCCAAAGAACCGCACAAGTCCATTCCGCGCGCCATCAACTCGGTGCCCTGGCGTATTCTGGTGTTCTATGTCGGCACCTTATTTGTGATTATGTCGATTTATCCGTGGAATCAGGTGGGCACCGAAGGCAGCCCGTTTGTACTGACGTTCCAACATATGGGCATTACGGCGGCGGCCGGCATCCTGAATTTCGTGGTGATCACCGCATCGCTCTCCGCCATCAACAGTGACGTGTTCGGCGTGGGTCGCATGCTGCACGGCATGGCGGAGCAGGGGCATGCGCCGAAGGTATTCAGCCGCCTGTCACAGCGCGGCACCCCCTGGGTGACGGTGGTGGTGATGGTGCTGGCGCTGTTGATCGCCGTGTATCTCAACTACATCATGCCGGAGAAAGTGTTTTTGGTGATCGCCTCGCTGGCGACCTTCGCTACGGTGTGGGTGTGGATCATGATTCTGTGCTCACAGATTGCCTTTCGCCGCAAACTGAGTCGCGAACAGGCTAAAGCACTGGCGTTTCCGTTACCCGGCGGATCGGCGACCGCGATGGTCGGCATTGTCTTTCTGGTATTCATCATCGGTCTGATCGGTTATTTCCCTGATACCCGGATAGCGCTGTATGCCGGGATGGTGTGGATAGCGCTGCTACTGGCAAGCTATGCGCTGCGTCGGCGTCGTGCCTGAGTCGCACGGTGCACGGATGACGGGCATAAAAAAGCCAGCGGCGAGGCCGCTGGCTGGTTCCTGACATCAGGGGCTGATTACAGGTTGTTGGCGTTTTCTTTCAGGTATTTCGCCACGCCGTCCGGAGAGGCGCCCATACCGGCTTTGCCTTTTTCCCACTGAGCCGGGCACACTTCGCCGTGCTCTTCGTGGAATTGCAGTGCATCAACCATACGTACCATTTCGTCGATGTTACGACCCAGCGGCAGATCGTTCACGACCTGATGACGGACGATGCCGTTTTTATCGATCAGGAAAGAGCCGCGCAGCGCTACGCCGGCTTCCGGGTGTTCGATACCGTAGGCTTTCTGAATTTCACGCTTAATGTCAGCGACCATCGCGTATTTCACTTCACCGATACCGCCGTTTTCGATCGGGGTTTTACGCCAGGCGTTGTGAACGAACTCAGAGTCAAAAGACACACCAACTACTTCAACGCCACGTTTTTTAAACTCTTCATAGCGGTGATCGAACGCAATCAGCTCAGACGGGCACACGAAGGTGAAGTCCATCGGCCAGAAGAAGATCACAGCCGGTTTACCGTTGATGTGCTTTTTCAGATTGAAATTCTCAACGATTTCCCCGCTTCCCAGCACGGCAGCGGCGGTGAAATCGGGGGCAGGACGCGTTACCAGGACCATAATTACTCCTGTAAATACTGTTAATGATAGGTGAATGTAATAAACGCCGTAAGTATAGGTACAGCCTGCCGGTGAATAAAGTGAAAGCGACCAATCAATAAGATAGCCTTTGTCTATCGAATCAATTGATAATTCTTTTCACTGACAGATGAACAGCCTGGCGTGCTGTTCCTCATGTTACCGTGCGGCGTCAGCCGGGCCATCAAGCTGACCTGTTTTTGCCAGATGCATCATACGAGGATAGAACTGCCAGAATAATGTTTCAAATTGATGGTAGCCGCGTTCAATGTCGCCGAAAGAACCGGAAAGCGCCGCCAGCTTCGGCCGGCGCACCGACATGCGGTGCAGTACGTCGGCGATGAACGGCAGTTCGGCGTAACGCTCCAGCCAGCGTTCAGGCCACAGGTAATGATTCAGGTTGCGAAAGCGCTCCGGGGTATCAGGCAGGTGGGGCGCTATTTGTCGTTCGGCGTCGTTGACGAAATGCGTCAACGATGTTGTGGGCTCCAGTTCCGACCAGTGGCGCGCCAGAAAATGGTCCCACAGCACATCCAGCGCGATTGGCGCGACGCGGCGATAGTCGGCACTGAAATGGCGACAGGCGGTGCGTACTTCCGGCAGGCTGTCGGTCAAGGCGTCTATGCGGCGGTGCAGACGGATGCCTGCCACCATTTCCGCCGGATAAAGTGTGTCAGGGTTACCGCGCACGAAATCCGCCATCAGGTTTCCGGTCAACGAGCTTTGTGCCAGCGTGGCGAGATGCAGATGTGCGAGAAAATTCATGGGGTCGATGCGCTCCCGGAAAAGCGAAAAGGCATTAATAATGCGCAAGTATAGAGGAAGGCGACGAGCAGTCCCGCTTATTTCTTGCAGCCGCTCCCGACGGGCTCTAGACTAGGCCGCTTCTTTTGTTCCACTGTGCCGAAAATTAAGTGAATGGTCATGCGTGTTGCCGATTTTTCGTTTGAGTTGCCTGAATCTCTGATTGCCCGCTATCCGCAGGCAAAACGCAGCGGTTGCCGTCTGTTGTCGCTGGATGGCCCGACAGGCGCAATCGCGCACGGCGTCTTTACCGATCTGCTCGATAAATTACAGCCGGGCGATCTGCTGGTATTTAACAATACTCGTGTTATTCCCGCTCGTCTGTTTGGCCGCAAGGCCAGCGGCGGCAAGCTGGAAGTATTGGTCGAGCGCATGCTGGATGATAAGCGCGTATTGGCGCATGTCCGCGCTTCCAAGGCGCCGAAACCGGGTACTGCGCTGTTGCTCGGTGAAGATGAGAGCGTGAAAGCCACCATGCTGGCGCGTCATGACGCCTTGTTTGAAATTCAGTTTGACGATACGCGCGATGTGTTGACCATTCTCAATGACATCGGGCATATGCCGCTGCCACCCTATATCGACCGTCCGGATGAGGCGGCGGACCGCGAACTGTACCAGACGGTATATAGCCAGCGTCCGGGAGCGGTGGCGGCGCCGACCGCCGGTTTGCACTTTGACGAGCCGTTACTGGCGGCACTGAAGGAAAAAGGCGTGGAAATGGCCTTCGTTACCCTGCATGTCGGCGCCGGTACATTTCAGCCGGTGCGGGTGGAGTCCATCGAAGACCATATGATGCATGCCGAATATGCCGAGGTGCCGCAAGCGGTGGTGGATGCCGTGTTGGCCTGTAAGGCGCGCGGCAATCGCGTTATTGCCGTCGGCACCACGTCGGTGCGCTCGCTGGAAAGTGCGGCTCAGGCCAGCGCAGGGGAGAGTCTCGCACCGTTTTTCGGCGATACCCGTATCTTTATCTATCCCGGCTATCACTACCGGGTCGTGGACGCGCTGGTGACCAATTTCCATTTGCCGGAATCGACGCTGATTATGTTGGTGTCGGCGTTTGCCGGTTACCGCCATACCATGGCTGCTTACCGGCAGGCGGTGGCGGAGCAGTATCGCTTTTTCAGTTACGGGGATGCGATGTTCATCACCCGTAATCCATCGGCGGAACAGGAACTGGTGGGGTAATTCGTCGCCGACCGATTTCCATACCGCAGGCCAGGTTCTGTGGGTATATCAATAACGCCATCAGACTGTTTTCTGATGCTGGAGGTTAAGTGAAGTACGAACTGTTGCAAACGGACGGCCGCGCGCGTCGCGGTCGTCTGGTTTTTGAACGTGGTGTGGTGGAAACCCCGGCCTTTATGCCGGTCGGCACCTACGGCACCGTTAAGGGAATGACGCCGGAAGAAGTCAAAGACACCGGCGCTCAGATCATTCTGGGCAACACGTTCCACCTGTGGTTACGCCCGGGGCAGGAAATCATGAAACGGCACGGCGACCTGCATGATTTTATGCAGTGGCATGGTCCGATCCTGACTGATTCCGGCGGTTTTCAGGTTTTTAGTCTCGGGGATATCCGCAAGATCACGGAAGAAGGCGTACATTTCCGTAATCCGATCAATGGCGACGCTATTTTCCTGAGCCCGGAAAAATCCATGGAAATTCAGTACGATCTCGGTTCCGATATCGTGATGATTTTCGACGAATGTACGCCGTATCCCGCCGATTGGGATTACGCCAAGCGGTCGATGGAAATGTCGTTGCGCTGGGCGAAGCGCAGCCGTCAGCGTTTTGACGAATTAAGCAACAAAAACGCGCTGTTCGGCATCGTTCAGGGCAGTGTTTACGAAGATTTACGTGATGTGTCGGTAAAAGGTCTGGTAGACATCGGTTTTGATGGTTACGCTGTGGGCGGCCTCGCGGTCGGCGAGCCGAAGGCCGATATGCACCGCATTCTGGAGCATGTCTGCCCGCAGTTGCCGACGGATAAACCCCGCTATCTGATGGGGGTGGGTAAACCGGAAGATTTGGTGGAAGGGGTACGCCGCGGTATCGATATGTTTGATTGCGTGATGCCGACCCGCAACGCCCGTAACGGCCATCTGTTCGTGACGGACGGCGTGGTCAAGATCCGTAACGCCCGGCATAAAGACGACACCGGACCGCTGGATGAGCACTGTGATTGCTACACGTGTCGCAATTATAGCCGCGCCTACTTGCACCACCTTGACCGTTGTAACGAAATACTCGGCGCGCGCCTCAATACCATCCATAACCTGCGCTATTATCAACGCCTGATGGCGGGTTTACGTCAGGCTATCGAGGAAGGTAGATTAGAGCGCTTTGTGGCCGAGTTTTATCAGCGCATCGGTAAACCGGTTCCGCCGTTGGTCGACAAGGCGGCGGGAGATGACCATGAAGGTCATGTGCCGCAATAAGCACGTTTGCGTGGCATGAACGTTTTATAGATAACTGTTGTTTTGATAACTAAAGAGGACATTTACATGAGTTTTTTCATTTCCGACGCTGTGGCAGCAACCGCAGGTGCTCCGGCTCAAGGAAGCCCGTACTCTCTGGTGATTATGCTGGCCGTGTTCGGTCTGATTTTTTATTTCATGATCCTGCGCCCTCAGCAAAAACGTGCCAAAGAACACAAGAAATTGATGGATTCGATCAGCAAAGGCGACGAAGTGTTGACTAACGGCGGCCTGGTAGGTCGCGTGACCAAAGTGGCTGATAACGGATTTATCACCATTGCCCTGAATGATACCAATGAAGTCGTGATCAAGCGTGACTACGTGACGTCCGTACTGCCGAAGGGTACCATGAAGGCCCTGTAATTTTTCGACTTTCCCGAAGGGAACTACCGTGTTAAACCGCTATCCTCTGTGGAAGTACCTGATGCTGATCGTGACGATCGTCGTCGGTCTGCTCTACGCACTTCCTAACCTGTATGGTGAGGATCCGGCAATTCAGGTCACTGGCGCGCGAGGAAGCGCCGCCAGTGAATCTACGCTGGTCCAGATCCAGAATGTTTTGAAAGAACAAAATATTGCCAGTAAGTCTATTGCGCTGGAAAACGGCGCTATTCTCGCGCGCTTCTCTACGCCGGATGTACAGCTTCATGCTCGTGAAGTGCTGCTGAACGCGCTGGGCGAGAAATATGTGGTGGCGCTCAATCTGGCTCCCGCTACGCCAACCTGGCTGAGAATGCTGGGGGCGGAACCGATGAAACTGGGTCTTGACCTGCGTGGCGGTGTTCACTTTCTGATGGAAGTGGATATGGATACCGCATTAGGCAAGTTACAGGAGCAGACGATGGATTCCCTGCGCAGTGAGCTGCGCGAGAAAGGCATCCAGTATGCTTCTGTTCGCAAGTCGGATAATTATGGCGTGGAAATCCTGTTCCGCGACAGTCAGCCGCGTGACAACGCGGTGAATTACCTGACCCCTCGCCATCGCGATCTGGTGATCAGCTCTGGCGGCAACGACACGCTGCGTGCGGTTATGAGCGATGTTCGTTTGCGCGAAGCCCGTGAATATGCAGTGCAGCAGAACATCAATATCCTGCGCAATCGTGTTAACCAGCTCGGCGTCGCCGAACCGTTGGTACAACGCCAGGGTGCCGACCGTATCGTGGTTGAATTGCCGGGGATTCAGGACACGGCGCGCGCCAAAGAAATTCTGGGCGCGACGGCTACGCTGGAGTTTCGTCTGGTGAACAGCAATGTCGACCCTGTCGCGCTGAGCAACGGGCGTGTACCGGGCGATACCGAAGTTATGAATATGCGTGATGGCGGCCCGATAGCGCTGTTCAAGCGTGTGATTCTGACCGGCGACCACATTACCGACTCGACGTCCGGCAATGATGAGTACAATCGCCCACAGGTGAATATCTCGCTGGACAGTGCCGGCGGCAACCTGATGTTAAATTTCACCAAGGGCAACGTCGGTAAGCCGATGGCGACCCTGTTTGTGGAGTACAAGGACAGCGGTAAAAAAGACGCTAATGGTCGCGCCATTCTGGAAAAACAGGAAGAGGTGATTAACGTCGCCACGATCCAGTCTCCTCTGGGTAATAGCTTCCGCATTACCGGCATCAACAATCCGAACGAAGCTCGCCAACTGTCGCTGCTGCTGCGTGCCGGTGCGCTGATAGCGCCGATTCAGATTGTGGAAGAGCGTACCATCGGACCGACGCTGGGGATGCAAAACATTACCCAAGGTCTGGAAGCCTGTCTGGCTGGCTTGGCGGTGTCGATTCTGTTCATGATCTTCTTCTACAAGAAGTTCGGCATGATTGCGACATCGGCACTGTTGTTGAACCTGGTGTTGGTTGTCGGGGTGATGTCGTTGCTGCCGGGGGCCACCCTGACCATGCCGGGGATTGCGGGTATCGTGTTAACCCTGGCTGTAGCAGTGGACGCTAACGTACTGATTAACGAGCGTATCAAAGAGGAACTCAGCAACGGACGATCCGTTCAGCAGGCGATTGACGAAGGCTATCGCGGCGCATTCAGTTCCATCTTCGATGCCAACGTTACGACGCTGATTAAGGTCATTATCCTGTATGCGGTCGGTACCGGCTCGATCAAAGGATTTGCGATTACGACCGGGATTGGCGTGGCGACATCCATGTTTACCGCGATCGTTGGGACCCGTGCCATCGTAAACCTGTTGTACGGCGGCAAACGCATTAAAAAGCTGTCTATCTGAGGAGTGCGTTGTGGCACAGGAATATACTGTTGAACAATTGAACTACGGCCGTAAAGTTTATGACTTTATGCGCTGGGACTACTGGGCTTTCGGTTTGTCCGGTTTGTTGTTGATCCTGTCTATCGCCGTGATGGGCGTGCGTGGTTTCAACTGGGGGCTGGATTTCACCGGTGGTACGGTTATCGAGATTTCGCTGGAAAAATCCGTGGATCTGGAGCAGATGCGTGAAGCGCTGCAGAAAGCCGGTTTTGCGGATCCGCTGGTACAGAACTTCGGCAGCAGCCGCGACATTATGGTACGTATGCCGCCTGCTCACGATGAGTCCGGCGGTCAGGCTCTCGGCAGCAAAGTAGTTAACGTGATCAACGAATCAACCAGTCAGAATGCAGCGATTAAGCGCATTGAATTCGTTGGGCCGAGCGTAGGGGCTGATCTGGCGCAGAATGGCGCCATGGCGTTGATGGCGGCGTTAATCAGTATTCTGGTCTACGTCGGCTTTCGTTTCGAATGGCGTCTGGCTGCCGGGGTGGTGATTGCGTTGGCGCACGACGTGATCATCACGATGGGCATACTGTCGTTGTTCGATATTGAAATCGACCTGACGATTGTGGCGTCGCTGATGTCGGTCATCGGTTATTCGCTGAACGATAGCATTGTGGTGTCTGACCGTATTCGTGAAAACTTCCGCAAGATCCGCCGTGGAACGCCTTACGAAATTTTCAACGTGTCGTTGACCCAAACGTTGCACCGAACCTTGATCACATCGGGAACGACGTTGGTGGTGATCCTGATGTTGTACCTGTTCGGCGGTGCAATGTTGAAAGGGTTCTCGTTGACAATGTTGATTGGTGTGGCTATCGGTACGGTGTCTTCTATTTATGTCGCTTCCGCACTGGCGCTCAAGTTGGGTATGAAACGCGAGCACATGTTGGTGCAGAAAGTGGAAAAAGAGGGTGCGGACCAGCCGTCATTGCTGCCGTAACCTTCTTTGAATGCTGATGGTGCAATCAAAACCCTGCCAACCGGCAGGGTTTTTTTATCAGCCCTAAACCACCGCTCCGGGAGGTGGTGATTGTTCGTGAATAGAGAATAAATGCTGGCGCTGCTTTAGGGGGCGGACGGATTCGGAGCGCTGTGGCGCGGTTCAGGCTCCGCCATCACATCATGCATACGCACAAAACCCAACTGTTCGGGCGTCAGGCCGGAAAGTCGTATTTCTATCGTCGTTTCTGAAACCGGCGTCAAAGCCGGCGAGAACGTGATCACCTGTGTCTGCATATCGCCGGTCAATGGCTTGCCGCTGACCGGGTCAAGCGCCCCCCAGTCAAGTGTTGCCCGAAAAGCGGGTAAGGCCAGCGTGTTCATGGTGCGAATAGTCAGCAATGCGCGAGTGCCGTTAGCTTCCGGTTCAACTTTGCTGATTTCCAGACTTAACTTGCCGATGCTGCTCTCAAGCAACGCCCGGTTTCGCGCTGCGGGTAACAGATACACGCCAGACGTGGAATTGGCATTCAATGTATTTTGCTGTTCCAGAGCGATCGCCCGGTCTGTGAGGTCATGCAGTTTCTGGTTGATCTGCCCTAATTCGTTTTTGACGTGGGTAGTTTGTGGTTGCGCACATCCGGCGAGCAACATGATGACGGATAACAGCGGAATAACGCGGTGGTAAACAGTCATGGCCTGTTTCTCCCTGAGACCGTAGCGGGCCGTTTCATAAGCTAATCCGTGCCAGTTTAGACACGGGTCGTTGTCCCTTATAGTGGATGACATTTCAGGAAAAAGATAAGCAGAACAAGCTGAATCGAGAGAACTGTCACGATGCAGCGGCCGTTATTCACCGCTGCATCGGTTATCGTTATTGCCAGCCGTAGCGACGGGCGAAGAAGTCTTTCATGGCCTGAGTAAGCAGCAGATAACCGCTCAGAATCGCCAGTAGCCACGGGAAATAACTTAGCGGGAGCGCCTGTAGTTGCAGGAAACCCGCCAGCGGCGAGAACACCAGACCAATGCCTGTCGCCATGATTAATAGCGTCATCGCCATCACCGGCCAGGATGGACGGCTCTGGATAAACGGGATACGTCGGGTACGGATCATATGCACAATGAGCGTCTGTGAGAGGAGCCCTTCAATAAACCAGCCGGACTGGAACAAGGTTTGTGCCTCTGCTGTATTTGCGTGGAATAACCACCACATCAGCGAGAAGGTCAGCACATCGAAAATAGAGCTGATCGGACCGAAAAATACCATGAAGCGACCGATATCGCCGGCATTCCAGTGCTGTGGTTTTTTGACCTGATCGTCGTCCACGTTATCGAACGGGATTGCTATCTGCGAAATATCGTACATCAGGTTTTGGATCAACAGATGCAGCGGCAACATCGGCAGAAACGGCAGGAAAGCGCTGGCTATCAGCACGCTGAAGACGTTACCGAAGTTGGAACTGGCGGTCATCTTGATGTATTTCAGCATGTTGACGAAGGTGCGGCGACCTTCGATGACGCCTTCTTCCAGCACCATCAGGCTTTTTTCCAGCAGGATAATGTCTGCCGCTTCACGGGCGATATCCACCGCCGAGTCCACCGAAATACCGATATCCGCCGCTCGCAGCGCCGGCGCGTCGTTGATACCGTCGCCCATAAAGCCGACCACGTGCCCTTCCGAGCGCAGCAGGCGCACAATACGTTCCTTGTGTAACGGCGTGAGACGGGCAAATAGCGTAGTGTCGCGGGCTGCTTGCGCCAGTTGTTCATCGCTTAGCGCATCGATATCGCGGCCCGTCAGTACGCCGGTCAGTTCGATGTCCACTTCACGGCACACTTTAGCCGCCACCAGTTCGCTATCGCCGGTGAGGATTTTTACCATCACGCCGTTGTCCTTCAGCGCTTTTAGCGCCGGCGCGGTGCTCTCTTTCGGCGGATCGAGAAAAGCGATATAGCCTTCCAGAATCAGGTCGGATTCATCCACCCGGCCGTAATCCTGACGATCGGCGGGCATGAGCTTGCTGGCGACGGCCACCACGCGCAGCCCCTGACGATTCAAATCATCCGTTAAATGACGGATATGCGAGAGTAAGGCGGCGTCCAGCGGTAGCAATTGTTCAGCATGGCGCACCTGAGCGCTGGCGCTGAGGATTTCTTCCAGCGCGCCTTTGCAGATTAACAGGTGTTCATGGTTGTTTTCCGCCACCACGACCGACATACGGCGGCGTTCAAAATCAAACGGGATTTCGTCCACTTTTCGCCAGCGCGACAGCTCGGCTTGTTGTTCCTGGTATGGGATACCTGCCAATACCGCCTGATCCAGCAGATTGCGCAACCCGGTCTGGTAGGCGCTGTTTAGCCAGGCGCGGCGCAGCACTCGCTGGCTGGTATGACCAAATGCATCGGTATGGCATTCCAGTACGATTTTGTCCTGCGTCAACGTGCCGGTTTTGTCGGTACACAGGATATCCATCGCGCCGAAATTCTGGATGGCATCTAAGCGTTTGACGATCACTTTCTGGCGCGACAGTTTGACCGCGCCTTTCGCCAGCGTCGAGGTGACGATCATCGGCAGCATTTCCGGCGTCAGACCGACGGCGACCGACAACGCGAACAGTGCGGCTTCCCACCAGTCACCTTTGGTGTAGCCGTTGATGAACAGGACGATCGGCGTCATTACCAGCATAAAGCGAATAAGTAACCAGCTTACGCGGCTGATACCTTGCTGGAAGGCATTTATTTCACTGGGGTTTTGCGCTACCCGGCCGGCCAGTTGACCAAACCAGGTGTGGCGGCCGGTGGCTATCACCATTGCCAGTGCGGTGCCGCTGACCACGTTGGTGCCCATAAAGCAGAGCGTGTCGCATTCCAGTGTGGTTGCCGGCTCGCTCTGGCGGCTGTTCGCGACTTTTTCCACCGGCAGCGATTCGCCGGTCAGCGACGCCTGACTGATGAACAAGTCGCGAGCCTGTAAAATGCGCAGATCGGCTGGGATCATATCGCCTGCCGCCAGTTTAACGATATCGCCCGGAACCAGTTGGTCCAGCGGGATGTCCTGATAGTCGCTATAACCGTTGTGGGCATCGCTGCGCAGTACCGTCACCTTATTGCTGACCATTGCTTTTAACGCATCGGCCGCTTTACCGGAACGCGCTTCCTGAATGAAATTGAGCAGCGTGGAAATGAGCACCATTAGCGCGATGACCAGCGCAGCGGTCAGGTCTTCCGTGGCATAAGAAATCATTCCCAGCAGCGTCAGCAACAGGTTGAACGGGTTGCGATAGCAACGCCATAAGTGCCGCCACCAGGGCAGGGGTTGCTCGCCGGGAATGCGGTTATCGCCGTGGCGCGCCCGCGCCTGCATCACTTCATCAGGCAATAATCCTTCGGGATGGCTGGCGAATTCCTGATACAGGGCGGTTGCATCAAGATAGGCCAGATGCAGGCAACGTGCCGTCATCGCCTCGGTCATGGCCTGATTGATGTTCAATTTGCCGTCTGGCATCAGGTCGCGCTGGAACAAGCGGCGCGGCAAATGACGACCAAGTTGCGAGAACAGGTGTCTTGTGAGTCGAATAAACAGCATAAAAATACTCCCTGCCGCAGCGATGAAAAGCTGCAGCCCAATAGCACGCAGAGCCAATACACCCGCGTGTGGCTTGTTATAAAGGCAGGGGGAATGAACGCCACTGCCTTGCCTGTGTTGACCGGCAAGGCAGCGTAAAGCTGACTTACCGGTGAGTGACGCAGTACCCTGGATGAGGGTTAGGGTCAGGTCCCATTGAGGGGGTCTCCGGTAGTGGAAAAAGAAGAAACGCGGGGCGTTTCCGTTAGCGTGCCGGCTATTCCGGCGCCGATAGGTTTGTCAGTCGGCTGCCGACACACAGCATGACCAGCATGCGGCGCTACTTTAACGTAAGTCACTTCAATCAAAGCTAAACCGCAGTGATGTCGACGATGAAAAAAGGCGTTATGCCGGCATTTGGGTTATAAGCGAAATTCGGGGTAAACTAGGCCGAGATAATAAGGCTATGGTCTGGAAACGTTATGCATTGTCCTTTTTGTGCCGCTGTGGATACCAAGGTAATTGATTCTCGTCTGGTGGGAGAGGGCTCTCAGGTGCGCCGTCGCCGCCAGTGTCTGGTGTGTAATGAGCGTTTTACCACGTTTGAGGTGGCTGAATTGGTTATGCCGCGCGTGATCAAAAGTAATGATGTGCGCGAACCGTTCAATGAGGACAAACTGCGCAGCGGTATGCTGAAGGCGCTGGAAAAGCGCCCGGTCAGCTCTGACGATGTGGAAATGGCGATTACGCATATTAAGTCCCAACTGCGAGCGACCGGCGAGCGGGAAGTGACGGCCAAAATGGTGGGCAATCTGGTGATGGATGCGCTAAGAAAGCTCGACAAGGTGGCCTATATTCGTTTTGCTTCGGTGTACCGTAGTTTTGCGGATATCCGCGAGTTTGGCGAAGAGATCGCCCGTCTGCAGGATTAACGGCGCGTAGTCTTCTTACGTATCGCGCGCTTCCAACATGATTCTTAATCCAGGATAAGCACCGGATGGCTACATACTCTGATGAATTCTATATGGCTCGCGCACTGGAGCTTGCTCGCCTCGGGCGTTTTACTACGGCGCCGAATCCGAATGTCGGCTGTGTGATAGTCAGAGACGGCGAGATAGTCGGTGAGGGATACCACCAGAAGGCCGGCGAGCCCCATGCCGAAGTGCATGCGCTGCGTATGGCCGGGGACAAGGCGCACGGCGCTACGGCGTATGTAACACTGGAGCCTTGCAGTCACCATGGTCGTACCCCGCCTTGCGCCGATGCGCTGGTTGCAGCCGGTGTAGCGCGGGTGGTCGCAGCGATGCAGGATCCGAATCCTCAGGTGGCTGGGCGCGGTTTGCATCGTTTACAACAGGCGGGTATCGCCGTGCATCACGGTGTCCTGATGGAGCAGGCGGAAAAGATTAACCGCGGCTTTCTGAAACGGATGCGCACCGGCTTCCCTTATGTACAACTCAAACTCGGGGCGTCGCTGGATGGCCGGACGGCGATGGCGTCCGGTGAAAGCCAGTGGATCACCTCGCCGCAATCTCGTCAGGATGTGCAGCGTTTGCGCGCACAGAGTTCGGCTATCCTCAGCAGCAGCGCCACCGTGCTGGCGGATGATCCGTCGTTGACCGTGCGTTGGTCTGAGCTGGATGAAGATACCCAGCGCCTCTACCCTGAAAGTGCGATGCGTCAGCCGGTACGCGTGATTGTCGATAGTCAGTCGCGCGTGACGCCGCAGCATCGCCTGGTGAACCAACCGGGGCAGACCTGGCTGGCGCGTGCGCGTCAGGATGAACAGTCATGGCCGGATGGCGTAGAGCAACTGGAAATGCCGCTGCATGGCGGTGGTATCGATCTGGTTGGCCTGATGATGACGCTGGGCAAACGCCAGATTAATACGGTATGGGTGGAGGCGGGCCCTCGTCTGGCCGGTGCATTATTGCAAGCCGGCGTGGTGGACGAACTGATCGTCTATCTGGCGCCGAAATTATTGGGGGACGCAGCGCGATCGCTGTGCATCCTGCCGGGGCTGGAACAGTTGTCGCAGGCACCGATGTTCGATATGACGGATGTCTGCCAGATAGGGCCGGATGTTCGCCTGACGCTGAAGCCGCGTTAGTACGTTTCTGCCCGCGTTGAGGCGGCAGATATCCGTTACCGGGTCAAAAGCGGATACGTGCCCGGAAGAATATGATAGAATCCGCCCCCCTGCAGGGTCGTAAAACAATCAAAGGAAAGCTATGAACATTATTGAAGGTGTTGTTGCCGCTCCGAATGCCCGCGTGGCGATTGCTATTGCCCGTTTCAACCACTTTATCAATGACAGCCTGCTGGAAGGCGCGCTGGACGCGCTCAAACGTATCGGCCAGGTGAAAGCAGAGAACGTCACCGTTGTGTGGGTGCCGGGCGCCTATGAACTGCCGCTGACCGTGCGCGCGCTGGCCAACAGCCAGAAGTATGACGCCGTGGTGGCGCTGGGTACGGTGATCCGCGGCGGTACCGCCCATTTTGAATTTGTTGCCGGCGAATGCAGTTCCGGTCTGTCTCACGTCGCAATGAACAGCGGCATTCCGGTCGCCTTCGGTGTGCTGACTACGGAAAGTATTGAGCAGGCTATCGAGCGTGCCGGCACTAAAGCGGGGAACAAAGGGGCGGAAGCCGCTCTGACCGCGCTTGAAATGATCAATGTATTACACTCAATCAAGTCAGCCTGATTTATTTTGTAAGGGGTATTCCGTGAAACCTGCTGCTCGTCGCCGCGCTCGTGAATGTGCGGTTCAAGCGCTTTATTCCTGGCAGTTGTCCAAAAATGATATTGCCGATGTTGAACTCCAGTTCCTGAGCGAGCAGGATGTCAAAGGCGTGGACATCGCCTATTTCCGCGAGTTGCTGGCGGGCGTCGCCACCCAGGCGGAAAAGCTGGATGCCCAGATGGCGCCGTATCTTTCTCGTCAGTTGGAAGAGCTCGGGCAAGTCGAACGCGCTATTTTGCGTCTGGCGGTGTATGAGCTTAGCAAACGCGAGGATGTGCCGTACAAGGTTGCCATCAACGAAGCGATCGAGTTGGCTAAAGTGTTTGGTGCCGAAGACAGTCACAAATTCGTCAACGGTGTACTGGACAAAGCCGGGCCACATTTGCGGCCGGGTAAAAAATAAGTCAGTCAGGGCCGGTTTTCCGGCCTTGGTTTTTTTAGGTTAGCACTGTCTGGAAAGAGTATGGCTCAAGGTGAGTTTGATGTGATTGCCCGCTATTTCAATCGGGTGGGCTATTCACGACGGGGTGTTGAATTGGGGATCGGCGATGACTGTGCCCTGCTGAACATTCCGGACAAACAACTGCTGGCGGTCAGCACGGATACGCTGGTATCCGGCATTCATTTTCTGCCTGATATCGACCCGGCCGATCTGGCATACAAATCTTTGGCGGTCAATTTGAGCGATTTGGCGGCGATGGGTGCCGACCCGGCCTTTGTCTCACTGGCGCTCACGTTGCCTGGCATTGATACCGACTGGCTGGCCGCTTATAGCGACAGTCTGTTTGAACAGCTTTCTTACTACGATATGCAACTGATCGGCGGCGATACCACGCGCGGGCCGCTTAGCATGACGTTGACCATTCAGGGGCTGGTGCCGGCGGGGCGGGCGCTGAAGCGCAGTGGAGCGCGTATCGGCGACTGGATCTATGTAACCGGAACGTTGGGTGATAGCGCCGCCGGCTTGGCTATTTTGCAGCAACAACTACAGGTGGCTGACGCGGATGATCGTCACTGGTTGTTGCAGCGTCATTTACGTCCCCAGCCTCGAATCCTGTATGGACAGGCGTTGCGTGATCTGGCCAGTGCCGCTATCGATCTGTCCGATGGCCTGGCCTCTGATTTAGGGCATATTCTCAAAGCCAGTGATTGCGGCGCATGCATCAATCTGGAATCGTTACCTTATTCCGAGGCATTGTTGCGGCATAGCGACCCTGATCAGGCGATGCGCTGGGCGCTGGGCGGCGGTGAAGACTATGAACTGTGCTTTACCGTGCCGGAGGTCAACCGGGGCGCGCTGGAGGTGGCGATTGGTCATCTGGGGGCAAACTATATCTGCATCGGCCAGATCGCTCCTGCTTCGGAAGGGTTAAGTTTCTTCCAGTCAGGCCAGCCGGTGGCAGTCAATCTGAAAGGGTATGACCATTTTGGCGCATGAAAACAAAGGGTCGCTGATTGCCAAACGTCGTCTGCGGATGCGTAATCCGTGGCATTTTCTGGCGACCGGATTCGGCAGCGGCTTGTCGCCGTGGATGCCCGGCACCGCCGGTTCGCTGGCGGCAATCCCGGTGTGGTATCTGTTGATGCTGTTACCGTTACAGCTTTATTCGCTGTTGGTGATGCTCAGTATCTGCATTGGCGTTTACCTTTGTCACCGTACCGCTAAAGATATGGGAGTACATGACCACGGCAGCATCGTCTGGGATGAATTCGTCGGAATGTGGATCACCCTGATGGCAGCGCCGTCGACTCACTGGGGCTGGGTGATTGCCGGATTTGTGATTTTCCGGGTATTGGATATCTTCAAACCCTGGCCGATCCGCTGGTTTGATCGTAACGTTCATGGCGGCATGGGAATTATGGTTGACGATATCGTCGCCGGGGTGATGTCGGCTGCGGTGTTGTATGTTGCCGGGCATTATGTGATGTAGCGGCTGCCGGAACCGCTATTCAGCAACTGCCGAAACGTAAAAAAACCGGGATTCCCGGTTTTTTTGTCTGTACGGTTAATGCCAATCAGGCCAGCCAGTCGCGGATGCGGCGTTCAATACCCGCGCCGTCCAGCGCCAGGTCGGCGCGGATTTCCGCCTGGGACCCTTGGGGAATAAACGCGTCCGGCAAGCCGATATTGAGCACCGGAACGGCTAGGCGCTTCGCCATCAGGTATTCGTTCACACCGCTGCCAGCTCCACCCATAACGGCATTTTCTTCCAGCGTCACCAGCACATCGTGGCTGGCGGCCAGTGAGGCAATAAGCGCTTCATCCAGCGGTTTGACGAATCGCATATCCGCCAGTGTGGCGTTGAGTGCGTCGGCCGCCTGCTGAGCTTCCGGCAGCAGAGTACCGAAATTCAGAATAGCAATCTTCACCCCTTGGCGTTTGATGACGCCTTTACCGATAGGCAACGTTTCCAGCGGGGTTAGCGCCACGCCCAGCGCATTGCCGCGCGGGTAACGCACTGCACAGGGGCCTTGTTGATAGTGATAACCGGTATGTAGCATCAACCTGCACTCGTTTTCGTCGCTGGGCGTCATGATCACCATGTGAGGGATACAGCGCAGGAACGAGAGGTCAAACGCGCCCTGATGTGTTTGACCGTCGGCCCCGACGATGCCACCGCGGTCGATAGCAAACAACACCGGCAGGTTTTGAATGGCGACATCATGAATCACCTGGTCGTAAGCGCGTTGCAGGAAAGTGGAGTAAATCGCCACCACCGGGCGATAACCGCCAATCGCCAGCCCGGCGGCAAAGGTCACCGCATGTTGCTCGGCGATCGCGACATCAAAGTATTGCTGCGGATATTCACGCGAAAACGCGACCATGCCGGAACCTTCGCGCATCGCCGGGGTAATGGCCATCAGCCGATGGTCTGCCGCCGCGGTTTCTCTCAACCACTCGCCGAAAATGGCGGAGTAAGTCGGTAGCGCTTCTTTGCTTTTCGGTAATGTCCCGCTGGCCGGGTCGAATTTCGGCACGGCGTGCCAGCTGATCGGGTCCTGTTCGGCCGGCGCATAGCCTTTACCTTTTTGGTCATGATATGCAGCAACTGCGGGCCTTTCAGGCTGCGCATGTTTTTCAGGGTTTGCACCAGCGACTGCACGTCGTGACCATCCACCGGGCCGATATAGTTGAAGCCCAATTCTTCGAATAGCGTACCGGGCACCACCATGCCTTTCAGGTGTTCTTCGGTACGTTTGACCAGTTCCTTGATAGGCGGCAGGCCGGATAACACCTTTTTACCGCCCTCGCGCAACGTGGAATAGAGCTTGCCGGAAAGCAACTGCGCCAGATGGTTGTTCAGCGCGCCGACATTCTCGGAAATCGACATTTCGTTGTCGTTCAGCACGACCAGCATATCCGGTTTGATATCGCCGGCGTGATTCATGGCCTCAAACGCCATACCGGCAGTGATGGCGCCGTCGCCAATCACGCAGACGGTTCGCCGTCCCATACCTTCATGTTCAGCGGCGACGGCCATGCCGATACCGGCGCTGATGGACGTCGACGAATGGCCGACGCTCAGGACGTCATATTCGCTTTCACCACGCCATGGAAACGGGTGCAGCCCGCCTTTTTGACGGATGGTAGCGATGCGATCACGTCGCCCGGTCAGGATCTTATGCGGATAAGCCTGATGACCGACATCCCACACCAGGTGGTCGAAAGGCGTGTTGTAAACGTAATGCAACGCTACGGTCAACTCGACCGTACCCAGACCCGAGGCAAAATGCCCGCTTGAGCGGCTGACGCTGTCCAACAGATATTGTCGCAGTTCATCGCACAATTTAGGCAGGCTTTCCCTTGGCAGCAGGCGCAGTTCCTCAGGGTTTTCCGCCAGCGCCAGCGTGGGGTATTTCGCTATATCAAAGGTCATCGGATACTCATCAAGCGGTATTAAAATTATTTATCGCGTTCAACGACATAGTTCGCCAGCGCGCGCAGGGGGGCAATTTCTGCGGGCGTGTCCAGCGTTTTTTCCAGTTCATTCAACGCCGAGAGAGATTCCTGGCATAATTCCCGGGCTTTTCTCTGGGCTTGTTCAAGTCCCAGCAAGGCCGGGTAGGTACTTTTACCGAGTTGCTGATCGGCGCCCTGACGTTTACCGGTGGTAGCGCTGTCGCCAATCACATCGAGAATGTCGTCCTGCACCTGAAAGGCCAGGCCAATAGCATCGGCATAACGATCAAGGTAGGGCAGGGCAAGACAGCCACGTTCGCCCGCAGCCAATGCACCCAGACGCACTGAAGCACGAATCAGTGCGCCGGTTTTGTGGCGATGGATGCGTTCCAGCGTCTGTAGGTCGACCCGGAGACCTTCCGCCTCCAGATCCAGCGCCTGGCCGCCGCACATACCTGCCACGCCGCTGGCGCGGGCCAGCTCGGAAATCATCGCCACCCGATCACGGTCGCTCACTCCAGGCATCGGGGCATCGGCCAGAATGGAGAACGCCAGCGTTTGCAACGCATCGCCTGCCAGAATCGCTTTATCCTCGCCAAACCGGACATGACAGGTGGGTTGGCCGCGTCGCAGATCGTCATCGTCCATAGCCGGTAAATCATCATGAATCAGGGAGTAAGCATGAATGCATTCAACGGCAGCAGCCGGTGCGTCGAGGCTACCCTGTGCAATAGCAAACAACCGGCCGGTGGAATAGACCAGAAATGGGCGTAGCCGCTTACCTCCCAACAGTGCGCCGTGCGCCATCGCTGCCACCAGCGGACTACTCTGAAAAGGCAGAGCGGAAATAAAATGGCTGAGTGCGGCATCGATGCGCTGATGATGTGCTGCAAGCTGCTTGAGAAAATCTGTCATAACGACTCGTCATCCGGCGTAAAAGGTGTCAGGGCGGTATCGGCATCGTCATTCAGCAAAATCTGAACGCGTTGCTCAGCCTGTTGCAGCTTTATTTGTCCCTGACGTGCAAGCTGGACACCCTGCTCAAAGGCGTTCAACGCCTCTTCCAATGGAAGCTCGCCCGACTCCAGACGCGATACAATCTGTTCCAGTTCGGCGAGTGAGCTTTCAAAGCTGACGGGTTGTTCAGTTTTTTTCGGCATATTCGTTTCCGGATCCTGTTTATACGCGCCTGACGGCGCCGACGCCACCGGATTGTCGCGGTAAGCGCCTTTATGGTGCGCAATTATGCGCTTAATTCGCGCAGCTTACCGCAATATGGTGGTATACTCCGCGCCCTGGATGCTATTGGTAACGCCACCCTGAACAGGGGGGGGTACCAATAACGTAATTTTAGCGCTCAGGGTATCTGCGTTTGTCGCGTACCCGTGTTTTACGCCTTCAGAATTAACTAACGATAGCCGCCATGAAGTTTATCATTAAATTGTTCCCGGAAATCACCATCAAAAGCCAATCTGTGCGGTTGCGCTTTATAAAAATTCTTACCGGTAACATTCGTAACGTTTTAAAACAGTATGATGAAACGCTGGCGGTTGTCCGTCACTGGGATCATATCGAGGTTCGCGCCAAAGACGAAAGTCAACGTGAAGTGATACGCGATGCGTTGACGCGCATCCCGGGTATTCATCATATCCTTGAGGTGGAAGATTGCGCTTATACCGATATCCACCATATTTTTGAACAAACGCTGGCTACTTACCGCGAGCAACTGGAAGAGAAAACATTCTGTGTGCGGGTGAAGCGTCGCGGCAAGCACGATTTCAGCTCCCAGGATGTGGAACGCTACGTCGGCGGCGGGCTGAATCAGTACATTGAGAGCGCACGCGTTAACCTGACTGCTCCGCAGGTCACGGTGCATCTGGAAATCGATCAGGATCGCCTGCTGTTGATTAAAGGCCGTTATGAAGGCATCGGCGGTTTCCCGATCGGCACGCAGGAAGATGTGCTGTCGCTGATTTCCGGTGGGTTCGATTCCGGCGTTTCCAGCTACATGCTGATGCGCCGCGGCTGCCGGGTGCACTACTGCTTCTTCAATCTTGGCGGCGCCGCGCACGAAATCGGTGTTCGTCAG
This sequence comes from Dickeya chrysanthemi NCPPB 402, assembly GCF_000406105.1. NCBI lineage: Bacteria > Pseudomonadati > Pseudomonadota > Gammaproteobacteria > Enterobacterales > Pectobacteriaceae > Dickeya > Dickeya chrysanthemi. Next base: position 3,496,154 of record NZ_CM001974.1, on the reverse strand, counting down.
GTGGCGCATTATCTGTGGAGCCGATTTGGCAGTTCACACCGGGTGCGTTTTGTCGCCATTGATTTCGAGCCGGTGGTCGGTGAGATTCTGGAGAAGGTGGACGACGGCCAAATGGGTGTGGTGCTCAAGCGTATGATGGTGCGGGCCGCATCGCGGATTGCCGAACGTTATGGCGTGGAAGCGCTGGTGACCGGCGAGGCCTTGGGTCAGGTATCCAGCCAGACGCTGACCAACCTGCGGTTGATCGATAACGCCTCAGATACGCTTATCCTGCGTCCGCTGATTTCTCACGACAAAGAACACATCATTCGTCTGGCGCGGGAGCTGGGGACTGAAGATTTTGCCAAGACCATGCCTGAGTATTGCGGCGTGATCTCAAAAAGCCCGACGGTGAAGGCGGTGAAGGCCAAAATCGAGCACGAAGAAAGCCTGTTTGATTTCTCGATTCTCGAACGCGTGGTGGCACAAGCGCGCAACATCGATATTCGAGAAATTGCCGAGCAAACTCAGCAGGATGTGGCCGAGGTGGAAACGGTCGATGCATTTGCTGCGAGCGATGTTCTGCTGGATATTCGTTCACCGGACGAGCAGGATGAACACCCGTTGGCAGTGGAGCACGTTGAGGTAAAATCGCTGCCGTTCTATAAACTGGCGACGCAGTTTGGCGATTTGGATCAGAGCAAAACCTACCTGTTGTATTGCGAGCGCGGCGTGATGAGCCGCTTGCAGGCGCTGTATCTGCGTGAGCAAGGGTTCAACAACGTTAAGGTGTATCGCCCCTGAGGCGATTTCCTGAATTCGCTACTAGCAAAAAGCGCCGTAATCCGGCGCTTTTTGTCTTTGTGCATCAGGCCGGGTCCTGATAGTTGTAAATCCCCGGCGGCAGGACCAGTTGTGCGGCGATTTCCGCTGCTTTGCTCTTGCCCAGCAGCAGGTCGATCAACTTCAGCGCGAAGTCGATACTGGTCCCCGGTCCCTGGCTGGTCAGCAGGTTAACGCGTGGATCGAATACCACCCGTTTTTCCAGCCACTTTTCCGGTGAAATCCGTTCTTTTAGGGTGGGGTAGCCGGTCATGTTGCCGACGGGGAACAACTGATGATGCTCCAGCACCACTGCCGGCGAGGCGCAAATCGCCGCGACGATTTTACCCTCCTGATGGGTTTGCCGCAGGCGTTCAATCAGCAATGGGCTGTCACGGAAACACTCTGCGCCTTGCAGGCCGCCGGGCAACACGACGGCATCAAAGTCATGGTCGGCGACGGCGACCAGCGGGGCATCGGCAATCAGTTTCACGCCGCGAGAGCAGGTGATCTCGGTGTCGCCATCGCTTGCAACGCTGGCCGTGGTCACGCGGATCCCCGCTCTGACCAGCAGGTCGATCGTTGTCACGGCTTCGATTTCTTCGCTACCAGGCGCCAGACAGACCAGAACCGAGGCGGTCATATTCATTCTCCTTTCGTTTGATATAGTCGAACAGGCGGCTGTTTTCCGGCAGAGATAGGCCATGAGCGCGGGCGCGGCGCAACAGGTAACCGGTGATATAGTCGATTTCCGTATGACGTTGCGCCAGCACGTCCTGACGCATTGACGACGTATTCGCCGCCGTGTTCTGGATGATTTGATTTACATAGAGCAGCAAACTTTCCGTCGATGTGTGGAAACCTTCTCGCTCCATAACCAGCGCCACTTCCTGACTGAGCGCCGCTATTTTTTCAGGATAAGCCTGCAATTCGCCATTGGTGCACTGGTGCAGCACGGTTAGCGGGTTGATCACGCAATTGGCGGCCAGTTTCAACCAACAGGTGGCGGCGATGTGATTATGCCAGGCGACGTCTGGCAGCGCCTGGTGCAGTGTTTCGGCGAGTTGGCTTTGATCTTCTTCCCGGTATATCGATCGGTCGAGCGTACCGATGTGGGTGACCCCCGCCGCTACGTGTACCACCGATGAGACATCCCGACGTGCCGCGTGCGTGGTGACGCCCAATAACAATGGCTGGCTAATTGCCGGCAGCTCCTCCCAAGTCCCCATGCCGTTGTGTAACAAGAGAATGGTGCAGTCAGGACGTAATCGGGGTAGTAAAGCGGAAATCGCATCGGATACCTGCCAGGCTTTCAGTGTGACCAGCAGCAACTCACTTTGCGCCAGATGTTCCGTGTTGTTGGCCGGCAGATTAAGGTTACAACGCTCGCCGGAGAGCATCGTAACGTTAATCTGGCAAGAAACTTGCGGGATACGTAACCACCCTTGCACATCATGCTCTTGCCGATGCAACGCATTAAGCCAGAGTTGACCGATGGCGCCACAGCCAAGAACGGTAATTTTCATCCACGATTTCCTTTGTCGGGGCCAGCTTATGTTTGTCCGGCTTATCATAAAGTATTCCGCTGCCGTCTGCCCGTTGCTTATGGGATGGGTGCGCCGAAGTCGGGTGAATTTGCTTATTTGACGTGAGCGGTTATCATGCTCGGCAGCTATTGTCAGGAGAAAAAATTATGCCATCTTTCGATATCGTTTCGGAAATCGACATGCAGGAAGTCCGCAATGCGGTGGAAAACGCGACCCGTGAACTGGATACCCGTTGGGATTTTCGTAATGTGCCTGCCAGCTTTGAGCTGAATGAAAAAGCACAAACCATCAAGGCGACCAGCGAATCAGATTTTCAGGTTAAGCAATTAATTGAAATTATTAGGGAAAAACTGGCGAAACGCGGCATTGAAGGCGGCTCGCTGGAAATCCCTGAAGAAATGGAGCACAGCGGTAAAACCTATAGTGTGGAAGCGAAGCTGAAACAAGGTATTGAAACTACGCTGGCGAAGAAAATCGTTAAACTGATTAAAGACAGCAAGCTCAAGGTTCAGGCCCAGGTCCAGGGGGAACAGGTACGCGTTACCGGGAAATCCCGCGATGACCTGCAAGGCGTGATTTCGCTGGTGCGCGGTGCTGACCTGGGGCAACCCTTTCAGTTCAATAACTTCCGCGATTAAGCCAACGGTTTAGCCGGTAATGACAAGTCCTAACGCCATGAGGCACCGAAAGGTGCCTCATACTTTTCTGACGACAGATTTTTCAGACGACGGACAGCGTAGCGTGGCCTGATTAGCGATGCTGATAGCAGCCATTTTGCTCTGTTGCGGTTAACTAACCGGCGACCCGACTGACCAATTGTTCCAGTTGCTGTCGATTGGTTTTACTGCGATCAATTTTGACGTAAGCGCTGAATTCATCCGGAACGATGACCACATCCGCCACACCTGGGTGATGTTGCAGTTTATCGGATAACCGGCTATCTCGTAGCGCTTCATTCGGCAGGGTAATGCGCAGGCTGCTCAAATACGGCGGTTCTTGCATAGTAAAGCTGACCAGTAACCAGACCAATCCCAACAGCGCACCCGTGCTGAAGACCAGTGAGGCGCCATGCAGGTCATACAGCGCGCCGCCGAGGCTGCCGCCAATCGCCACCCCGATAAATTGCGTGGTGGAGTAAACCCCCATCGCGGTGCCTTTGTAGCCGGCAGGCGCTTCTTTGCTGATCAGGGAGGGTAGCAGCGCCTCCATGATATTGAATCCCAGAAAGAATAACTGAATGCCGATAAATAACTGCCACAATGCATGAGCGCCTGCCTGCAGCAAAACCAGCTCCGCGGCAATTAGTATCATTACGCAGACGATAAATACCTGTCTCATCCGGCGTTTGACCTCGGCATAAATGACAAACGGCACGACAGCGGCGAATGATATCAACATGGTGATCAGATAAACTTTCCAATGTTGCTGCGGTGGCAGGCCTGCCTGTTCCATCACTCGCGGTAATGCGACAAAGCTCGACATCAACAGAATGTGCAGACACATGATGCCGAAGTTGAGTTTGAGCAGTCGGGGGTTAGCCAACACCTTGCCGACGCCGCCGCGAACAATCGCCGATTCTCGATTGAGCACATGGGAAGGGGCTGATGGAATGACGGTCAGAGTGATGACGATAGCCATTAGCGCCAGCAACGCAATTCCCCAAAACAGCGCATTCAGACCTAGCGCATGGGTGACTATCGGGCCGACCACCATGGCAATAGCAAACGTAATGCCGAAGCTGACGCCGATGAACGCCATCGCTTTGGTTCGGTTTTGCTCACGCGTTAAATCGGACAGCAGCGCCATGACTGCCGCAGAAATAGCACCGGACCCTTGCAACGCCCGGCCCAGAATAATTCCCCAGATGGAGTCACTGAGTGCGGCGAGGACGCTACCCAGCACGAATATCAGCAACCCGCCAACAATCAGCGGTTTACGACCAATGCGGTCAGACATCAACCCAAACGGGATTTGGAAGACAGCCTGCATCAGGCCATAAATGCCGATGGCAATCCCTATCAGTGATTCGCTGGCGCCCTGCAGGGCCATACCGTAGGTGGTTAATACCGGGAGCACCATAAACATGCCCAGCATGCGAAGTGAAAAAACCAGTCCCAGTCCCCATGTCGCCCGCTGTTCAACAGGGGTCATGTGATTATCGTTCATTGCTACCTCTGATATTTAGTCGGCGCTATTTTAGTGTTCAGGTGAAAAAGCGTAAACGACGGCTTTGTTTCTGTATTTGGCAAAATAGGGGAGGGGATAAAAAAACAGACGGGCAGGCCCGTCTGTCTGGATGTGTACACAGATGATATCAGTGCAGGTAAGTCAGCAAGGTTTCCTGCATGGGCGCCATCGAATCGACCGACATCATTACACTCAATGAGGTGATGGCGACGATGGAAAACAAGAACAGTTTTTTTGCCCATGCGCGGTCGTCATTCGGGCGCTTGTAGCCAGATAGCGCCATACCCAGCCACCAAACGCTGACTGCCGCCGCAACCACCAGATATTTATACCCGGCGTAACCGCCCAGCGACAGCATCAGGGTTGCGATCATAAACGCCAGAATATATAGCGTAATATGGTGCTTCGCCACCGAAATACCTTTAACGACCGGCAATACCGGAATATTCGCTGCCTGATAATCCTTAAAGCGGAAAATCGCGATGGCATACGAATGCGGCATTTGCCACAGGCTGAAAATCAACAGCAGGATCAGCGCGCCGGCATCAAACTGATTACTGACGGCGCAGTAACCGATGACCGGCGGCGCGGCGCCGGACAGGCTGCCAATCAACGTGCCATAGACCGAATGGCGTTTCATGTACAGGCTATACACGCCGACATAGACCACAAACCCCATCACCGCCAGCCACATGGCCAGCGGGTTTGCCGCAAGATACAGTAATGCAAAGCCAGCAATACCCAACAGCGAAGCGTAAATCAGCGTATTTTTCAGCGGAATCAGCCCCTTGACCAGAACCCGATTCTTGGTCCTCTCCATTTTTTTGTCGATGTCGCGATCGATAACGTTGTTAAAGACGCAACCCGATGCAACAACCAACGATACCCCGATCAGGGTCGCGACAAATAGCGGATAATTGATGGTGCCTTTGGCCGCCAACAAGAATCCACCGATAACGGAAATCAGGTTGCCAAAAATGATGCCGGGTTTGGTGACCTGCAGGTATTGCTTAATCATCATGTAAAAGGCTCGGTTACTGAATCATCATATTGTGGTGCGCGTTCATCATGATCCACAGGGATCCCACCACCACAATTGCGATAATCAGGGCGGTAAACACAATAGCCACCACGTTCCAGCGCTCTTCTGATGACGTGTTGAGGTGCAGGAAGTACACCAGATGAACCAGGATCTGGATAACCGCACAGCCCAACACAGCCAGCAGAATGACGTTATGGGAAGCCGAACCGTTCATTACCAGACCGAACGGAATAACGGTCAGGATAATGGACAGGACGAAACCGACCAGATAGGACTTCACGCTACCGTGGCTGGCACCTGCATGATCGTGTGTGGAATGACTCATTACATCGCCCCCATCAGATAAACAACAGTGAAGACACAAATCCATACCACATCAAGGAAGTGCCAGAACAGACTCAGGCACATCAGACGGGTTTTGTTGGTGCTGGTCAGGCCGAACTTCGACACCTGAATCATCATGACGGCAATCCAGATCAGACCGGAAGTCACGTGGATACCGTGAGTGCCGACCAGAGCAAAGAATGCGGACAAGAACGCACTGCGATCAGGGCCGGCGCCTTCCGCAATCAGGTGATGGAATTCGTAGATTTCCATGCCGATGAACACCAACCCAAACAGGAAGGTCAGGCCCAGCCAGGCGTTAACCTGGCTTTTGTTGCCTTTGTTCATGGCAATCATCGCCATGCCGTAAGTAATACTACTAAACAGCAGGGCGAAGGTTTCTACCAACACGAACTTCAGATCGAAAAGTTCTTTGCCGGTCGGGCCGCCAGCTGTGCCGTTAACCAGTACGGCGTAGGTGGCGAACAACATCCCGAACAGGATGCAGTCGCTCATCAGATAGATCCAGAAACCGAAGACCTTGGTGGCGCCGGTGTCGTGGTGCCCATGCTCGGCATGGGCTGCATTGTGATGAGTTAATGTATCAGTGGCCATTTTTCACGCCTGCCTTGCTGAGTTTATCGAAGTTTTGATTTTCGATTTGTTCGACCTCTTTAACCGGTACGTAGTAATCCACGTCCTGATTAAAGCTGTGGACGATCCAGGTCGCAACCATGCCCACAAAACCGATAATCGCCAGCCACCAGATGTACCAGATCATCGCGAAACCAAACACCAAGCTGAATGCGGAGATGATTACGCCTGCACCGGTATTCTTCGGCATATGAATTTCTTCATACTGCGCCGGTTTGCGATAGGCTTCGCCTTTTTCCTTGCTTTCCCAGAAGGCATCGCGCTCCTGAACATGCGGTACGATAGCAAAGTTGTAGAACGGCGGCGGTGATGATGTTGCCCATTCCAGCGTACGGCCACCCCATGGGTCACCCGTCAGATCGCGATTTTGGTCGCGGTCACGGATACTGACGGCAAACTGGATGAGCTGACACAGGACGCCCAAGGCGATCAGACCGGCGCCGATAGAGGCCACCACCAGCAGTGGGTGGAATTCCGGGTTGATCTGCTGACTCAGACGACGGGTCATCCCCATGAAGCCCAGTACGTACAGCGGCATGAAGGCCACAAAGAAGCCGATGATCCAGAACCAGAAAGCGCGTTTACCCCAGGTTTCATTCAGCGTGAAGCCAAATGCTTTCGGGAACCAGTAGGTAATCCCGGCGAAGCAACCGAATACGACGCCGCCGATAATCACGTTATGGAAATGGGCAATCAGGAACAGACTGTTATGCAGCACAAAGTTGGCGCCCGGCACGGCCAGCAGTACCCCGGTCATACCACCGATAGAGAAGGTGATGATGAAGCCGGTGGTCCATAGCATGGCGGAGTGCGGCTGAATGCGCCCTTGATACATGGTGAACAACCAGTTGAAGATTTTCACCCCGGTCGGGATTGAAATAATCATCGTGGCTATACCGAAGAAGGCGTTGACGTTGGCCCCTGACCCCATAGTAAAGAAGTGGTGCAGCCAAACGATGAACGACAACACGGTAATGGCGATGGTTGCCCATACCAGCGAGGTATAACCAAACAGGCGTTTTTTACAGAAGGTCGCTACGACTTCGGAATAAATACCGAAGACAGGCAGCACAAGAATGTACACTTCCGGATGGCCCCAGGCCCAAATCAGGTTGATGTACATCATCATGTTGCCACCCATATCATTGGTGAAGAAATGGGTGCCGAGATAGCGGTCCAGCGTCAACAGCGCGATGGTGACCGTCAGAATTGGAAACGCTGCAATAATCAGGATGTTGGTGCACAACGCCGTCCAGGTGAACACCGGCATTTTCATCAGAGTCATGCCGGGCGCACGCATTTTCATTATGGTGGCGAAGAAGTTAACGCCGGTCAGCGTGGTACCTACGCCGGAAATCTGGAGACTCCAGATCCAGTAGTCGACCCCAACGCCGGGGCTATATTCCTTACCTGACAGCGGCGGGTAGGCCACCCAACCGGTCTGGGCGAATTCACCGATCCCAAGAGAGATGTTGATCAGAACCACACCGGCGACAAACAGCCAGAAGCTGAGTGAGTTCAGGAACGGGAAGGCAACATCGCGAGCGCCGATCTGCAAAGGAACCGCCAGGTTCATCAAACCGACGATAAACGGCGTGGCCACGAAGAAGATCATGATTACGCCGTGGGCGGTGAAGATCTGGTCATAGTGGTGAGGGTTGAGGAAACCCGCTTCACCGGCGGAGGCCAGCACCTGCTGACCACGCATCATGACGGCATCGGCAAAACCACGCAACATCATCACCAGACCGACGATGATGTACATAATGCCGATTTTCTTATGGTCCACGGAGGTGAACCATTCGGACCACAGCCATTTCCATTTACCAAAATAGGTAACGGCAGCCAGCAGCGCCAATCCGCCTACAATGATTGCCGCCACCGTGACCATGATAATCGGCTCATGGTAGGGGATCGCATCAAGAGTTAATTTTCCGAACATCGTTTATCCCTCGACTCCTTTTAATGAGAGGAGTGCTCGCTCATGTTCATGCCCTGGTGATTCTGCGCGCCTTCTTCTTTCTTCGGCTCGCTTTCGGCACCGTGCTGCATGTGCATGTTATTATTGCCAATGAATTTGTTAATGATCTGGCTGAAAAGCTCTGGTTGAACCTGAGAGTAGTACTCTACCGGGTGATATTCGGTAGGCTGCGCCAGTTTGTTAAAGTCATTCATCGTGCTCAGCGTCTTGGATGACTTGCGTACATTCTCAACCCATTGGTCAAATGCTTGCTGATCCGGGGTCGCAATGGCGGTGAACTTCATGCCTGAGAACCCTTTGCCGCTATAGCCGCCGGAGATACCGTCGTACTTGCCCGGTTCATTGGCGATAAGGTGCAATTTGGTCTGCATTCCTGCCATGGCGTAGATCTGGCCGCCAAGACGCGGAATAAAGAAGGAGTTCATCACCGTGTCGGACGTAATCTTGAAGTTGACCGGAACGTTGGTCGGGAATGCCAGTTCATTGACCGTGGCGATGCCAAGATCCGGGTAGATGAACAGCCATTTCCAGTCAAGAGACACCACTTCAACATTGATGGGTTTGACATTGGAATCCAGAGGCTTGTAAGGATCAAGCGAATGGGTGGTTTTCCAGGTGATTGTCCCAAGGATGAGGATAATGATGATAGGGACCGTCCAGACAACGGCTTCGATTTTGTTTGAATGCGACCAGTTTGGCGTGTACTTCGCTTTTTCGTTGGAGGCTCTGAACTTCCAGGCGAAGGCAATCGTCATAATGATCACCGGGATAACAACGATCAGCATCAAACCGAGTGCTGTCAGTATCAACGAACGTTGCTCTAACCCGACTTGTCCTTTGGGGTTCATCAATGCCATATCGCAACCACTGAGAAGCAGTGTGGCGGCGATTAAAGACAACATCCCAAAAATTTTATTGTATTTCCTGAGTCTCATCTAGCGACCTCAATTACAAGGGCTCTATTGTCATTTCACGCGAGCGGGCATTTTACGGGAAGGTTATCGCACTGTAAACATCATTAAAGAGATGTCAGTCTGTTGTTTACGTCTTTTGCCTGACATGTCACATATGAGATGCAATTTTCAAAATTACTTTTAAAAACAGTGGGTAAACCGCCTATGAAAAAGTATGTATCGCTTTTCAGGAATTACAACTCTTTCTGAACATTATTTTAGTCTGGTGTTAATATTTCGTTTCTGTAACGTTGCAAAAATTAATGGGTCGACCGAATTATTAAGGATAATGAAATAAATGTTTTTGAGAGGCAGGCGCTCGGGAAGAAAAATAACTTAATTAAGTGCTAATAGATAATGACGGTATGTTTTTTAACGATATACCGTCATACTTCAAGTTGCAGGTGCGTTGGTTTTATTGCTCGGCTCCTCCCTGGTCTCGCCCTTTCAGGGCCGCAGCCAGCTGCGTTCAACTCAGCTCCCGGCAGCGTTGTCGTTCACCACAAACTGATTAGGGCTGGCAGCTATTGATTGATAGCCAGCGGATTTAGTTGTGCTGTGAAGACAGATAGTCAAGCAAGCCGCCAAGCAGAATAGCAAGAGCCGCCAGTGTCGCGCCTGCCGTCATCAGTATGTTTTTGATGTATGAACTCTCCAGCCAGCCTAATCCTTGTAACCCCCAACTGACCAGGCCACCGACGAACAGCGTACAGCCGATGAAAAACAAGCGGGATGCCAGCTTATACAGGCGCGGATAGGCGTTGCGCTGCAAAAATACGCCGTCTGATTGTGCTTGCTCCAGTGATGAGCGGCAAATATTCAGCAGGACCAACCCTGGAATAGCGATGATAATCGAGAATAGATAGAACCATGCCCATCCGTACAGTTCTACAAACCAGCCGGCAACTGGGCCAACGTATACCCGTCCTACTGCCGACAGGGCCGACAGCAAGGCAAATTGGGTTGCAGAAAACGATTTATTACAAAGCGCCATCAGTAGTGCTACGAACGCAGCGGTTCCCATGCCGCCGCAGATGTTTTCCAGAAATACCGCCGACGCCATGGTGAATAATTGTTTGTCAGTGATAGCCAGCAACCAGTAACCGGCATTTGATACGGCTTGTAGCAGACCAAATAACATCAATGAGCGAAACAGCGTCCAGCGCTGCATCAACACCCCGCCATACAATGCGCCGATGATGGTGGCGAACAGGCCGAGAGTCTTGTTGACTAATCCGACTTCGCCTGGATTGAAGCCCACTCCTCGAATCAAAAAAGTGGTGCTGAGGCTGGCGGCGAAGGCATCCCCCAGTTTGTACAGCACAATCAACATCAAAATCAGCCAGGCATCATTGCGGCTGAAAAAATCTTTCAGCGGCGCGAAGATCGCCTGTTCAAGAGAGCGTGGCGCGGGTTCGCTAACGACCGGTTCCGGAGATAACCAGGTTGCCAGCGTGCACAGCAACAATAGGGCTGCCATCAACCAGTAGGTGGCGTGCCAGCCGAGAAAACGATCGGCAATCCATAATGCCAGACCGCCGGAGACTAACATGGCCAGGCGATAGCCCAGCACGGAAATAGCCGCGCCGCTGCCGCGTTCCTCTGGTAGCAATAAATCGGTCTTGTACGCATCAAATACGATGTCCTGCGAGGCGGAACAGAACGCGATGATGACCGCCAATAGCGCCAGCCACCATAAATGTTGAGACGGGTTCAACGTACCAATGAAGATGATCGCCGCCACCAGCGACAACTGCGTCACCAGCAACCAACCGCGGCGGCGCCCCATAAACGGTGGCGTGTAGCGATCCATCAGCGGTGACCACAGAAACTTGAAGACATAAGCCTGGCCCACTAGGGAGAAGAACCCGATGGTTTTCAGATCGATGTTTTCCACCGTCATCCATGCCTGTAACGTGCCGGAGGTGAGTGCCAGGGGGAGACCTGAAGCAAACCCTAAAATCAGCAGTGCGGTATTGTTACGTTCACGGAAAAGCAAAAAAAGACGACTGAACATGTTGAGGTCCTTTTCCCTTGCCCTGAAGAGGGCAAGGGAAGGTGAGGCAGAATAAACTATTACCGGGAGTTGGTTTTGATGAAGGTGCTGATGCTGGTGTCCTGAGCCATATCGCTGATGACATCACTCAACACCTGATTGACCGACTCGGTAATTTTGCTGTTGGTCGCCGTTAGAGCGCCTTGTACATTATAGCTGGCGCGGTAATTCTTGATCTGCTTATTGCCGTTGGCTGCCTGCGCGATGATGGAGATATCCGCGCGAGTCGTAATGTTGTAACGCAGATTGCCTTCGGAGACATCGGCATACAGAGTATTCACCACCACCTGCAGCGCCACAGGGCCGCCGGTGCCAATCATATAACCTCGGGCCGACATCTGTTTCTCCAGTACTTCCTGCAGCAGGAAGCGCAGATCGCGCGATGGCGTCAGCGTTACCAGTTGGCCGTCACGGTTGACGCGCGCCAGCGACTGATCGGCACGCTGGTCGGCGCCATTGATGCTGATAGTTACGCCCATCAGGGTCGGGTCTTGCGACGGCAGGGCGATTTTCGGGGTGACATCCAGCGTGTTGCTCTTACTGGCGCATCCCGCCAGCACGAGTGCGGCGAACAACGGTAAAATGAATTTTTTTAACATGCGTGTCTTCTCGTCATAAAACGGTGGTTGGCGGATAAATATAGTTCGGTATCATATCATCGTCTTGGACAAGGGAAAGAGCAGAAATTGGCCGGTATCCTGCTGAGCCTCATTCGTTTTTTCCATTGTGTCTGACGTGAATGCCGTCTGGAATCGGATAATGCCATGCCGAAGTGGCGTCGCTGCCTATCCGAACAATCAGTTACTCTCATTCATAATCAAAAAATGACTAAAATTGAAGTGGATAAGCGCGAAATCAGTAATATAAAGCCGTTTTATCGAGATCAACTTCACAGATGCCTGAAAAAGGTAACCCCATGATTCGCGAAACGATAGAAGCTAAGTTGCGTTCTGAATTTGAACCGCAACATATTGAAGTTATTGATGAAAGTTATCGTCATAATGTGCCGGCCGGCTCTGAAAGTCATTTCAAAGTAGTGCTTGTCAGCGAACACTTCTCCGGCGAACGGGTTATCGGCCGTCATCGCGCGATTTATCGCGTGCTGGCTGATGAGCTGGCCGGTACGGTGCATGCGCTGGCGTTGCATACTTATACGCCGAAAGAATGGCTGGATTTGCAGATGGCGGTGCCTTCGTCTCCGCCCTGTGGTGGTGCAGGACTGGCGCGTTGAAGTATAAGATCATCTGTTTGGTGAGGCGCTTACGGTGATTTGCAGATGACTTGCGCTGATTCGTAGATAAAAAGTGTGAAAGCCCTCTGCCAATAGTCTGGTTACTCTCCTCGACTCGGTCTATCGATGCCGCTATAATGTCGCGTCTTATTTTCCGGAATGTATTCGGGACGCTTCTGACTATAGGGAACTGGTCCGGTAAAGTGGCCGTCCTGGTTCTGTGAGACTGTGATCAGCAAGGTCGCCCCAGGGGCGCTTTATGAAAACGGCCTCTGAGGTTGACCGAGCACTGTGATTTTTTGAGGTAACAAGATGCAAGTTTCAGTTGAAACCACTCAAGGCCTTGGGCGCCGCGTAACGATTACTGTTGCTGCTGACAGCATTGAGAATGCCGTTAAGAGCGAATTGGTCAGTGTGGCTAAAAAAGTTCGTATCGATGGTTTCCGCAAAGGCAAAGTGCCGGCGAAAATTGTTGAACAGCGTTATGGCGCTTCCGTCCGTCAGGACGTACTGGGCGATTTGATGCAGCGTCACTTCGTTGATGCCATCATCAAAGATAAAATCAATCCGGCTGGTGCGCCGAGCTATGTTCCGGGCGAATATCAGGTCGGCGGCGACTTCACCTACTCCGTAGAGTTTGAAGTTTACCCGGAAGTCGAACTGAAAGGCCTGGACACCATCGAAGTTGAAAAACCGCTGGTAGATGTGTCTGACGCTGATGTCGATGGTATGCTGGATACCCTGCGTAAGCAGCAGGCAACCTGGAAAGAAACCGACCGCGCTGCGGCGGCTGAAGACCGTGTAACCATCGATTTCACCGGTTCTGTCGGCGGTGAAGAATTCGAAGGCGGCAAAGCCTCCGATTTCGTACTGGCTATGGGCCAGGGCCGTATGATTCCTGGTTTTGAAGATGGAGTTGTGGGTCACAAAGCGGGCGATGAGTTCACTATTGATGTGAAATTCCCGGAAGATTACCACGCTGAGAACCTGAAAGGTCAGGATGCCAAATTCGCTATCGTTCTGAAGAAAGTGGAAGAGCGCGAGCTGCCGGAACTGACTGCTGATTTTATCAAACGTTTCGGCGTTGAAGACGGTTCTCTGGATGGTCTGCGCGCGGAAGTGCGTAAGAACATGGAGCGTGAACTGAAAGGTGCGATCCGTAATCGTGTGAAATCTCAGGTTATTGATGGCCTGGTGAAAGCTAACGAGATTGACGTACCGGCTGCACTGATCGACGACGAAGTCGACGCACTGCGTCGTCAGGCGGCTCAGCGTTTCGGCGGTAACGAGAAACAAGCGCTGGAACTGCCGCGTGAGTTGTTCGAAGAACAGGCGAAACGTCGTGTCGTTGTTGGCCTGCTGCTGGGCGAAGTGATCGAATCCAACGAACTGAAAGCGGATGAAGATCGCGTCAACGTACTGATCGATGAAATCGCATCTGCGTATGAAGATCCGCAGGAAGTCGTAGAGTACTACAAGAAAAACAAAGAAATGATGAACAACATGCGCAACGTCGCTCTGGAAGAGCAAGCGATTGACGCGCTGTTGTCCAAAGCGAAAGTGGTAGAGAAAGCTGTTAGCTTCAATGAGCTGATGAATCAGACCACTGCTGCTTAATTACGCTTTTTCATCTGGCATCGTTTCTTCAAAGGCCCACAGCTTGCGCTGCGGGCTTTTTTCTTCCCTGAGACGGCAAGTGACATGGCGTTCGCCAACTGCTGCCAAATCTGCACTATGATTAATAACGGTTCATCAGGGCGCAATCCACCACCGGTTTTCGGCGCAGGATATCGCTTTAACCGAAATCAATCACTGGTGTAAGCTTGAAAAAGGATGCATCGGTCCCCAACTGGTTAGGTAGCCGCGTAGATTGCATCGTCAGGGAAACTCACCTGATCCCGGTCACGGAGAGATGGCTAACTGCGTGTCTTAGCATGGTCATCACTTTCTATCTCAAGTAGAATCAGGTTATATGCGCCAAATGCATTTTATCTAGGAGACGTTAATGTCATACAGTGGCGAACAAGAAAAACTGGCCCCGCACATGGCTTTAGTGCCGATGGTGGTTGAGCAGACTTCGCGTGGGGAGCGTTCTTACGATATCTATTCCCGGCTACTTAAGGAGCGGGTGATCTTCCTGACCGGTCAGGTTGAAGATCATATGGCTAATCTGATTGTGGCGCAGATGCTGTTTTTGGAAGCCGAAAACCCTGAGAAAGATATCTACCTGTACATTAACTCTCCGGGGGGAGTCATTACTGCCGGAATGTCGATTTACGACACCATGCAATTTATTAAGCCGGACGTCAGCACCATCTGTATGGGACAGGCTGCGTCGATGGGCGCTTTCCTACTGACGGCGGGGACAAAAGGCAAGCGTTTCTGTCTGCCGAATTCCCGGGTGATGATCCACCAGCCGTTGGGGGGATTCCAGGGACAAGCGACGGATATTGAGATTCATGCCAAAGAGATTCTCAAGGTTAAAGCCCGGATGAATGAGTTGATGGCCAAACATACCGGTCAGCCTCTTGAAGTGATAGAAAGGGACACTGAGCGTGACCGTTTCCTCTCTGCCGCCGAGGCAGTAGACTATGGGTTAGTGGATTCCGTTCTGACCCATCGTGAATAACGCCATGGATGCGAAATAGCCCGAGGTCGCGGGTTGCCGGCCTGAGTGATAGTCGGCTGGCGTTTGTTGTGGCGTGATGGCTATGTGGTTGGCCTGCGGGCAAGAGACTAAAGAAGAGGTTTGACTCATGACAGATAAGCGCAAAGACGGTTCAGGGAAGCTGCTGTACTGTTCTTTCTGCGGCAAAAGCCAACACGAGGTTCGTAAGCTGATTGCCGGGCCGTCAGTGTATATCTGCGATGAATGTGTTGACTTGTGTAACGACATTATTCGCGAAGAAATTAAAGAAGTAGCGCCACACCGTGAGCGCAGCGCGTTACCGACGCCACACGAAATCCGTCGTCATCTGGATGATTATGTCATTGGTCAGGAGCAGGCGAAAAAGGTATTGGCGGTTGCCGTCTACAACCACTACAAACGTTTGCGCACCAGTGACAGCAATAATGGCGTCGAGCTCGGCAAAAGCAATATTTTGCTGATCGGCCCGACGGGTAGCGGGAAAACGCTGCTGGCGGAAACACTGGCCCGTTTTCTGGATGTGCCGTTCACTATGGCTGACGCCACGACATTAACCGAAGCCGGTTATGTGGGCGAAGACGTTGAGAATATCATTCAGAAGCTTTTGCAGAAGTGTGATTACGACGTGCAAAAAGCGCAACGGGGCATCGTCTATATCGATGAAATCGACAAGATTTCTCGTAAATCGGATAACCCTTCCATTACTCGCGATGTGTCGGGGGAAGGGGTGCAGCAGGCGTTACTGAAGTTGATTGAAGGCACCATCGCCGCTGTTCCGCCGCAAGGTGGCCGTAAGCATCCACAGCAGGAGTTTTTGCAGGTTGATACCTCCAAGATTCTGTTTATTTGTGGTGGGGCATTCGCCGGGCTGGACAAGGTCATTGAACAGCGCACGGATACCGGTCGTGGTATCGGTTTCAACGCGACAGTGAAAGGCGTGTCTCAGAAAGCGACGGAAGGTGAACTGCTGGGCCAGGTTGAACCGGGAGACTTGATTAAGTTTGGTCTTATTCCCGAGTTTATCGGCCGTTTGCCGGTAGTAGCAACGCTTAAGGAATTGGATGAAGAAGCGTTGATCCAGATCCTGCGTGAACCGAAGAATGCGCTGACCAAACAGTATCAGGCACTCTTTAAGCTGGAAGGTGCAGAACTGGAGTTCCGGGACGAAGCGCTGACGGCCATTGCCAAGAAAGCGATGGCACGTAAAACCGGCGCGCGTGGGTTGCGTTCCATCGTGGAAGCGGCGTTGCTGGAGACGATGTACGATCTGCCTTCACTGGAAAACGTAGATAAAGTGGTGATCGACGAGTCTGTCATTTCAGGGCAGAGCGAGCCGCTGCTGATTTACGGTAAGCCTGAAGCACAACAGGCGTCTGGTGAATAATTAGCCTAAAAAACAACGGCAAACGATAAAATGGGGGAATTTAGTCCCCCATTTTTTTTTACACACGTTCAGTCGTTGAATGTGAGATATTTATCCCCATATACTCGATTACCTATAGGCGAAGCCCGTGATGCACGCGTTTCACGGAATTCCCTTAACCTGGCGGAAACGAAACTAAGAGAGAGCTCTATGAACCCTGAGCGTTCCGAACGCATAGAAATCCCCGTATTGCCGTTGCGCGATGTGGTGGTTTATCCGCACATGGTCATTCCGTTGTTTGTTGGTCGGGAGAAATCAATTCGGTGCCTTGAAGCGGCTATGGATCACGATAAAAAGATCATGCTGGTGGCACAGAAAGAGGCCTCAACGGATGAGCCTGGTGTTAACGATCTTTTCTCGGTAGGGACGGTCGCCTCTATTCTTCAAATGCTGAAACTGCCTGACGGTACTGTTAAGGTGCTGGTTGAAGGCTTGCAGCGCGCGCGCATCACGACACTCTCTGATAGTGGAGAGCATTTTGCGGCTCAGGCGGAATACCTGGAGTCGCCGGCAATTGAAGAGCGTGAGCAGGAAGTGCTCATGCGCACGGCCATCAATCAGTTTGAAGGCTACATCAAACTGAACAAGAAAATTCCTCCTGAAGTATTAACGTCTCTTAATAGTATTGATGATGCAGCGCGCCTTGCCGACACCATTGCTGCGCACATGCCGTTGAAGCTGGCGGATAAGCAGTCCGTACTGGAAATGTCCGACATCACCGAGCGTCTGGAATACCTGATGGCGATGATGGAATCCGAGATTGACCTGCTGCAGGTAGAAAAACGGATCCGTGGTCGCGTCAAAAAACAGATGGAAAAAAGTCAGCGCGAGTATTACCTGAATGAGCAGATGAAGGCTATTCAGAAAGAACTAGGTGAAATGGATGATGCGCCTGATGAACAGGAAGCGCTGAAACGCAAAATCGATGCTGCCAATATGCCGAAAGAGGCGCGCGAAAAAGCGGAGGCGGAGCTGCAGAAACTGCGTATGATGTCGCCGATGTCGGCGGAAGCGACGGTGGTGCGCAGCTACATCGACTGGATGGTGCAGGTGCCGTGGCAAGCGCGCAGCAAAGTGAAGAAAGATCTGACTAAAGCTCAGGAGATGCTGGACAGCGACCATTACGGTCTGGAGCGCGTTAAGGAGCGTATCCTTGAGTATCTGGCGGTGCAGAGCCGGGTCAGCAAGATAAGAGGGCCGATCTTGTGTCTGGTTGGGCCGCCGGGGGTGGGTAAAACCTCTTTAGGGCAGTCGATAGCTAAAGCGACCGGTCGTAAGTACATTCGTATGGCGTTGGGCGGCGTACGTGATGAAGCGGAAATTCGCGGTCATCGTCGTACTTATATCGGTTCCATGCCGGGTAAACTGATCCAGAAGATGGCGAAAGTGGGTGTGAAAAACCCATTATTCCTGTTGGATGAGATCGATAAAATGTCTTCCGATATGCGCGGCGATCCGGCTTCTGCATTGCTGGAAGTTCTTGATCCGGAACAGAACGTAGCGTTTAACGATCACTATCTGGAAGTGGATTACGACCTGTCCGACGTGATGTTCGTCGCGACGTCGAACTCCATGAATATTCCGGCGCCGTTGCTGGATCGTATGGAAGTGATCAGGCTGTCCGGCTATACCGAGGATGAAAAGCTCAATATCGCGCGTCAGCACTTACTGCCGAAGCAAATTGAGCGTAACGCCCTGAAGAAAGGCGAGCTGACGGTTGAAGATAGCGCCATCATCGGCATCATTCGTTATTACACCCGTGAGGCTGGGGTACGTAGTCTGGAGCGTGAAATCTCCAAGCTGTGCCGTAAGGCGGTAAAATCGTTAATGATGGATAAAGCTATCAAGCACATCCTGATTACCGGCGATAATCTGAAAGAGTATCTCGGCGTTCAACGTTACGATTATGGCCGTGCCGATGAAGAAAATCGTGTCGGTCAGGTGACCGGCCTTGCCTGGACGGAAGTGGGCGGCGATCTGCTGACCATTGAAACCGCCAGCGTGCCGGGTAAAGGCAAGCTGACGTATACCGGTTCGTTGGGTGAGGTGATGCAGGAATCCATTCAGGCTGCATTAACCGTGGTTCGCGCCAGAGCAGAAAAGCTGGGCATCAATTCCGACTTTTATGAAAAACGTGATATCCACGTGCATGTGCCGGAAGGTGCAACGCCGAAAGACGGGCCGAGCGCCGGTATCGCAATGTGCACTGCGTTGGTGTCCTGCCTGACGGGGAATCCGGTGCGCGCGGATGTGGCGATGACCGGAGAAATCACCCTGCGTGGTCAGGTATTGCCGATCGGCGGGCTCAAAGAGAAATTGCTGGCTGCGCATCGCGGCGGCATTAAGACTGTACTGATTCCGGAAGAGAACAAGCGCGATCTGGAAGAGATTCCGCAGAATGTGATTGCCGATCTGGATATTCATCCGGTAAAACGCATTGAAGAAGTGCTGACTCTTGCTTTGCAGAACGCGCCTTATGGTATGGACGTGGTAAAGTCGATGGCTAAAAAATAGTGAGCTATCGCAAAAACCACTGAGAAAATAAGGGCTGGTAAGTGAAATGGTGCTTGCCAGCCTTTTTTCGTGTCGCTAAGTTAGAGCACTGTTGAGCCTGTTGGTTGGTAGCCTGCGGTTTGACTGAATAGATAAAGCTACGTGTTGCGCTGGGCGCTCTGGCGTAATGACAGTATTTCAGAGGGGATGAGAGTGTGAACAAGTCACAATTGATCGACAAAATTGCCGCAGATGCTGATATTTCCAAAGCGGCAGCAGGGCGTGTGTTGGATGCAATTATTGGGTCTGTTACCGAATCTCTGAAAGCCGGGGATGACGTTGCTTTAGTCGGTTTTGGTACGTTTTCCGTGCGTGAGCGTGCGGCGCGTACCGGCCGTAACCCTCAAACCGGGAACGAAATCAGTATTCCGGCTGCTAAAGTGCCGGGTTTCCGCGCTGGTAAGGCACTGAAAGATTCAGTGAATTAATGATTAAGTAGCAAAATCTGAGTGAGGACGGTTTTCCAGTCCAAACACTACCTGACTCGGCGCGATGGGTAAGGTAAGATATAAGGCGCATCATGGTATGATGTGCCTTTTTTTACAGGTAATTAAGATTACTGTTATCAGGCAAATACTTGAATGCGCCCTAGCCGGATGCGGCTATAGCAATAGCAGGGATGTATGGCTACGGCCTGCGCAGGGGAAGTGTTATCCATTCTACAGCGGAGTGTTGTCACATTATGATGGACAATTTACGCGCGGCCGCTAACAACGTCGTGCTGAAAATTATTCTTGCCTTGATTATTGGTTCGTTCGTGTTGACTGGAGTGGGAGATTACCTGATTCGAGGTTCAGGTGATTACGCGGCCAAAGTGAATGGGCAGGAGATTAGCCGGTCTCAGCTTGAGCAAGGGGTACAGAATGAGCGCAGTCGCCAGCAGGAAATGCTGGGAGATAATTTCTCTGCACTGGCCGCGAACGAAGGGTATATGCAGCAGTTGCGCGGGCAGGTGTTGTCGCAACTGGTCGACGAAACGCTGGTTGTGCAGTATGCCCATAATCTGGGGCTAAATATTAGCGACGAGCAGGTCAAACAGGCGATTTTCTCCGTACCCGAATTTCAGACCAATAATCGGTTTGATAATGAAAAATATCTGTCGCAGGTGCGTCAACTGGGCCTAACCTCGGATGCGTATGCACAGTTCCTGCGTAAACAGTTATTGACTCAGCAGTTGATTCGCGGGTTGGGCAATACCGACTTCGTATTGCAGCAGGAGCTTGATAACCTGGTGGCGATAGCGGCGCAAGATCGTACCGTTCGTACGGCAACCATTGATCTCGGCGCACGAGCCAAGAGCCAGACTGTTTCTGATGAAGAAGTGAAGAATTTCTATGATCAGAACAAAGCGCGTTATCTGGCGCCGGAGCAGTTCAAAGTCAGTTATATCATGCTGGATGCGGCGTCTATCATGGATAAAACCAAGGTAGATGGTAATGATATCGCTGCCTACTATGAACAGCATAAAAGTGAATTCACTCAGCCGGAACGTAAGAAGTACAGTGTTATTCAGTTGAAAACCGAGGCAGATGCCAAGGCTGTTCTGGAGCAGTTGAAGAAAGGCGCGGATTTCGCTGCGTTGGCCAAAGACAAATCCACCGACATTGTTTCCCGTCGTAATGGCGGTGATCTTGGATGGATGGACGATGGCTCTACCGTCGATGAAATCAAGCAGGCTGGGCTGAAGCAGAAAGGTCAATTGTCGGATGTCGTTAAATCTTCAGTCGGTTACCTGATCATTCGTTTGGATGATGTCCAGGCGCAGCACGTTAAGGCGTTGGATGAGGTTCGTGCCGATTTGTCTGAAAAGGTAAAACGCGAGAAGGCGCTGGATGCGTTTTACTCCTTGCAGCAGAAGGTCAGTGAAGCTGCCAGCAACGATAATGAGTCGCTGGCTTCAGTTGAGAAAGTCGCCAATATCAAATCCGTTCAGACTGATTGGTTTACGCGTGATAATGTTCCTGCCGCACTGAACTTCCAGCCGGTTACTCAGGCCATTTTGGGCGGCTCTCTGGTGGGTGAAAACGGCACGCCGGGTAATAACTCGGATGTGATTAGCGTGGAAGGCGATCGTGCATTTGTGTTGCGTGTAACCGAGCATAAACCGGAAACGACCCAACCGCTGGATCAGGTGCGTGAGCAGGTCGTACAGTCGCTGAAACGCCAGAAAGCCGAACAGCAAGCCAAAGTGGAAGCCGAAAAGATTCTGGCTGATCTCTATCAGGGTAAAACCGATAGCATGGCCGCTGCTGGTTTGAGTTTCAGTGCAGCAAAAGAGATCTCCTCTATGGGGCAGACCGATGCACTGGCAGAAACCGTGTTTGCGATGGCGCAACCGAAGAAAGACAAGCCGTCTTACGCCGTAGCTCAGGATCAATCTGGGAATATCGTACTGGTGGTGTTGGATGCCGTGAAACCTCATGTGTTACCTGACGCTCAGAAGAAACAGTTTGGCGCTCAGATTGAACAGAGCAACGTTGGTGCGCTGTTTGATACACTGATGACCAGCCTGCGTAGTCAGGCGAAGATCAAGTACGGTAACGCTGCACAAGAAGTGCAGTAAGCCTCGCAGAATTCTGCAAATCACTGCAATGTTCAAAGGCCGCTTTCGCGGCCTTTTCCACATTTTGAGTTTGCTGTTTGCCGTGTGTCGAGTGCTCGGGCATTGTAGCCGTGCTGTCAAACACAAGGAGGAAACAGCATGAAAAACTCAGGAATCAAAGCGTTATGTTTTATTGTAGGCATGAGCCTGACCGGTGTCTCAACGTGGCTTCACGCCTCACCCACCACGTCTGCGCCGGATAAAACCAGCGTCACGACGGCAAAATCCCCTTCTTCATCCCCTTCTTCGGATTCGAAAGTGGAAAAAGCGGCTAAGCCTTTGGTAGCGGCAGATGAAGAGGAAGTGAGTATTAACACGGCAACGGCGGAACAACTGGCTACGGTACTGAATGGTGTGGGCCTGAAGAAGGCGCAGGCAATAGTTTCTTATCGTGAGCAAAACGGGCCGTTTACCCAAATCGAACAACTGCAGGAAGTACCGGGAATCGGTAGTGCATTGATCGAACGTAATCAGTCCCGTCTGCGTCTGTAAGTCTGCTTATCGTCGGGGAAACGAGTTCGCGTGCTATTCCCCGACGAGAGCGAAAGTTCGATACCAGATAAGTATCGTCTTGTCTGGTACTTGATACTGCTTATTTCAACCCGGTTTTATGTTTCAGCGCTGCCATTATCGCTGCCGGATTACGCTGATACTCCGCCAGCCCTTTAGCCCGCAGGTGACACGCGGCGCATTGTCCGCATCCCGTTCCTTTAATACCGTTGTAGCAGGTGAGCGTATGGTTTTTCACGGTCTCAAGCTGTTGGTAATAATCCGCCAGCGCCCAGGTTTCCGCTTTGTTGAGCCACATCAACGGTGTGACAAAGCGGATATCTTTGGCCAGGCCCAATGCTACCGCCTGATTCAATGCCTTGACGAATTCGTCCCGGCAATCAGGATAACCGGAAAAGTCGGTTTCGCAGACGCCGGTAATCACGGTCTCTGCTCCAACCTGATAGGCGTAAATCGAGGCCAATGTCAGAAAAAGAATGTTTCGACCGGGAACAAAAGTACTCGGCAATCCATCGGCAGCCGCGTCAAACTCGGGGACCGGTATGTTGTCGCGAGTCAGGCTGCTCACTGCCAGTTCGTTGAGCAAACCGACATTCAGCACTTTATGCGCTCTGGCTCCAAGCGTTTGCGCCAGTGCGGCGGCGACATCGATTTCAGCGCGGTGGCGCTGCCCGTAGTCAAATGTGACGCAGTGGACTTCATCGTACTGCTGCAATGCCTGTATCAGGCAAGTAGTCGAGTCCTGACCGCCGCTGAACACTACAACTGCGCTCGTCATTTTTGTTTTCCTTCATACGTAGGTGCAGCCAGACAGCTGCTATCCGTCAAATATATTCCGGCGGTTATATACCCGTCATACTTCAAGCTGCAGGTGTGTTGGCTGCGTTCGTTCACCCGAATCACTTACCTGAGTAAGCTCATCGGGATTCTCTCTCTTGCCGCCTTCCTGCAACTCGAATTATGTTGGGTATAGTACTTGAAATCTCAACGCAGTTCAGTGCAAGGCGTAGAAGGCTTTCAGGAATGTCAATGTCCTGCGTGCAATTGCTGGAGGTAAGGCGTGATATCGCCGATGTGGTTCTTGACCCACTCCTGATTGTAATAGGTGTCGAGATAACGCTCGCCGCTGTCGCACAGCAAAGTAACGATCGCGCCGCTGCGCCCTTCCGTCACCATTTTTCCAGCCAGTTGCAGCATACCCCAGACATTGGTTCCGGTAGACGGGCCGACCTTGCGCCCCAGAATTTTCTCCAGCCAGTACAATGTCGCAATGCTGGCGGCATCGGGGACTTTTATCATGTCGTCTATTACGCCTGGAATAAACGAGGGTTCGGCGCGCGGGCGACCAATACCTTCTATCCGGCTGCTGCATTTCCCGGTGATGGTACTATCTTGCCGGCGATAGCAGTCGTAAAACACCGAGTTTTCCGGATCTACAACGATCAACTGTGTATCCAGACCTTTGTAGCGGATGTGGCGACCCAACGTAGCAGAGGTACCGCCTGTTCCGGCACTCATTACCAGATAATCCGGTATCGGGAATGGCTCTCTTACCATTTGCCGATAGATACTGTCGGCAATGTTGTTATTTCCACGCCAGTCGGTGGCGCGTTCGGCATAAGTGAACTGATCCATGTAGTGGCCGTGCAACTCTCTGGCCAGCTCTTCGGAGGCGGCGTAAATCTGGCCGGATTGTTCGACAAAATGGCAAGTGCCGCCGTAGAAGGTGATTTGTTCGATTTTTCGTTTGGCGGTGCAGGAAGGCATCACGGCAATAAACGGCAGTCCCAGCAGGCGGGCGAAATAGGCTTCCGACACCGCGGTGCTGCCTGATGAGGCTTCAATAATCGGCGTACCTTCGTTAATCCAGCCATTACACAGGCCGTACAGAAACAGCGAACGAGCAAGGCGATGTTTGAGGCTACCGCTCGGGTGTGTGCTTTCGTCTTTAAGGTAAAAGTAAATACCGGGATAGTCCGGCAGTGTCAGGCGAATCAGATGAGTGTCCGCTGAGCGTTGAAAGTCTGCTTCAATCGCGCTGACGGCGTCGCGTACCCAAGTGCTGGTCATGTGATGTTGTCCTGCTTAATAAGCGTTACGTTTTTTTAAGGTATGGCCTGCCTGTTGGCGCAATGCGTGAGCGCCATTGGCGAGATATGACTAGCGTATCGATTTTTGCAGAAAAAAAGATTGCCTTTTTGTCTGTAAAAAGGGCTAATGGGAGAAAATTTTTCTCTTTTATGCCATTATGCTGGATAAAACTGACCGTATGCTGCTGGCCTTATTGCAACAGGATTGCACGCTCTCATTGCAGGCGTTGGCCGAAGCGGTGAATCTCACGTCGACCCCGTGCTGGAAACGGCTAAAGCGACTGGAGGATGAGGGATATATCAAGTCCCGCGTGGCATTACTGGATAACGAAAAATTAGGGTTAGGGTTGACTGCATTTGTACTGCTGAAAACTCAGCAGCATAACAGCGCCTGGTATCTTGAGTTTTCCCGTTTTGTCTCCGAGATGCCGGAGGTGCTGGCATTTTATCGTATGGCAGGGGAGTACGACTATTTGATGCAGGTTCAGGTTGCGGATATGAAAAGCTACGATGCTTTTTACAAGCGTCTGGTCAATGGTATTCCGGGGCTGGTGGATGTGACTTCCAGTTTCGCCATGGAGTGTATGAAACAGACAACCGCCTTGCCGCTACAGGTATAAAATTTATTCGCTATGCACTTTATGTATAATGATTCGTTTACTGCGTTCTAATTTGCTATGTCGCTAATGGATTGAAATCGCGTGAGACTTTTTGTTCAACTGGGATGGTATTTCCGCCGTGAATGGAAGCGCTATCTGGGTGCTGTCATCCTGTTGATTGTGATAGCTATCCTGCAATTGCTGCCGCCCAGAATGGTTGGCGTTATCGTGGATGACGTCACACAGCATCGTATGACCACCGCGTCTGTGCTGTGGTGGATTAGCGGAATTTTGCTGATCGCTTTATTAACGTATCTGTTGCGTTATTTCTGGCGAATCTGGTTATTCGGCGCCGCTTACCAGTTGGCCGTCGAATTACGTGAAGACTTCTATCGTCAACTCAGTCGACAACATCCCGCTTTTTATCTCCGCCACCGTACCGGAGACCTGATTGCCCGTGCGACCAATGACGTGGATCGCGTGGTGTTCGCGGCCGGTGAAGGCGTGCTGACGCTGGTGGATTCACTGGTGATGGGGTGCGCGGTGCTGATAGTCATGAGCACTCAGCTCAGTTGGCAACTGACGCTGATGGCGCTGGCGCCGATGCCCGTGATGGCAATAGTCATCAAGCGCTATGGCACGCAGTTGCATCAGCGTTTCAAAGACGCTCAGGCCGCGTTTTCCTCGCTCAATGATCATGCGCAGGAGAGCCTTACCAGTATTCGTATGATTAAAGCATTCGGCCTGGAGGATCATCAGTCCGGCAGTTTTGCTCAGGTTGCCGCCGATGCCGGTCGGAAAAATATGCGAGTCGCGCGGGTAGACGCGCGTTTTGATCCGACTATTTATATCGCTGTCGCTTTTGCCAACCTGCTGGCGGTTGGCGGCGGGAGTTGGATGGTCATTAATGGGGCGCTGACGCTGGGGTCATTGACCAGTTTTGTGATGTATCTCGGGTTGATGATTTGGCCGATGCTGGCGCTGGCCTGGATGTTTAATATTGTTGAGCGGGGTAGCGCGGCTTATGCGCGTATCCGCCAATTATTGTCTGAAGCGCCGGTGGTTGTGGATGGTTCTCAGCCATTACCTGCAGACCCCGGAACGCTGGCGGTTCAGATCGCCGCTTTCCATTACCCTGGGCACTCGACATCAGCCATTAATGATGTCCGTTTTACGCTGCTCCCGGGTAAAACGTTAGGGCTGTGTGGCCCAACCGGTTCAGGAAAGAGCACGTTGCTGGCATTGTTGCTGCGCTATTTTGATGTTGAACAGGGGCAAATTGCCTATCATGGGCAACCGTTGCATGACATCCAGTTGGATGCGCTGCGTGGGCGGTTTGCCGTGGTTGGTCAGACGCCATTCCTGTTTTCGGACTCTGTCGCCAATAATATTGCATTAGGTCGGCCTGATGCTTCCCGGCAACAGATCGAAGAAGCGGCTCGATTGGCAAATGTCCATGATGACATTTTGCGTCTGCCTCAGGGATACCAGACTGAGGTGGGGGAGCGGGGGGTGATGCTGTCTGGAGGGCAAAAACAGCGCATCGCTATTGCCCGCGCGTTGCTGCTGGAGGCCGAGATACTGGTGCTGGATGATGCGCTGTCCGCGGTTGATGGACGCACGGAACACCAGATTTTGAGCAACCTGCGGCAGTGGGGACGGCAACGGACTCTGATTATCAGCGCGCATCGTTTGTCTGCGCTGGTGGATGCCGATGAAATTCTGGTACTGCAGCAAGGCCATGTGGCGCAACGTGGCGATCATGAGCAATTATCGCAGCAGCCTGGATGGTATCGCGATATGTATCGCTATCAACAACTGGAAGCCGCTCTGGATGATTCCCCCCGAGAGGAACAACCGAATGAATAATTCCCAGGCGTTATGGCCGACGCTGAAGCGGCTGTTGGCTTATGGATTGCCGTGGAAAAAAACGGTGGGAACCGGTGTGTTGCTGTTATGGATAGCGGCTGGCGCGGAAGTCGCAGGGCCGGTACTGGTGAGCTATTTCATCGACCACCTGGTAAGTAAAGGTGAGTTTCCGCTCATGATGGCAACCGTGCTGGCGGTGGGATATATTCTGCTGCAGGGGATGGCGGCGCTATTACATTATATTCAGGCGCTGATGTTCAATCGCGTTGCCGTGGGCGTCGTGCAGCAGTTGCGCACGGATGTGATGGATGCGGCTTTGCGCCAACCGTTGGCTGTGTTCGACACGCAACCCGTCGGGCAATTAATTTCCCGCGTAACCAATGATACGGAGGTCGTGCGGGATCTGTATGTGATGGTGGTAGGCAGTGTGTTGCGCAGCGCAGCTCTGATTGGAGCGATGCTGATAGCCATGTTTAGCCTGGACTGGCGTATGGCGCTGGTGGCTACGGCGATTTTTCCGGCTGTGGCGATGGTTATGGTGATTTATCAACGTTACAGCACGCCGATTGTCCGCCGGATGCGTAGCTACCTCGCGGATATCAATGATGGCTTCAACGAGTCGATTAGCGGCATGAGCGTCATCCAGCAGTTTCGCCAGCAGATGAGGTTTGGTAAGAAGCTGAGTGATGCCAGTTGGTCGCACTATGAGACAAGGATGCAGACGCTGAGGTTGGATGGGTTTCTGTTGCGTCCGTTACTGAGCCTGTTTTCGGCATTGGTGATGTGCGGCTTGTTGCTGCAATTTGGATTCAGTGCTGTCGGCTCTGTTGGGGTTGGTGTGTTGTATGCCTTTATCAACTATTTGGGGCGCTTGAACGAACCGCTGATTGAACTCACTACCCAGCAATCGATGCTGCAGCAAGCGGTTGTTGCCGGGGAGCGTATTTTTGAACTGATGGATGGTACTCGTCAGCGTTACGGCGACGATGTTCGTGCGTTGGAAAGCGGTCGTATCGATATCAGGCAGGTGACGTTTTCTTACCGTAAAGACAAGCCGGTATTGCATCATATTGAGTTGAATGTACCGGACCGGGGATTCGTCGCGTTGGTTGGGCACACCGGGAGCGGTAAAAGTACGCTGGCAAACCTGCTGATGGGGTATTACGTACCGGACAGCGGGGAGATCCGCCTGGATGGCCGACCTTTGCAAACCCTGTCGCATCAGGTGTTGCGTCAGCATGTGGCGATGGTACAGCAGGATCCGGTCGTTCTGGCTGATTCTATGTTTGCGAATGTCACGTTGGGGCGCGACATCAGTGAGGAAAAGGTCTGGCAGGCGTTGGAGGCAGTACAACTGGCACCGTTGGTGCGAGAAATGCCCGACGGGATTCATAGTCGTATTGGCGAACAGGGTAATAACCTGTCTGTCGGGCAAAAGCAATTGCTGGCGTTGGCCAGGGTGCTGGTGGCGACGCCCAGAATTCTGATTCTTGATGAGGCAACCGCCAATATCGATTCCGGCACCGAACAGGCCATTCAGCGCGCACTGCGGTTGGTACGCGCTCATACCACTCTGGTCGTGATTGCCCATCGATTGTCCACCATTGTTGAGGCTGACCATATTTTGGTGCTGCATCATGGCAGAACAGTAGAGCAGGGAACGCATGAACAGTTGCTGGCGAAGGAAGGACGATACTACCAAATGTATCAATTGCAGCAGGCGAGCAGCGCATTGACCTTTTCATCGTCGCATGATTCCGGTGAATTGATCTCTCAGACACCCTGATTGTCAGCACGGTGCAGCGTTTCGCACCATAATTTGGCAGAGCATTCCTCAGTGTGCAGTGATACGCACTGAAATTAGGCGTGGCGCACCATTTTTGTGCGTCACGTGCTCCTGTTTTTCCCATTCATTGACCATACTTCATTCAGTCATCTTCCTTTCCGTCGTTAAAGCGTCACGTTTCATCACTTTTATATCGGTATGTGATTTATGGCACATGATTTGCTTTAAGTGATGCGTGGACATATTGAGAGTGACGGGCACAGGCCTGAACTTACATGGTTAGGGGGATGATGATGAAACTGGTTACTGTGGTAATTAAGCCGTTCAAATTGGAAGACGTACGTGAAGCGCTGTCTTCTGTGGGCATCCAGGGGCTCACCGTCACTGAGGTGAAAGGGTTTGGGCGTCAGAAAGGACATGCAGAACTGTATCGCGGCGCAGAATACAGCGTTAACTTTTTACCGAAGGTGAAGATTGATATCGCGATCGCGGATGACCAATTAGATGAGGTGATCGACGTCATCAGCAAAGCTGCTTACACCGGTAAGATTGGCGACGGCAAAATTTTTGTCGCGGAGCTGCAGCGTGTCATCCGCATTCGCACCGGCGAAACTGACGAAGCCGCACTATAACAACTACCTGATTTAGCCTTATTAAATAGGGATGAATGAAAAAATGAAGAAATTTTCCTTGTCGTTAGGTTTAGGGGCGGCAACCATGCTTCCGGCATGGGTTATGGCGGATACGCCGGCACCTGCAGTGGATAAAGCGGATAATGCGTTCATGATGATTTGTACCGCTCTGGTGCTGTTCATGACCATTCCCGGCTTGGCATTGTTTTACGGCGGTCTGATTCGCAGCAAAAACGTGCTGTCTATGTTGACGCAGATAACGGTGGCGTTTGCGCTGGTTTGTATTCTGTGGGTTATTTATGGCTACAGCGTGGCGTTTAGCGCCGGTAGCCCATTTTTCGGCGGCCTGACCAACTTCATGTTGAATGGCATTGATATCAATTCAGTCAGCGGTACTTTCTACCAGTTTATTCATGTTGCTTATCAGGCATCTTTTGCCTGTATTACCGTAGGCCTGGTACTGGGTGCATTGGGTGAACGTATCCGTTTTTCTGCTGTGCTGATTTTCTCTGCACTGTGGTTCACCTTATCTTATCTGCCGATGACCCACATGGTATGGGGCGGCGGTTATCTGGCAGCCGATGGCGCGCTGGACTTCGCCGGCGGTACTGTGGTGCATATTAACGCAGCGGTAGCCGGTTTGGTGGGAGCGCTGTTGCTGGGTAAACGCGTTGGTTTTGGTAAGGAGGCTTTCAAGCCGCACAGCCTGCCGATGGTGTTCATCGGTACCGCTATTCTGTATATCGGTTGGTTCGGTTTTAACGCCGGCTCTGCCGCTGCCGCCAACAATATCGCCGGTCTGGCATTCCTGACCACGGTAGTGGCTACCGCTGCTGCGATTCTGGCGTGGGTCGTGGGTGAGTGGATTACTCGTGGTAAGCCATCACTGTTGGGTGCTTGTTCTGGTTGTATCGCAGGTCTGGTTGCTATTACGCCGGCTGCCGGTACCGTGGGTGTCGGTGGTGCCATGGTCATCGGTTTCGCTGGTGGGTTCGCCGGCTTGTGGGGCGTAACCGTTCTGAAAAAATGGCTGCGTGTCGACGATCCCTGCGATGTGTTTGGCGTACACGGTGTTTGCGGTATCGTAGGTTGCCTGCTGACAGGCGTGTTTACCGCTTCATCACTGGGTGGTATCGGTTATGCGCAAGGCGTGACAATGGCTCATCAGGTATGGGTGCAGTTGTTTAGCGTGATCGTCGCTATCATTTGGTCCGGTGTCGCTGCATTCATCTCCTTTAAAGTTGCGGATATCGCTGTCGGCCTGCGTGTACCGGAAGAGCAGGAACGCGAAGGTTTGGACGTCAACAGCCACGGCGAGAACGCATACAACCAGTAATCGCCTCTTGGTGATCGGCAATCTCGTCACCGTAATAAATAAAAACCACCTTGAGAAAGGTAATGCCAGTCAGTTAAGCCACTGACTGGCATTTTTTATGTGTAAGGGAGAGGCTATTGGCTGTGACGCCGGATTACACCTTCCTGCACACTGGAAGCGACCAGAATGCCGTCTCGGGTGTAAAACTGACCGCGAACAAATCCGCGGGCACCGGAAGCTGAGGGGCTTTCGACGGAGTAAAGCAACCAGTCATCCAGCCGGAACGGCCGGTGGAACCACATGGAGTGATCAATGGTTGCAACTTGCATACCACGTTCAAGAAACCCTACGCCATGAGGTTGCAGAGCCGTAAGCAGGAAGTTGCAATCGGAGGTATAACCGAGAAGATATTGGTGAGTACGCTCGTCATCCGGCATAGTGCCGTTGGCACGGCACCATACTTGCCTGACGGGAGGCGATGTTTCACCTTTCAATGGATTGTGAAATTTTACCGGCCGAATCTCAATTGGCCGATCGTTAGTAAAAACTTGTCGCATGGCGGGTGGAATCAGGTGTTCCATGCTACGGGCAATTTCCTGTTCCGACAGTAAATCGTCAGGTGGCGCGACTGATGGCATCTCATTTTGGTGTTCGAAGCCACTTTCGCGAGTCTGAAATGAGGCGGTCATGTAAAAAATCGAACGGCCATTTTGAATAGCGCTGACGCGTCTGGCACTAAAACTGTTACCGTCTCGTAGCGTTTCAACATCGTAAATAATGGGTTTCTGGCTATCGCCAGGAAGTAAGAAATAGCTGTGAAACGAGTGGATAGCGCGTTCCGGCGGTACAGTCTGCTTGGCGGCAGATAAGGCCTGACCCACCACCTGTCCACCAAATACCTGACGTAACCCCAGATCCTGACTTTGGCCGCGAAACAGACCCTCCTCCAGTTTTTCCAGATGTAGTAGGTCGAGAAGATGTTGTAATGCCTGACTCATAGTTCTGCCTTGGGAGAGTAATGTGATTACGCAAATAAATTCATCGTATAAATGAACCGGTTTTCCTTAAATCGTCCTGGCGGATCCTGGGTATTACTGGGGATGTTATAACTATCAGAATTTTCCACCATAATTATGATGCTGGTTGGTTCATACTTCTTAACAGATGCGGTTTAACTGATCGCATCCTGAATAAAATAATTAAGGAGGCTTAGCCTATGAGATTATGGCATATCTTTAGCGGTATTACGGTATCGATCGCGCTCTCTGGTTGCGTGAATAGCCATAGTGTTTCTTCTGAGTTAACTGCGCCGGCAACGGGGCAGGCTCAGACGCTTTCTCAACCCGTTAGCGGCATGCCTGCCGTGACTGGCACAGTCAATATTCGCCAAAAAATCGCACTACCACCAGATTCTGTACTGACGGTGACAGTGTCTGATGCGTCTATCCCGGATGCGCCATCAAAAGTGATTTCACAGCGGGTTATCCGTACTGAAGGCCAACAGGCGCCATTTCAGTTTTTACTACCCTACAATCCAGCGGATATTCGGCCTGATGCGCGCATTCTGCTCAGTGCCGCCATCGCCATTAATAACCGTGTGACGTTGATTACTGAACGTGTGATGCCGGTAGTCAGCAATGGGGTCAATAGCGCCGACCTGACCCTGGTACCGGTTCCTGCCGTCCCGGTGCCGACAAAACCTGCCGGTTTTTTGACGCCGGGCGCATCTGCTGCATCTGATGAGGCTTCAGGTTCGTCGGTGCAATTGTATTAACGCCATTCTTGCTGGCGGGTATATGCCTTGCTAAACGCCTTGCATGTATCGCCAGCGGAATTTCTCCAGATTGATCTTCCCCTCTGAATTCACGATGACGCCTTCGGATTGAAGGGCTGCTTTTTGCCGCTGAAAATCTGGGCCAGTCAATGAAATCTCGCCTTTACGATTGATGACCCGATGCCAGGGCAACTGGCTGCCGGTAGGTAATCTTCGTAATATACCGCCTACCTGTCGTGCCGCACGCGCGGAGCCGGCAAGGTATGCGACATCACCGTAGGTAACGACACAGCCGTAAGGAATGGCGGCGATCACATGGATAACGTGTTGGCGAAAATTATCGGTTTCAGTATTCATAGGGTTCAATGGCTATGGATGGAGTTTTAATGGTTGCTAACCGGCAGGCGTGTAAATGCAGTATTTAGTATAAAAGCGGATGCTGAGTAAGAAAACAGCGGTCAGGCGGTGTTAACTTGCAATTGTTTAGTCCATCACCGATAATGCCCACCGCCCTACAATAGTGGGGCTGTCAATGGAGGCCCCGTTGGTTCTCCCGCAACACTAACCTGTGGACCCGGTCAGGTCCGGAAGGAAGCAGCCGCAGCAGGCGACGTGTGTGCCGGGATGTAGCTGGCGGGGCCTCCACCATTTTGTCCTTCTTAATCCGCTGTAATCCCTTCTCAATATTTCACCCCGAACATTGATTAATAAAAAATAGAACGGCTCATCTTCACAGTGAAACTAACGAAAAATTTATAATAAGGCGGTTAAATTTAATTGAGAGGGGAGGGTTGGTCTGGATAAAAAGAACATTAAATCATGAAATACATCTTTTGTTACAAAGTGGTGAGGCTTTCATTTAGCTAAAAAACAAAGGCCGACAAACATATCGGCACAGTGTATTTATGTACGTACGAGCTTGCAGTTTCAGCGGGTTACCGAACGTATTTCCACACAGCAGTCGGCACTTTGTCGTAGAGCTTATTCATTGTCAATTCAGCCAGACGATGGTCTGCCGCTGAATAGAACATTTCAAGTTCGTCGTTAGAAAGCTCGTACTTGTTTTTTTCTATAACACGCTCAAGCGTATCGATGGTCGTACATTTACGCAAACGCATTAAATAGTCGATTTTTTTCATAGTGACCTTGTTAATTTTCCTGGATTTAAATTAAGTTTGAGACAAATTATTGCTTAAGTTTTAACTACCGTACAGTTGCTCTTTTCTGAGAACATTCTGAATAATTGTGATTTGGATTTTTTCCATTTCTGCAACTCAGCATCGTTTATACCGTAGTTGCTGAAAAGAATATAAGTATCGTCCAGATATTTTTCAACCCGTTCACATAGCGCCGCTTCATGCGGATATTTTATTTTGTAGGTAACAACAAATGCCGCAATGTGCTCGATAAGTTCGTTTAACTGAAGATTGACCGCAGAGGTCGGATCATTCACCCAACCATGACTGCTGTCACCTAATGTCGCGATACTTTCGTCGTGCAGATTTTCACACAAGAATCTGAGTTGGGCAATATCATAATGTTGGGGTGTGTACTCATCCATTTCTATCCCTCCGTAAGCTACGATTCAGTGTCACTTAGGGCCACCACGTTGCCAGACAGGTGGTGTGATGAAGTGCAGAAGATAGAATGCCCCTCAGTATGCCTCAATGTCCCTTAATCTTAAGACGAACAGGGGTAACACGGTGAATGCCAAAGAATGATGCAACGTCACTGTCAACAATCATTCTGAATTCATTATAGCAAAAAAGCTAACGTTTACGGTGTGGTCGAACCATTTTTATGGCTATGGCTGTCATCGGTATGAACTTCTTCCGGTGAGCTCTGATATATTTATCGGCCACTAGTATGAGTATATTTAATTTTTTTCGACGTTAGCAAGAATCACTGTGTTAATTAATTTTTCTGGCTTGTCTTTATTTGTAAAGATTTTGACAGTGTAAAAAAAATTTATTTTATCTTTTTGTTTTTAAAAGAAAATGGATAAGTGGTCTGATGTGATGGAAGGCACAACAATCGCACCTTCCGATCAATTTTGAGCTAATAATAATTAGCGTTTTTTCTTTTTCCTGCCCTGTACCGCGTTGAAACGTGGGTTAGTTTTACAGATGACATAGACGCGTCCGCGTCGTTTTACGACGATGCAGTCTTTGTGACGCGTTTTGGCGCTGCGAAGAGAACTTAATACCTGCATGGATGATTTCCCTCATTATGATTTCAGAAAACGGCCGAAACGCTGCTGGAAGCGCGCTGCGCTACCCTCTTTGGCGTATTCTTTTTGCTTGCCGGTGTAATAAGGGTGTGAGGCGGAAGAAACGTCGATAGTGACGTAAGGGTAAACTTCGCCTTCATATTCATAAGTACGATCGGTTTTGATGGTAGAGCCGATTTTATAAAACACATCCTCACTGGTATCGTGGAACAGCACAGCGCGGTAATTAGGATGGATTCCTGCTTTCATGATAACTCCATAAGTTATGTTATAACATAACTATATTGTGCGCTTTTTTAGCGTGATGATCAACGCTATGGTCTGCAGGGAGATTGAGAAGCGGAAATCGTATCGGGTTTGTCGCTCGAAAAAACAAAAGGCCGCAAAGCGGCCTTTTGATAAGGGATATCACACGTTAGTGACTGGTCTGGGTGTGCTCGTGGGGCTCGCTCGCTTCTTTTTTCTTACCGAAGCGACGGCGTACCACCACAAAGAACACCGGCACGAAATAAATGGCCAATACTGTCGCGGTGATCATCCCACCCATTACGCCGGTACCCACTGCGTTCTGTGCGCCTGAGCCTGCGCCGGTGCTGAACACCAGCGGAACCACGCCCAGAATGAACGCCAGTGATGTCATCAGAATGGGACGCAGACGCATACGTACAGCATCCAGCGTCGCTTCCACCAGGCCTTTTCCTTCTTTCTCCATAAGATCCTTGGCGAACTCGACGATCAGAATAGCGTTCTTGGCGGACAAGCCAATGGTTGTCAGCAGGCCGACCTTAAAGTAGACATCGTTTTCCAGCCCACGTAAGCCTGCCGCTACCACCGCACCAAACACACCGAGCGGCACAACCAGCATTACGGAGAAGGGGATTGACCAGCTTTCATACAGTGCAGCCAGACACAGGAATACGACGACAGCGGAGATGATGATCAGAGCCGGGGCCTGGTTACCTGCCAGTCGTTCCTGATAAGACATGCCGGTCCAGTCGAATCCGATCCCCGGTGGTAATTGCGCCGCCAATTCTTCCATCAGTGCCATCGCTTCCCCGGTACTCTTACCAGAGGCCGCTTCACCCACCAACTCAACTGCCGGCAGGCCGTTGTAACGTTCCAGACGTGGCGAGCCGTATTCCCAGTGCGCGGAGGCAAAAGCGGAGAAAGGAACCATTTGACCGGAAGTGCCGCGGACATACCACTTTTGGATATCGTTAGGCAGCATGCGGAATTTGGCTTCTGCCTGAACGTACACCTTTTTCACCCTACCGCGGTCAATAAAGTCATTAACGTAGGTGCCCCCGAGAGCGGTGGACAAGGTAGAGTTGATGGTGGCAATGGATACACCAAGCGATTCGGCTTTTTCCTGATCGATCTCCAGCCGGTATTCCGGCATATCTTCCATCCCGTTGGGACGAACACGCACCAGCGTATCTGGATGTTGAGCGATCATGCCCAGCAATTGGTTACGGGCAGCCATCAGTTTATCGTGGCCGAGGTTGTTCTGATCGATCAGTTCAAAGTCAAAACCGCTGGCGGTACCCAGTTCAATGATAGCCGGTAGGTTAAACGGGATAACCATCGCTTCTTTGATTTGTGAGAAGGCGCCAAAAGCACGACCGATGATTGCATCAACTTTGTTGGCCGCTCCAGAACGTTCATCCCAATCTTTCAGGCTGGCGAAAGCGATACCCATATTCTGACCGCGGCCGGCAAAACCGAAGCCGTTAACGGTAAAGACGGATTTTACGTTGTCTTTTTCGCTGTTCAGATAGTAGTCATTCACCTGATCCAGCACTTTCTGCGTACTTTCCTGAGTGGCGCCTACCGGCAACTGTACCATCGTCAGCAATACGCCCTGATCTTCCTGCGGCAGGAAAGAACTGGGGATGCGGGTAAATAGCAGACCTAAACCAGCCACAATAATCAGGTACAAAAAGACATAGCGGCCAGTGCTGCGCAGGATATTGGCGACACTGTTGGTGTAGTGATGGGTACTCTTGTCAAAAAGACGGTTGAACCAACCAAAGAAGCCTTTTTTCTCGCCGTGGTTGGCGAGGGGTTTCAGGATGGTTGCACACAGTGCTGGTGTCAGGATCATTGCAACCAGTACCGACAACACCATGGCGGAGACGATGGTAATCGAGAACTGGCGATAGATAGCCCCGGTTGAGCCCCCTGAAAACGCCATAGGTATGAATACGGCAGACAACACCAGTGCAATACCAACCAGCGCACCCTGAATTTGTCCCATCGATTTGCGCGTGGCTTCTTTGGGCGAGAGCCCCTCTTCCGCCATGACACGTTCTACGTTCTCCACGACGACGATGGCGTCATCCACCAATAGGCCGATCGCGAGCACCATGGCGAACATCGTCAAGGTGTTAATCGAATAGCCGAAGGCGGAGAGAATAGCGAATGTTCCCAACAACACTACCGGTACGGCGATGGTGGGAATCAATGTCGCGCGGAAGTTCTGCAGGAACAGATACATCACCACGAACACCAGCACGATGGCTTCAAGCAGGGTTTTCACCACTTCGTAAATAGAAATTTGTACGAACGGCGTGGTGTCATACGGATAAACCACTTTCAGACCAGCAGGGAAAGTCGACTGCAACTTAACGATTTCTGCTTTTACCGCCGACGCTGTATCCAGCGCATTGGCACCAGTGGCAAGTTTAATCCCCAGCCCCGCGGCAGGACGGCCATTAAAACGAGCCACAACGCTGTAGCTTTCGCCGCCAAGCTCAATGCGGGCAACGTTATTCAGGCGGACCTGCGAACCATCCTGATTGACTTTCAGCAGGATTTTGCCGAACTGCTCCGGTGAATTCAGTCGGGTTTGCGCGATAATCGATGCATTCAGTTTCTGGCCTGGAACTGGCGGCGTACCGCCTAACTGACCGGCGGCGATCTGGTTATTCTGCACCTGAATCGCGGAAACTACATCGCTGGTCGTGAGTTGGTAATTGTTCAGTTTGTCCGGATCCAACCAGATACGCATCGCGTACTGGGCACCAAACAACTGAGTGTCACCCACACCGCGTACACGACTGATTGGGTCTTTGATGCTGGCGCCGACAAAATCGGAGATATCCTGCTGGGTCATGTTGTCGTCATCACTGACAAAACCCAATACCATCAGGAAGCTACTGCTGGATTTTTGCACGCTAACGCCTTGCTGCTGTACTTCTTGCGGCAGTAACGGCATCGCCAGTTGCAGTTTGTTCTGTACCTGTACCTGGGCGATGTCCGGGTTGGCGTCGGCATCAAATGTCAGCGTGATCTGAACGGTACCGGACGAGTCACTGTTAGAAGACATATACAGTAATTTGTCGATCCCGTTCATGTTCTGCTCAATCACCTGCGTGACGGTATCCTGCAGGGTTTTCGCATCCGCCCCCGGGTAGTTTGCAGTGATCTGCACCGCAGGTGGAGCAATAGTCGGGTACTGTGCAATAGGCAACTTCAGGATTGCCAGTGTCCCGGTGAGCATCACCATAATGGCGATGACCCAGGCAAAAATCGGGCGATCTATGAAAAACTTGGCCATGGATTACCGGCTCCTGTTAAGACTTAGCGGGTTGAGACTGCGGTTGCTGCTGCGCATTACCTGCGGTCACTTCCTGCGCTTTTACCTGCATACCCGGTCTGATTTTCTGCAGGCCTGTCACGATGATGCGATCACCAGACTTGACGCCTGAGGTTACCAGCCATTTATCGCCGAGAGCCTGGCTGGTGGTCACCGGATGGACTTCCACTTTGTCACCCTCGCCAACCACCATTACGGTGGCATCGCCACGCGGTGTGCGAATTACGCCCTGTTGCGGTACCAGGATCGCATTCGGATTTACGCCGGAATCCATTTGCGCGCGAACGAACATCCCCGGCAACAGATTGTGATCCGGATTGGGGAATATGGCGCGCAACGTAATGGACCCGGTGGTCTCGTCAACCGTAACGTCAGAGAATTCCAACGAGCCGGTTTGGTTGTAGCGCGTGCCGTTGTCCAACGTTAACTGAACATTGGCTTTGCCGTTGGTCTGTTGCAGGGTGCCGCTTTCCAGTTCCTTTTTCAGACGCAGGAAATCGTTAGTGGACTGCGTGACATCGACATAGATTGGGTCTAACTGCTGGATTGTCGTCAGTGCCGTCGCCTGCGCATTCGATACCAGAGCGCCTTCCGTTACGGTGGATTTTCCTACCCGACCGGTAATCGGAGCCGTGACGCGAGTGTAATTCAGGTTGATTTGGGCGCTGTCCAGACTGGCTTTGGCGGCGGCAACCGCTGCTTCAGTCTGACGCGCCGTGGCTACGGCCTGATCGTAGTCCTGCTTGCTGACATAGTTAGTGCCTAACAGTGGTTTATAGCGGTTCACGGTCAGTTGTGCGATTTCAGCATTGGCCTGAGCCTGCGCCAGCGCAGCCTTGGCATTGTTGTACTGAGCCTGATAAGTGGCCGGGTCTATCTGGTACAACGAGGTGCCGACTTTAACGTCGCCGCCTTCTACAAAGTTACGCTTCAGAATAATACCATTCACCTGAGGGCGTACTTCGGCGATGCGATAGGCGCTTGTGCGTCCCGGTAGTT
Organism: Dickeya chrysanthemi NCPPB 402; assembly: GCF_000406105.1. NCBI lineage: Bacteria > Pseudomonadati > Pseudomonadota > Gammaproteobacteria > Enterobacterales > Pectobacteriaceae > Dickeya > Dickeya chrysanthemi. Next base: position 3,456,751 of record NZ_CM001974.1, on the reverse strand, counting down.
CAGTGATGATATTCAGAGTTTGTGATTTTATGGTAACGATGCCGACTTCGGGTGCGCCTCCCTGATGGGCTGCACCCTGAGACGACTGGTTGTCACATCCCGCGAGTACGAGGCCGCCAGAAAGCATCAGCATTGTCACCAGAGGCGTAAGCCTTCTGTTTTTATTCATAGATAAACCCCAAGTATCCGATTTTTAATTGACCAATGGATCACAAGCTTTTAAACCCATTGCTGCGATAAATTTAGGTTCGTGCTATGTTACATACATACGTGAATGTATGTAAATCTCGCTTCTCCTGAAAGTCAGCGCTATGGCACGAAAAACCAAACAACAGGCACATGAGACCAAACTTCAGATTATGGACGCAGCGATGCGTTTGTTTTCTGAACATGGCGTTTCTTCAACTTCATTGTCCGATATTGCGACTGCCGCTGGCGTGACTCGTGGTGCTATTTACTGGCACTTTAAAAACAAAGCTGAACTGTTTGATGAGATATGGACGCGATCAGAAGCCAAAATATCTGATTTCGAAACTGAGTATCAGGCAAAATTTCCTGATGATCCACTGCATGTGCTCAGAGAGTTGCTGATTTATATGCTGAGATTGACCGAATCCGATGCCGAATGGCGCTCAATGATGGAGATCATCTTCCATAAATGTGAGTTTGTCGGCGAGTTGCTGCCGACATTCAATGCCCGCCAAGACCTGCATTTCGACTGTTACGTTAAAATAGAGATCTCTTTGATGAACTGCATCCGGCAGGGGATGCTACCGTCAAACATTAATCCCCGACGTGCGGCGGTGGCAATGCGTGCTTACCTTTCGGGTATTATGGAAAACTGGCTGTTTTTGCCGGAAAGCTTTGATCTGAAAAGTGAAGCGCCGTATCTGATTGACGGGCTGATCGACATGTTGCGTACCAGCCCGGCTTTACGCCTGGCGGTGAATTCAGTGGCTTGAGCGCTGCCACCGCTATCCGCGTTGTCATTGCTATACCGATGCCGGTAGGCTTATCCGCGCGACGGAAATGACGACCAGAAATCCAGCCTGACATACCTCGCATCCCGGTAGACGTGGTAGACTGCGCTATCTCTATAAAACCGATGATGCATCATGAACTGCCGTTTTGCCCTTTCTGATTTATTTGCCGTTCTTTTCCGTTTATTTCTTTATACCCGTTTCTTGATGGAACACGGCATTCGCCGCAGCTTGCCGTGCGTCTGGATAGTGGCGATCGTCATGACGCCGTTGTGGCCCGCGTTTGCCGCAGGCAATGATGCGCCGACCCGTGCTGAGATCCAGAATCGCCTTGATACGCTCAATAAGCAAAAGAGCCTGACCTCGGTGGATAAACTCACCCAGCAGGACTTAACCCAGACGCTGGATGTTCTGGATTCCGTTGATCGCGTGCGGCAGGAAACCAGTCAATTGAAGCAGCAGGCGGCACAAGCCCCCGCAAAACTCAAGCAGGTAAATGAAGACCTGGTGTCGCTGGGCGGCGCGGTGCCGGTGTCTCAGCAATCGCTGGAATCGTTGTCGCTCAAGCAGTTGGAAGCGCGCCTGAGTCAAACACTGGATGATTTGCAGTCTGCACAGGAAAATTTATCCACCTACAATAGCCAGCTGATTTCGCTGCAAACCCAGCCGGAGCGGGTGCAAAGCGCATTATACGCAGCGTCGCAGCGCAGCCAGCAGTTACGTACTCAGCTCAGTGGGCTTGACCCGTCACAGGAGCCGCTGCGGCCGAGCCAGCAGATTTTGCTGCAGGCGGAGCAGACGCTGGTCGGTTTGCAGATGGAGCAGCAGCGTAAAAGTTTGGAAGTGAATACCACCATGCAGGATCTGCTGCAAAAACAGCGGGATTACACCGCCGCTCAGATCGGTCAACTGGAACATATGGTACAGACGCTGCAAGGGTTTATTAACAATAAACGCCTTAATTTGTCGGAAAAAACCGCCAAGGAAGCGCAGAATTCGGATGAGTTACAACGTATTCAGGAAAACCCGCTGGTGAAGGCGGAAATGGAGACGAATCGTCAACTCAGCCAGCGGCTGATCAAAGCGACCGAAGCGGGCAATACGCTGGTTCAGGAGAGTATTCAGGTTAAAAACTGGTTGGATCGGGCCACACAGTCGGAACGTAACCTGAAAGAACAAGTTACGGTACTAAAAGGCAGTTTGTTACTGTCGCGTATTCTGTATCAGCAACAGCAAAATCTGCCGTCAGCCGATGCGATGAGCGATATCAGTACCCAGATAGCCGATCTGCGTCTGGAGCAGTTTGATATAAACCAGCAACGCGATGTGCTGTTCCGTGGCGATGAATATATCCAGCAATTGGTTCAGCATAGCAACGCTACCGTCGATGCCGAGGTGACGGATGCGTTGGGACAGATTCTGGACATGCGTCGCGAATTGCTCGATCAACTCAATAAGCAACTCGGCAATCAACTGATGCTGGCGATTAATCTGCAAATCAGCCGCCAGCAGTTGGTGAGTGTTAATAATTCGCTGCAACGTACCCTGACTCAGCAAATTTTCTGGGTCAGCAGTAATAAACCCATGGATTGGAGCTGGATTAAAGATCTGCCGTCGGCGCTGAAACAGCAGGTAAAAAACCTGCGTTTCAATCTTAAAGGGGTGCAGTTACGTCAGGCGTTGATGGATTCACTGCTGTTGGTTATCCCGGCATTGGTGTTGGTCGGTCTGCTTTGGTGGCGACGCAAAAGTATTGATGCCTATATGGGGAAACTGGCGGGTGATGTGGGGCAACTGAAGCGCGACAGCCAGCTACATACGCCAAAAGCCATTTTGTTGTTGATTCTGCGCACCTTGCCGGGGGTGTTGGTCATCCTCTCGCTGGGGGTATGGCTGAAACGAACCGATAGCCAGATGAGTGGCTTCGCCTGGCTGCTGAGCGAGCATCTGGCACTGTTCTGGATGGTCTTCGCCACAGCCTGGTTCAGCCTTAAGCCGGGTAGCCTGAGCGAGCGGCACTTCAATATTCCGGCTTCCCGTTGTGCGCATTACCGGCGTCAGACGGTGCGACTCGGCGGCGCGTTGCTGCCGTTGATGTTCTGGTCGGTGGTAGGAGAGAAAGCGCCGCTATACTTGGTGGATGACGTCATTGGGCAGATGATCGTCGTCTGTAACCTGCTGTTGTTGACCATTTTAGTCTTTCCGGTATGCCGTGATTGCTGGCGGGAAAAAGAGCGCCATACCGTGCAACTGATTGTGGTGACGATGATGGCGGCCATGCCGCTGTTTCTCATCGGACTGATGCTGAACGGGTTTTTCTATACCACGCTGCGGCTGGCAAGTCGTTGGGTTGACAGCCTTTACCTGTTGATCGTCTGGAATATCGTTTATTTCGCCACGATTCGTGGTTTAAGCGTTGCCGCTCGTCGTCTGGCATATCGTCGCGCCGTGGCGCGCCGTCAGAATCTGGTCAAGGAAGGCGCTGAAGGGAGCGAACCCGTTCCGGAAGCGCCGCTGGCGTTGGAGCAGATCAGCCAGCAATCTCTACGCCTGACCACGATGGTGTTGTTTCTGGCATTTTCCGGTGCGTTTTACTGGATCTGGACTGATCTGGTGACCGTCTTCTCTTATTTGGACAGTATAACCCTATGGCATTACAGCACGGCGAATGCCAGCGGCACGGTATTGCAACCGGTCACGCTCGGTAACTTGTTGGTCGCGCTGGTGATTGGCGGCGTGGCGTATGTGATGACCCGTAACCTGCCGGGCTTGCTGGAAGTGCTGGTGCTCTCGCGTTTGCAACTGCGGCAGGGAACGTCTTATGCCATCACTACGGTGCTGACCTATTTGATTACCGCTGTCGGTGCGGTGACGTCGCTCGGCTCGCTGGGGGTATCCTGGGACAAGCTGCAATGGCTGGTGGCGGCACTATCCGTAGGTCTGGGGTTTGGTTTACAGGAGATTTTCGCCAACTTTGTGTCGGGCCTGATTATCCTGTTCGAACGACCGGTGCGCATCGGCGATACCATTACCATCGGTACGTTTTCTGGTTCAGTCAGCAAGATCCGTATTCGCGCCACCACGATTACCGATTTTGACCGCAAGGAAGTGATCATTCCCAACAAGGCGTTTGTGACTGAACGACTGATCAACTGGTCGTTGTCGGATACCATCACACGCGTGCTGATCCGTATCGGTGTCGCTTACGGTTCCGATCTGGATAAAGTGAAAGAGATTTTGCTGCAGGCGGCGCGTGATAACCCGCGAGTAATGACGGATCCGGAACCGCAGGTCTTTTTCCTGTCGTTTGGTGCGAGTGCGCTGGAACATGAGCTGCGTTTGTATGTGCGCGAACTGCGTGACCGTAGTTATACCGTGGATGAATTGAACCGGACTATCGACAGGCTGTGTCGCGAAAATAATATCGATATTGCTTTCAATCAGTTGGAAGTTTACCTGCATAACACGCAGGGCAAAGAAGTACAGGAAATCTCCCGTGCGTTGACCCCGCCGCTCAATGAGGGGGAGGCCCGATAATTAACGTCGTGGTGTAGCAGGAGAGATGTCGGTCATGGGTGTGTCGCCGGAGGGAAACCCGCTCCGGCGTCAGGCCGACGTGGTGTGTTGGGCGTGTGCATCGGCCTTTAGCTGGTAGTCCCGACGTACGATTTCCAGCGCCGCCAGTACGACTTCCGGTGCTATCTGGTTCTCTTCCAGCAGCATGATGAGATCGACCGCCAGTTTGACGTCCGGCGTTTCATTTTCCAGCGGCATGATTTTCTATCTCGCTCCGATCCTGTGCTGTTTTTTCTAAAACATAGCAGAAAAAATAGTGAACGAGGGACATCAAGGTCAATATCCCTGTTCCTGACGTTCAATTTGCCGCTCCAGTTTCGTCAGTGCCTGACGGCAACGTGCCAGGCGGCCTTCCAGCGCCGCCAGCTCGCGTTGCAGACGTTGTTGTTCGCTGAGCTGGCTTTGCGTTGTCAGCAGGCTTTCCCTGTCCTGAATCATGGCCAACAGCCGACGCTCATAGCCCTGATATTCCGCCAGTTTCTGGTATCGATCCTGAGGTGCCGGCGTTGCAGGCTCCTGTGCCCGCAACGGTTGAGTCGCCAGTTCCCGCTGTAGCGCCGTCATTTGCGTCAGCAATCTCTCCGCCATGAACGCCACCCGATCCAGACGTTGTTCCTGCACATATTGCTGCAGGTACTGGTAGTTATGACGAATCTCGTCGAGATAATCGCCCAGCCGGGTGCCATAACAGCTAAACAACTGGCGATCAAAACGTGATCGGGGTGCTTGTCGTGCTGCGACCGGTTCGATCTCTCGTGCCAGCGTATCAATCTGGCGCGCCAACGCCGCCAGCAGTGCCTGTGTGTCCATGGCGTGTCCTCCGTCGGTCGACCGCGGTATCCGTAAGTCGCGGCTGGTGGAATCTCGGGCCGGGTCAGTGCGTACTGAGCGCCGGTTTGCCGCTGTGGAATTTGAAATCGTTGTCCGGGCTGGTAATCAGTTGCGCTTCCGTGTGCGCAAAGAATGCAATGCGTGCGGTGATGTCTTTACCGGCAATCTGTTCCGCCAGCGCCAGATAATCCTGATAGTGGCGTGCTTCAGAGCGTAACAGTGATATATAGAACTTGCGCAGATCCTCTTCCAGGTGGGGAGCCAGCCTGGCGAAACGCTCGCAGGAACGTGCTTCGATAAAGGCGCCGATGATGAGTTTGTCCACCAGCGCATCCGGCTCATGCGTTTTCATGTGCTGCGTCATACCCCGGGCGTAACGGCTGGCCGGGATGTTCTCATAAGCAATGCCTTTGTGCTCCATAATCTCCAGCACTTGATAGAAATGGTGCAGCTCTTCACGGATCAGCAGCACCATCTTGTCGATCATGTCCTGACTGTAATGGCAGCCGGAACGTGCGGTGATCTGCCGGGAAATCAGTCCGTTTGCCGTCAGCGTTTGCCTATCCCCGATGCCCCGATAAGCAAAATTTTCATACGGTGCAATCCAGTCCTGCAACTGATGTCGGATGTCCTGATCCACCGCATAACGCCGGAGCAGAAACAAGGCGCTCTGGGCGGCTTTCAGTTCGCACAGTAGATGATCGCGCAGCAACGTAGGCAGGTTTTCCGGTTTACGTGCTTCGGCGATCCACTCGTCCGGCGTTGTGGCGTGAAGAAAAGCGTGAATCGGGTCGAGGATGGAATTTTCAAACATGTACGGCGATGTGTTGAGTTAACGTGACGTTATGATACAACGATTCCTGTGGATTGCGATTGGCACAACCGCAGCCCGGCTGGAGAACCTCCGGGAATAAATCAGTGTGGGAATAATCGGAGGTGAGATGTATCGAGTCGTGCTGATAATCATAGGGTGGCTGGCGGTGGTACTGGCGGCGCTAGGCGTAGTCTTGCCGTTACTGCCGACTACGCCGTTTTTATTGCTGGCCGCTTGGTGCTTTGCCCGATCATCGCCGCGTTTTCACTACTGGTTGTTGTATCGTTCCTGGTTCGGCGGGTATTTGCGCCATTGGCAACAACACCGGGCTTTGCCGCCGGGCGTCAAAACCAAAGCGGTGCTGGTGATTATCGCAACTTTTGCGGTGTCGCTATGGCTGGTGGAGATCAATTGGGTCAGGGGATTGCTGCTGGTGATTTTGGCGGCGTTGCTGACGTTTATGCTGCGTTTACCGGTTATTGATCCCAAGCAATAGCCTGCGATAAAAATGCGCAGATCGACGTAGGCCGGTTGCATTTGCCAATCAGTTTGACTAGATTTGAGCGTTTTCGTGCGCGAGCCGCTGCCGTATTTTATCGTTAATGCCCCTGGGCGACAGGGTGAAAAAGCGTGGCGGTGTTCAGTGAATATAAGGTTTTATCAGGCACAACATTATGACCGCAACTCAGCAGCCAGAATTGATTAAAAACAGTATCAAGAGTATTCCGGATTATCCGAAGCCGGGCATACTGTTTCGTGATGTGACCAGCCTGCTGGAGGATCCGCAGGCCTATTCGGCGAGCATCGCTATGCTGGTTAAACGCTATCAGGGCACCGGCATTACCAAAGTCGTCGGTACCGAAGCGCGTGGTTTCCTGTTCGGCGCACCGGTGGCGCTGGCGTTGGGCGTCGGGTTTGTTCCGGTGCGTAAGCCGGGTAAACTGCCGCGCGCGACGTTGAGCGAAAGCTACGAACTGGAGTACGGCAGCGATACGCTGGAGATTCACGCCGACTCCATTTCCGCCGCCGACCATGTACTGGTGGTAGACGATCTGTTGGCGACGGGCGGCACGATTGAAGCCACCGTTAAGCTGATTCGCCGCCTTGGCGGTCAGGTCTCTGACGCCGCTTTCATCATCAATCTCTTCGACCTGGGTGGACAGCAGCGCCTTGAAAACATGGGCATCACCTGCTACAGCCTGGTCGATTTCCCCGGCCATTGATGATGGCAGTCTCGCCGATGGCGGCGAGACTGTGTTAGCATCACCTCCTCAATAACTCAACTGCTGCGGTATTGATGAGCTATCAGGTTCTTGCCCGTAAATGGCGTCCCCAAATCTTTGCTGATGTGGTCGGTCAGGAACATGTCCTGACGGCGTTAGCCAATGGTCTTTCGTTAGGCCGCATCCATCATGCCTATCTGTTTTCCGGTACTCGGGGCGTAGGTAAGACGACGATCGCCCGTTTGCTGGCAAAAGGGCTGAATTGCGAAACGGGAGTGACGGCGACGCCTTGCGGCCAGTGCGACACTTGCCGGGAAATCGAGCAAGGGCGCTTTGTCGATCTGATCGAGATTGACGCCGCATCCCGTACTAAAGTGGAAGATACCCGCGATCTGCTGGATAACGTGCAATACGCGCCGGCCCGCGGCCGCTTTAAGGTCTACCTGATCGACGAAGTACACATGCTCTCCCGCCACAGTTTCAACGCGTTGTTGAAAACGCTGGAAGAGCCGCCGCCGCACGTAAAATTCCTGCTGGCGACTACGGATCCGCAAAAACTGCCGGTGACTATTCTGTCCCGTTGCTTGCAATTTCATCTCAAGGCGCTTGATGCCGAGCAGATTCGCCAGCATTTGCAGCAGGTGCTGGAGCAGGAACAGTTGGTTGCGGAACCGCGTGCGCTGCAATTGCTGGCTCGCGCCGCCGACGGAAGCCTGCGTGATGCGCTGAGCCTGACCGATCAGGCGATTGCCATGGGGCAAGGGCAGGTCACTGCCGCCGCCGTTAGTCAGATGCTGGGCACACTGGACGATGAACAGCCGCTGGCGTTGATCGAAGCACTGGTGAAAGGCGACGGTGCCGGCGTAATGGCGCTGATGGGGCAGGCAGCGGCGCGCGGTGTTGATTGGGAAGCGTTGTTGGTGGAAACCCTGACGCTGTTGCACCGAATTGCCATGTTGCAGTTATTGCCTTCCGCTTTGGGAGACGAATACCAGCAGGTTGCTCCACGGTTGCGCGAGCTGGCGCGGGTGATCCCGCCTGCTGAGGTACAACTCTATTATCAAACGTTGTTGGTAGGGCGTAAGGAACTGCCTTACGCGCCGGATCGCCGTATGGGTGTGGAAATGGCATTGTTACGGGCGCTGGCGTTTCATCCCAGCCAGACGATTGCCGAGCCGGTTCCGGTCAGTGCGCCATTGACTGCGTCTGCGACGGGTACGCCGTTAGCCGCTGAATCGGCGCGTGCGCCGTCATCTGCCCGGACCGCCAGTGCGATGCCTGCCGTATTACCCGGCGACGAACCCGTGGTCAACCGTGCGCCGGCAACAGGCAGTGAGCCACCTGCGCCGCCAGTCCCGGAAAACAATTTGCCGGATGCAACCGCACAGTTGTTGCAGGCGCGTAGCCAGTTGTTGAACCGGCAGGGGAATACCCCCACAAAAAAGGCTGAACCGGCGGCGTCAGGAAAAACGCGGCCGGTAAACTCGGCGCTGGAGCGGTTGGCTTCGGTGAGCGAGCGTGGTCAGCAGCAAATGGCGGCGAAAGCCGTGGCGCAGGAAGAGCAGAAAAAGCAGGAAGCGTATCGCTGGCGAGCGCAGAAGAAAGCCGAGCCGGTGGAAACGGCGCCGGTAACCACGCCTAAGGCGCTGCGTTCGGCGCTGGAATATGAAAAAACGCCGGAGCTGGCGGCGCGACTGGCGGTTGAAGCCATGGATCGCGATGCCTGGGCGGCGGAAATCAATCGCCTGACGTTGCCGAAACTGGTACAGCAATTGGCGCTTAATGCATTTAAAGAGATGCCGGAGGAGGGCGTGATTCATTTGCATCTGCGTTCTTCCCAGCGTCATCTGAATTCGACGGCAGCGCAAAAAACGTTGTCGGAGGCGTTGTCGGCGCATTATGGCCGTACGGTTAGCCTGACGATTATTGAAGACGACGCTTCAGCAGTGCGTACGCCGTTGGAGTGGCGTCAGGCCATTTATGAAGAGAAGCTGGCGCAGGCGCGTCAGTCCATCATGGCGGATAGTAATATTCAAACGCTGCGGCGTTTCTTTGACGCGGAACTGGACGAAGAGAGTATCCGCCCCGTTTAACCCCGCTGCCGATTGGCAGCCCGAAAGTGGTAGAGAGAACGATATGTTTGGTAAAGGCGGTTTAGGCAATCTGATGAAGCAGGCGCAGCAGATGCAGGAAAAAATGCAGAAAGCGCAGGAAGAGATGGCCACTCTGGAAGTGACCGGGGAATCTGGCGCCGGGCTGGTGAAGGTGACCATCAATGGCGCTCACAACTGTCGTCGTGTTGAAATTGACCCGAGCCTGATGGAAGACGACAAAGAGATGCTGGAAGACCTGATTGCAGCAGCCTTCAATGATGCCGCTCGTCGTATCGCTGAAGTCCAGCAGGAAAAAATGGCGTCGGTTTCCAGCGGTATTCCGCTGCCGCCCGGTTTTAAGATGCCGTTCTGATGCAAACCAGCCCGCTTCTTGAATCGCTGATGGAGGCACTGCGCTGTTTGCCCGGCGTGGGGCCGAAATCGGCGCAACGTATGGCATTTCATCTGCTGCAGCGCGATCGCAGCGGCGGTATGCGTCTGGCGCAGGCGCTGACGCGTGCCATGTCCGAGATCGGTCATTGTGCCGACTGCCGGACGTTTACCGAGCAGGAGGTTTGCAGTATTTGCGCAAACCCACGCCGTCAACAGAACGGTCAGATTTGCGTGGTGGAAAGCCCGGCGGATATCCACGCCATCGAGCAGACCGGGCAGTTTGCCGGCCGCTATTTTGTGTTGATGGGGCATCTGTCGCCGCTGGATGGCATCGGTCCCGGCGATATCGGGTTGGATCGGCTGGAAGAACGTCTGGCGACGGAAACCATCAGTGAAGTGATTCTGGCCACCAACCCGACGGTGGAAGGCGATGCAACGGCGAACTACATCGCCGAGCTGTGTGCCGAACACGGAGTCATGGCCAGCCGTATCGCTCACGGCGTGCCGGTGGGCGGTGAGCTGGAAATGGTGGACGGCACTACGCTGTCTCACTCGCTGGCCGGGCGTCATCCTATTCGGTTCTGATTTTTACCATCGTCAATCTCTACGGCCGTCAATCGGCGGCCTGTATTCTTATTACTGATATTTCGAACGCTTTCAGTATCGCCAATTGCAAATTCCCCCTTGAAACCTTGACGGTTAGTCCCCATCTGTTGCTCATCCTCCGTTGAATCAGACTGAATAAATACGTATTGAGGGAAGTAATAATGAGTATGAAAGGCCAAGAGACCCGTGGCTTCCAGTCAGAAGTGAAGCAACTGCTGCACCTGATGATTCATTCGCTGTATTCCAATAAAGAAGTGTTCCTGCGTGAATTGATCTCCAACGCGTCCGATGCTGCGGATAAACTGCGTTTCCGCGCGCTGTCGGCGCCGGAACTGTATGAAGGCGATGGTGAATTGCGGGTTCGCGTATCGATCGATAAGGAAAAGCGCACGCTCACGATTATCGATAACGGTATCGGTATGAGCCGCGATGACGTTGTCGACAATTTGGGTACGATCGCCAAATCCGGCACCAAGGCGTTTCTGGAATCTCTCGGTTCTGATCAGGCGAAAGACAGCCAGTTGATCGGCCAGTTCGGGGTGGGTTTCTACTCCGCGTTTATCGTTGCTGATAAGGTGACGGTGAAAACTCGTGTGGCGGGGGCTGACGCTGAGCAGGGCGTGTTCTGGGAGTCTGCCGGCGAAGGCGAATACACCATCGCCGATATTGCTAAACCAGAGCGCGGTACGGAAATCACCCTGCACCTGCGTGAAGGCGAAGATGAGTTTCTCGACAACTGGCGGGTACGCTCAGTCATCAGCAAGTATTCCGATCACATCGCACTGCCGGTGGAAATTGAATCCCGCACGGAAAGTGAGGAAGAGGGCGGTGAAGAGACGGTCGCCTGGGAGAAAATCAACAAGGCCCAGGCGTTGTGGACGCGTAGCAAATCAGAAATTAGCGATGACGAGTACAACGAGTTCTATAAGCACATCGCCCATGACTTTACCGAGCCGTTGAGCTGGAGCCATAACCGGGTGGAAGGGAAACAGGAATACACCAGCCTGTTATATATTCCCGCCACCGCTCCCTGGGATATGTGGAACCGTGACCATAAACACGGTCTGAAACTGTATGTACAGCGCGTGTTCATTATGGACGACGCTGAGCAGTTCATGCCGACTTATCTGCGTTTTGTGCGTGGCTTGATCGATTCAAACGACCTGCCGCTCAACGTATCCCGCGAAATTTTGCAGGATAACCGCGTGACGCAGAGCCTGCGCACCGCGTTGACCAAGCGCGTACTGCAAATGCTGGAAAAACTGGCTAAAGACGACAGCGAAAAATACCAGACATTCTGGAGTCAGTTCGGTCTGGTGTTGAAAGAAGGCCCGGCGGAAGACAGCAGCAATCGCGAAACCATCGCCAAACTGTTGCGCTTTGCCTCCACACACGCTGACAGCGATGCACAAACCGTGTCGCTGGATGACTACATCAGCCGTATGGTGGAAGGTCAGGATAAGATCTACTACATCACCGCCGACAGCTACGCCGCCGCCAGGAACAGCCCGCATCTGGAACTGTTCCGCAAGAAAGGCATTGAAGTCTTGCTGCTCTCCGATCGTATCGACGAGTGGATGATGAGCTACCTGACCGAGTTTGACGGTAAGTCCTTCCAGTCGGTCAGCAAGGCGGATGAATCGCTGGATAAACTGGCGGATGACGCCAACGAGTCGCAGAAAGAAGCGGAGAAGGCGCTGGAGCCGTTTGTCGAGCGTGTTAAGACGCTGTTGGGCGAGCGCGTGAAAGAGGTGCGCTTGACCCACCGCCTGACCGATACTCCGGCAATCGTGACCACGGATGCCAACGACATGAGCACCCAGATGGCGAAGCTGTTCGCCGCTGCCGGCCAACAGGCGCCGGAAGTGAAGTACATCTTTGAGCTGAATCCGGAACATGCGCTGGTGAAGCGTGCCGCCGATACGCAGGATGAAACGCAATTCGGCGAATGGGTGGAGTTGCTGCTGGAGCAGGCGTTGTTTGCCGAACGCGGTACGCTGGAGGATCCTAACCAGTTTATCCGTCGTATGAACCAACTGCTGACCGCCTGACGTATTTTGCGGTAATGACAAATTTTGCGGTAATGACAAACGCCCCGGTTTTTCGGGGCGTTTTTCTTTCTTGTTACTCTGCATGTTGAGACGATTTCCCGTCTGATGTTTCGTCGTCTACACTCTCAGAACTGGCTGAAAAGTCATGCGCCATCACGAATTTCAGTTTTGCCGCGCCCGCTGAAGCGAGCCCGTTCCTTGAGGAAGCGCCTCCGGAATGGTATGGTTTAGCGTTTTTCAAATTTTTTTTAAAAAAACTACATAGCAAGGGGAATTACGCGATGCGTATTATTCTGCTGGGCGCTCCGGGCGCAGGCAAAGGTACTCAGGCTCAGTTCATCATGGAGAAGTATGGCATTCCGCAGATTTCCACCGGCGATATGCTGCGTGCGGCGGTAAAAGCCGGTAGCGAACTGGGCAAGCAGGCAAAAGAAATCATGGATGCGGGTAAACTGGTGACAGACGAACTGGTGATTGCCCTGGTTAAAGAGCGCATCGCACAGGATGACTGCCGCAACGGTTTCTTGCTGGATGGTTTCCCGCGTACCATTCCTCAGGCTGACGCGATGAAAGACGCCGGTATTACTGTCGATCACGTCATTGAGTTTGACGTTCCCGATGAGCTGATCGTTGAACGTATCATCGGCCGTCGCGTACATGCGGCTTCCGGTCGTGTATACCACGTGACGTTCAATCCGCCCAAAGTGGAAGGGAAAGACGACGTGACCGGTGATGATCTGACTATCCGTAAAGATGATCAGGAAGACACCGTACGCAAACGTCTGGTGGAATACCATCAGCAGACTGCGCCGCTGGTCAATTACTATCAGCAGGAAGCGGCGGCTAACCACACCCGTTACCACAAGATTGACGGTACTCGTCCGGTCAATGAGGTCAGCAGCGAGCTGGCGCGTATCCTCGGCTAATCCCGTTTTTCGCAGGCGTCACCTCGCAGGTGGCGCTTCTTACCGTATCCTCCCGCTGTTTTCCCGCCGTTATATCGTTCCCGACAATTGCTGATATCGTCTTTAACCACGCTGCCTGGCGGTTTTTCATCGCGATGTTTCCGCTACAATGCTATTCCGTTCCTGTCTAAACGATGATGCCGAAGCGGCAGTAAAGGAAAACGTTGATGAAAAAAGAAAAACGCGGTGTGTTGATGGTGAACCTGGGCACGCCGGATGCACCGACGCCGCAAGCCGTGAAACGTTATCTGGCCGAATTCCTGCATGACCGGCGTGTAGTTGATTTGACCCGGTTACTCTGGTGCCCATTGCTGCATGGCATTATTTTGCCGACCCGTTCGCCGCGGGTAGCGAAACTTTATCAATCGGTGTGGATGGCGGAAGGTTCACCATTGCTGGTTTACAGCCGCCGACAGCAACAGGCACTGGCAGCGAGCCTGCCGGCTATCCCGGTGGAACTGGGTATGAGCTACGGTTCGCCGAGTTTGCAGTCCGCACTGGACGCGCTGTTGGCACAGGGCGTTACCGCGGTGACGGTATTGCCGATGTACCCGCAGTATTCCTGTTCCACCACCGCGGCGGTGTGGGATGGCCTGGCGAAATTGCTGAGTCATCGGCGTCAGGTGCCGGGTATTCGTTTTATCCGTGATTATGCCGAGCATCCAGCGTATATCGCCGCGTTGAAGCACAGCGTCGAACAGTCATTTGCGCAGCATGGCGTGCCGGATAAGCTGGTGATTTCATTCCACGGTATTCCGCAGCGCTACGCCGATGAAGGTGATGATTATCCCGAACGCTGCGCCGCGACGGCAAAGGCGTTGACTGCCGCGCTTGGCTTGCCGCCGGAACAGGTGATGATGACCTTCCAGTCCCGTTTTGGTCGTGAGGCCTGGCTGACGCCTTATACCGATGAAACGATGCAGGCGTTGCCGAAACAAGGCGTTAAGCGAATTCAGGTGATTTGCCCGGGTTTCGCGGCTGATTGCCTGGAAACGCTCGAAGAGATCAAAGAGCAGAACCGGGAGCTTTTTCTGCATGCCGGCGGTGAGTCGTTTCAGTATATCCCCGCGCTGAACGACGATCCGATGCATATCGCATTGCTGACGCAACTGGTGAATGCGCAGGGATAAATCAACGTCCGCGTGTGGTATCAGGCGCCGACGGGCGCCTGACGGAGGGCGTGATTAGATAGAACAGGCTCTTTCGGTAACGATCTCGTCGACGTTTAACATTGCTATCATGGTTTCTGCAATTTCCCGCTCGCCCATGACGACGTGGTCGGCACCATGCTCGGTGATATAGCTCACTTCATCGTCATAATGCGCCCGTGCGATGATTTTCAGATCCGGTCGCCGGGCTCTTGCCGCGGCGACGATTTCCCCGGCTTCGTAGCCGTTGGGTATGGTCAGCAGCAGCCAACTGGCGCAATCGAGGCGGGCAATATCCATGATATCGGGCCGGGTCGCGTTGCCCAGTACGGTTTTAATGCCTTGTTCCCGTAGCGTATCGACGCGAGCGCGCGAAGTTTCAATCACTACCATCGGGACACCGGCCTGATGCAGTTGGGCACCGATCAGACTGCCTACGCGCCCGTAGCCGACCAATAGCGCATGGTTGCACAGGTCGATAGGGATCTGCTTTTCTTCTTCGATCGCTTCTTCAACGATTTGTTCTTCAATGGTTTCATGCCTGGCGAGATAGCGTTCCAGCAACGTAAACAGCAGCGGGTTGAGCATGATCGACAAAATTGCGCCGGCCAGCACCAGATTGCGGCCATTTTCCGACAGCATACCGAGTGAAATGCCCAGGCCCGCCAAAATAAAGGCGAACTCGCCAATCTGCGCCAGACTGGCGGAAATGGTCAGCGCGGTACGTCGGGAATGGCCAAACAGATGTACCAGCAAAAAGGCGGCCATCGATTTACCCACCACGATAATCAGCAAGGTCGCCAGTACGGCCAGCGGTTCTCGCATCAAAATCATTGGGTCGAACAGCATCCCGACGGAAACGAAAAACAACACGGCGAATGCATCGCGCAGCGGTAGCGTATCGTGTGCGGCGCGCTGGCTGAGCTCTGATTCGTTCAAAACCATACCGGCGAAAAATGCGCCTAGTGCAAACGAAACATCAAACAGTTTAACCGCCCCAAAGGCGATGCCGAGCGCCATCGCCAATACCGCCAGCGTAAATAACTCTCTTGAGCCGGTACTGGCGCTTTTCGCCAATACCCACGGCACCACGCGACGGCCGACTACCACCATCAGGGTGATGAACGCCACCACTTTACCCAGCGTAATCGCCAGATCTTGTAACAATTTACCGGTATCGGCGGTGTCGGTTTTCAACATGTCGGCAAAAGCCGGAAGCAGTACCAGCGTCAGCACCATCGCCAGGTCTTCAACAATCAGCCAGCCAATGGCGATTTGTCCGCGCTGGCTGTCAATCAACTGACGTTCTTCCAGCGCGCGTAGCAACACGACCGTACTGGCGGTGGACAGACACAAACCAAATACTAATCCCTCAGACAGGCTCCAGCCCAGCAGTGATGACAATCCCGTTCCCAGCAGCGTTGCCATGACGATTTGCGCCACCGCGCCGGGAATGGCGATGGATTTTACCGCCATCAAATCCCGCAGTGAGAAATGCAACCCAACGCCAAACATCAGCAAAATGACGCCCAGCTCGGCAATTTCAGGCGCCAGTCGGGTATCGGCGACAAAACCGGGCGTAAAAGGCCCGACCATCACGCCGGCTACCAGGTATCCGACTAATGGCGAAATACGCAGCCGGTTTGCCAGCATACCCAGCAAAAAAGCCAATACCAGACCGACGGCCATCGTGGAGATTAAGGGGGTGGTATTATCATGCATTCCGACTCCTTTGCCATGGGTAACGAGAATGAGCGGATATTCCTGAGCCGTCAGTAGGTTATGGCCCCTGAATGCTTATGTGCTCTGCCGACCCAAACCGTTCCCTGGCCGTATATCGGTGGCGTGATTCAACGAATGATCGCAGAAAACCGTCAGGAAGATGGGCAGAGTGAGATACAAATGATGTTTTTCATCTATTTAAATAGTGTAACACATATTTTCAGTTGAATTATTGCTTTTATCGTTGATCTATAGGGTTAATTCAATCTCTGTTTTTAGAGATATCTTCCAATTCGCCCGCCACGGTATGACTACAACGGCTTATTAGATGATGGGGAATCAGCACGATAGCGGCGCTGCGATGTCATGGCGAGAAATGTCTCAGGTTCGGTATGACGTCAACTATCCTGTTCCGATTTGTGTTAATTTGTGCGCCTGTTCGCTGGTTTAATGTAACAATTCTATAAGAGATTTTTATTACGGGGAGTGGTTATGCATTTTTCTGTCAAAAATCTGGCATGCCTGATAACAGTAACACTGGCGTTATCGTCGCCCGCTGCGCTGGCATGGGAAAAAGACAAGACTTACAACATCACGATTCTGCACACGAATGATCATCACGGCCATTTCTGGCACAACGATTACGGCGAGTATGGTCTGGCAGCACAAAAGACGCTGGTAGATCAAATTCGTCAGGATGTTGTCGGTAAGGGCGGCAGTGTACTGCTGTTGTCGGGCGGGGATATCAATACCGGGGTGCCGGAATCAGACTTGCAGGATGCAGAACCGGACTTCCGCGGTATGAATCTGGTGGGGTATGACGCGATGGCCGTCGGCAATCATGAATTCGATAACCCGCTTACGGTATTGCGTCAGCAGGAAAAGTGGGCGCACTTCCCGCTGCTTTCCGCCAACATTTACCAGAAAAGCACCAAAAAACGGTTGTTCAAGCCTTACGCGCTGTTTGACCGTCAGGGAATCAAGATTGCCGTGATCGGTTTAACCACCGACGACACGGCTAAAATCGGCAATCCGGAGTATTTCCACGATATCGAGTTCCGCAAGCCGGCCGACGAGGCGAAAAAGGTGGTGGAGCAACTACGTAAAAAAGAGAAGCCGGATGTGATTATCGCTGCTACCCATATGGGGCATTACGATAACGGCGATCACGGCTCCAACGCGCCAGGCGATGTAGAAATGGCGCGCAGCCTGCCTGCGGGATATCTCGATATGATCGTTGGCGGTCATTCGCAGGACCCGGTATGCATGGCCGGCGAGAATAAAAAACAGGTGAATTATGTTCCCGGCACCCCTTGCGCGCCGGATCGCCAGAACGGCACCTGGATTGTGCAGGCGCATGAGTGGGGTAAATATGTCGGCCGCGCCGATTTTACTTTCCGCAATGGCGAGCTGAAGCTGGCGCATTACCAACTGATTCCAGTCAACCTGAAGAAGAAGGTTGAGAAAGCCGACGGCACCAGCGAGCGCGTGTACTACACCCAGGAAATCAGCCAGAATCCGGACATGATGAAGCTGCTGACGCCATTCCAGGAAAAAGGCAAGGCACAGCTGGATGTCAAAGTGGGCAGCGTCAACGGGCGGCTGGAGGGCGACCGTAATAAGGTTCGTTTCGTGCAAACCAACCTGTCGAGAGTATTGCTGTCTGCTCAACTGGAGCGTGCTAAAGCGGATTTTGCGGTCATGAGCGGTGGCGGCGTGCGGGATTCGATCGAGTCCGGTGATATTACCTATAAGACGTTACTTAAGGTGCAACCGTTCGGCAATACGCTGGTATATGCCGATCTGAAAGGCAGTGAAGTAGAGAAATATCTGGCGGTCGTCGCCAACAAGAAGGTCGATTCCGGCGGTTATGCTCAGTTCCTGAATGTGAGTCTGGAAGCAGACGGCACTGGCGTGAAGAACGTGAAGATCAACGGCGAGCCGTTGCAGGCGGATAAAGTCTATCGGATGTCTACGCTGAGTTTTAACGCCACCGGCGGCGACGGCTATCCGAAACTGAGTGACCTGCCGAGTTACGTCAATACCGGTTTTGTGGATGCGGAAGTGCTGCGTCAGTATGTCGAGAAGCACTCTCCATTGCAGGCGGCAGACTATGAACCGAAAGGTGAGATTGTTTATAAGTAATTATTATCTATACCCAAAATAATTCGAGTTGCAGGAAGGCGGCGACGTAGTGAATCCCCGGGAGCTTACTCGAGTAAGTGACCGGGGTGAATGAGGAAGCCAACGCACCAACAACGTGAAGTATGACGGGTATATACTCTAAATAATTAATATGTATAGCGGTTTCTATTCAATATTGGCGAATAGAAACCGCGATTCAGCGCGATCAATACGCTCCCCTGCCATTGCCTTTCCCATAGGTTCATCGTTCTTACTCGTCCGGAAAATAGCGTTGTTGTTGCTGTTGTATTAGCACATAAAATGTGGAATGCATCATGACGCTTATTTGTATTGTTATTGTCGTTATTATGGCGGGTGGCGAGGGGCGGGAAGAGTATGTTTATTCATGTCTGGATAAAAGATACGACTGTTTTTTATTGTGATTATTAGCAGTGATGTTTTTAATGTTATTTAAAATCATTTCATTGAGTTTGATTTATTCTTCGGGATGTCATCAGGGCTAAATAACTCTACTTTTTATGATTTTATTCAAAAGATGATGTTTATGAAGGCGTTTAAATCAGGTGATAGGTTTTCCTGATTAATCAGAAGAAAAAGGCTGGCCTATATTGATATCGAATAGTCTGTTGAACACTATCTTTTGCAAATCAGTGATATCGGTATCATTTTTATTATGTTTCGGGAGGGTGTTATCCTAATGATATGATATTGTTAAATTCAGTGTGTCGAATAGTACGTTTTCTCTTCACAGTACTGGGTTTTATTTACCTATGTAAGTGGGAAACCTACAAGGAGTAAACCGGATTTATTAATGAATAAGCTTTTTTGTGATGATAAAACATATAAACAAGACTTATGTTTTATGCTATTAAAAGATGATGAGATCCTGTTTTTATTCAAAAAGTGTCATAAGCGGTGGGTGTAGTACAGAAAAGCTTAATAGCATAACTTAATAAAAGGTGTTCAACGAATGAAAATATCCCTCGCCAGGAAGCTTTGGTTTCCACTGATTATTAGTTTGTTATGTCTGGCCGGCACACTGTTTTATGGTTCAGTGAAAATTAAACAAGATCAATTATCACTAAGAGAAATGGAGTTAATGCATGTGACTCAGTTAGCATTGGGGATTGTCAAAACCAATGCCGAGTTAGCCAGTACCGGTGCGATTTCTTTAGCAGAGGCGCAACAACGCGCCATGAAAGGAATAAAGGATTTACGTTATGGTGACTCAGGGTACTTCACCATCATTAATTCCCAGCCTCGAGTTTTAATGCATCCTATTAATGAAAAGCTTATTGGTCAGGGTGAGGATTTTAAAGACGCGAACGGCGTCTTCCTTTTCCGAGAAATGGTGACAGTAACAAGAAACAACCAATCTGGTTATACTGCTTACGCTTTTCCTCGCCCCGGCTCCAGCGTCGCGCAGCCTAAAGTGGCATATAATTCACCTTACGCTCCCTGGGACTGGATAATTACTACGGGTCTCTATGTTGATGATATTAATGAGGCGTTTATCTATTCGTTATATCAGAATGGTATTGCTTTTGTATTAATTAGCATGGCGTTATTATTTTTTGCTTATTATATCAATCGCGGTATTTTGCGCGTCCTGGGTGGTGAACCTACTTACGCAGCAGAAGTGGTTGCACGCATAGCGGCAGGTAATTTATCTCATCCTGTTACTACCTTATCTGGTGACAATATCAGCCTGCTCCACGAGATGAGTCGGATGCGGGAACAGCTAATTACGGTTATCGAAGATATTCGTGCCGGCGCTGAAGTGATCAATGCCAGTACTGGCGAAATTATTGCCGGTAATATGGAATTGTCATCACACACGGAACGACAGGCCACATCTCTTGAGAAAACGTCCGCAAGTATGGAGGAAATTACCTCCACGGTTAAACAGAATGCTGAAAATACAGAGCAGGCTCGCCAACTGGCGCATTCCGCACTGGAGATAGCCGCCCGGGGAGGCGCGGTGATGCGGGAAGTGAACGATACGATGAACGGTATTTCTGAAAGCTCCGGCAAGATCGCTAACATCACTGAGGTGGTGAATAACATTGCATTTCAGACCAATATCCTTGCCCTGAATGCGGCGGTCGAAGCGGCACGTGCCGGTGAACAAGGCCGTGGCTTTGCGGTCGTCGCGGGAGAGGTTCGGAGTCTGGCGTTGCGCAGCTCACAAGCGGCGGGAGAAATAAAGAGCCTGATAGAAGAGTCGGTGGCTCGCGTTAATAGTGGATCAGAGAAGATAAAAATGGCCGACAGCAGCATCAAAGATTTGCTCGATGCGGTACAACACGTTGCCGATATTGTGTCCGAGATTGCTACGGCAACCAGTGAGCAGGGTAAAGGCATCAGTTATATCAATGAGTCAATTGTTCAAATTGATTCGATCACCCAGCAGAATACGGCTCTGGCGAAACGGGCCGTCGCTGCAGTAAATGAACTGGAATTACAGGCCCAACGATTGAAAGCATCGGTGGCGTATTTTAATACCGATGGCGCAGGCTATCGCCATGATGTATTGGCGATTGGTCGCACTATATCGTGATACACCCGTCATACTTCACGTTGCTGGTGCGTTGGCTTTCTTACTCGGCCCATCCATGGGCCTCGCTCTACAGTCCCCTGGCCGCTGCTGGCAGCGGCCAGGGTAGAAATACGTCATTGGCCGCTGTTTTGTTGTTCAACCTCACTGAGCCGCATTTTACGCCGTTGTGCAATTTTCCAATTATCTCTCGCTAAAAAATGGCATATCTCCAAAACCTTGTTTCGCAAGCTAAATCGTGATCGCTACAGCCGTTTTAGGATAAAGGTAGTGATACATTGTCGATAAATGAAACATTGTTTTACTTATGGGGTGATTATGCATAAAGGAATAGCGTTCTCGTTGTTGGCGTCCTGCGCACTGGCTGGCATGAGCGCACAATCGGCTGAAAAAGTGGCGTTTCCCGATCGCGTTTGCGACGTAACCCGTTATGGTGCAGAGGGGCATCGCCTGCAAATTGCACTGAATACCTCTTCCTTTCAAAAGGCGATTGATGAATGTGCGGCTGCCGGTGGCGGCACCGTGCTGGTGCCGGCGGGAAACTATCT
This sequence comes from Dickeya chrysanthemi NCPPB 402, assembly GCF_000406105.1. Classification (NCBI taxonomy): domain Bacteria; kingdom Pseudomonadati; phylum Pseudomonadota; class Gammaproteobacteria; order Enterobacterales; family Pectobacteriaceae; genus Dickeya; species Dickeya chrysanthemi. Next base: position 3,435,099 of record NZ_CM001974.1, on the reverse strand, counting down.
GGTAGAACCGTTATTTCTGAAAAGCAACGTCCGACTGCATCTGGAAAAACATGCCACGCTGGTAGCTTCGACCGGAGAAAGCGCTTACCGTGCAACTGACAGTACTCGCTATGCGCAAGCGGAAAACGGCTGGCTGCCGTTTATCAGCATCGCTGATGCGCAGAACGTTGCGATTACCGGCGAAGGCACCATTGATGGACAAGGTGCGGTATGGTGGGAACGCTGGCGCGAGGCGATCCGCGCTACCGGCAAGAAAGGCGGAACAGACCGCCCGCGGTTAATCTATATTACTCGTTCCAGCCAGGTATTGATTGACGGCGTGACCTTGACCAACTCTCCCAGCTTCCATGTGGTGATGCGCTATGCCCGTGATGTGACGGTAAACGGTACGAGTATTATTGCCCCATGGCATGCGCCAAACACCGATGCTATCGATCCTATCGACAGCCAGAACATCCGGATTACCAACAACGTGATTGATTGCAATGATGACCATATTGCCATCAAAGCGGAAAAACCGGACAGCCGTTTCCCGGATGGCGTGGTAGACAATGTTTATATTGCCAACAATGTATTAAAGCAGGGGCGTGGTATTTCTATCGGCAGTGAGACCTCCGGCGGCGTCAATAATGTACTGGTGGAAAACAACCGCTTTGAAGGTTCCATGTATGGTATTCGCATTAAATCGTTGCGCGGCAAGGGCGGCGAGGTGAAGAACGTGACCTATCGCCATACCCGGATGGTGAATGTGGAAGTACCGCTGGTGTTCTCCGGCTACTACCAGGCTGCGCCGATTGTACAAACCGAAGTCGACAAATTACTGCAGGCGGGCGGCTTTACGCTGGGCGAGCAGATTTATCCGCCGGATACCGAGCCGGCTCAGCCGTTCGACAAGGTGAAAACACCGCATTTCAGTAACATCACTATCGTCGATTTGGAGTCAACGGGGCGCAGCAAAGCGGCCGGGTACATTATTGGCGTACCGGAAGCGCCGTTGAGCGGTTTCCATTTTGAGCAGGTACGGATCGAGTCGGAAAAAGGGCTGCGGGTACGCAACGCCGAGCTGGTCACCCAGGGACTGACCCTCAATGCCAAACAAGGGGAGGCGCTGTTGTTGGATAAAGGAGCGAACGTCACCCGCTAATTTCGCCGCGAGCGCATTCCCCGCGGAACGACGTTTATGAAGCGGTGGCAGAGGGCAACACTGGCCGTGGAACCCTCTGTCGCCGTCTTCGTTTTTAGCGTCAATCATGTTTGGCGATATCGGCAAACTGCGCTTTTAACACCCGAGCCAAGTCGGTTGCTGCCAGTTCGATGTCTAATCCCCGTTTGCCGCCGGAGACAAAGATCGTACGGAATTGTTGTGCTCCGTCGTCGATCACGGTGGGCAGCAGTTTTTTCTGCCCCAGCGGACTAATACCGCCCACCAGATAGCCGGTTACCCGTTGGGCGATTTGCGGATCCGCCATATCCGCTTTTTTGGCGGCCAGCGCCTTGGCGACTTTTTTTAGGTCCAACTGACCGGCGACGGGAGTCACCGCTACCGCCAACTGTCTGGCATCGCCGTTGAGCGATACCAACAGGGTTTTGTAGACCTGTTGTTTATCCAGACCCAACTTGCGGGCGGCTTCTTCGCCGAAATTGGTTTCATCGGCATCGTGGTGGTAGCTGTGAAGCGTGAAGGTGATTTTTTGCTTCTCAAGCAGTTTTACTGCGGGCGTCATGATGTACTGTCCTTGCTTTAAAAAGTCGCCGCGTGGGCTTGTAACAAGTCAGGCAGGTTATTTTCACCGTATAAGTGCAGTGCGCCGACCGATACGACGTAATTTCCCTGCGGCAGTGCGGCTAATTGTTGTTGCCAGCGCTGATTCCGATGATTCATCAGCATTTCCGTTATCTCGTTGCTGAATGTGGGAGGGACATTGTCCGCCCAAGTCGGTTTGTGGTTTATCCACCAACTGACCATGGTTTGTAATAAGCGGGCGTTGGTGTGCCAGTGGTATAGCGTGTCCTCCAGCAACGGTAGGCCTCCCTGTGGTAATTGCAGCAATAGATCGACCTGTGTTTGCTGACCCTCCAGTTCGATAATATCCACCCCTTTGTTCCGGGCCGCGTTAATCAACTGGTAATCAATGCCATAATCCGGTCGCAGGCCCAGCATCACCGCCTGACGCGCCTGCAACATCAGCGCGGCCTGCCAGGCCGGCACCCGGTCGATGCTGTCGTAGCTAAAAGATAATTCACGGCATATCTGCTGCAAGCGCCGCAACGTGTCGGCATCCAGACGCTCTGCCAACGGCGGTTCAGCGCCTATCAGGTCGAACGGCGAATCGTTGCCGGAAATATCCGCTTCTACGATCAGTGCTGTTGCTTTTTCAAGCCGTGCCAGTAATTCAGGCGGCAGGGGAAACATGTCCACCGTGCCCATATGAATACTACCCACCAAATGGAACTGGCGTTGGTTGACAAGCTCGACATCCAGCGCCGGGTAACGGTAACTCGCAGGCGAGAGAAAGCCGAGGAACGTCGCAATTTGGCGTATCAGCCGTTTCATATCGACATCTCCGGTAATGATGTATCCACGCGTAGATTTCTATACCGCCAGGTTGTCTATGCTAAACGGTTCGGTCGGCAAGTTGTATCGCTAATTCGCATACGTAGCGGGATGATGTCTGGGAAGGTAAAGCGGTGCGATAGGCCAGCCAAAACTATCGCACCGTTGCTTGTTGCTGCGCTCAACCCTGCCTGATGGGGGCGTCGGACGGCGTGAAACGTAACAGTCGATTGGCGTTACTCACCACGGTGATGGATGACAGCGCCATGGCCGCTCCCGCCACGACCGGGCTCAGCAGGGTGCCCGTCCATGGATAGAGTATTCCGGCCGCAAGAGGAATACCGAGCGTGTTATAGATAAAAGCGCCCAGAAGATTCTGCTTCATATTGCCTAACGTGGCGCGGGACAGCGCCAACGCGTCGGCGACGCCGTGCAGGCTATGGCGCATCAACGTCATGGCGGCGGTTTCCACCGCGATATCGCTGCCGCTACCCATGGCGATCCCGACATCGGCTTGCGCCAGTGCCGGAGCATCGTTGATACCGTCGCCGATCATAGCGACCCGTTTTCCCTGTGATTGCAGATGGCGAATCGCCTCTGCTTTGCCGTCCGGCAGTACACCGGCGATGACTTGATCGATGCCGGCTTCACGGGCGATGGCCTGTGCTGTCCCGGCATTATCGCCAGTCAGCATCACCAATTGGTAGCCCTGACGATGTAACCGTTGCAGTGCGCTAACGCTGTCCTGACGCAAGGTGTCCTGTATGGAAAACAGTGCCGCGACCTGGCCGTTTGCCGCCAGCAACACCGGGGTGAAGCCTCGTGCTGATTGCTTTTCCAGCCAATAATGCGGTGAGTTTTCACCATGAGCCAGTGGGATCTGATATTGGTCCAGCAAGGCCGGGTTGCCAAGCAGTAGCGAAGTCCCTTCCACCTGGCCGCTAATGCCGAGGCCGGGCAAGGTACGAAACTGCGCCACGGTGCTCAGTGTGATTCCGTCGGCTCGCTGCACAATGGCCTGCGCCAGCGGGTGGTTGGCCCCTTGCTCCAGAGATGCCGCCCAATTCAGCGCTTGTGATTCGCTGACATCGCCAAAGGTGTGGATCGCTACCACGCGCGGTTTGCCTTCCGTCAGCGTGCCGGTTTTATCGAACACCAGCACGTCAAGCTGGCTGGCCTGCTGCAAGGCATCGGCATCACGTACCAATACGCCCAGTTCGGCGGCCCGACCGACGCCGGAGATAATCGACATCGGCGTCGCCAGCCCCAGTGCGCAAGGGCAGGCGATAATCAATACCGTGGTAACAATAACCAGTGTGTAGACGATATGAGGCGCGGGCCCAAACAGGTACCAGATGGCGCCGCTCAATAACGCGATGGCGACGACAACCGGTACGAAGACGGCGGAAATGCGGTCAGCCAATTGGCCTATCGCGGGTTTGCTGCTCTGAGCCTGACGTACCAGATGAATAATACGCGCCAGCGTCGTCTGGTTGCCGATCGCGTCAGCCCGGAATGTTGCGCTGCCGTCTTGCACCTGCGTTCCGGCGTGCACCTTATCACCTGTCGCCTTTTGTTGTGGAATCGGCTCGCCGGTGAGCATGGCCTCATCAATCCACAATTCACCTTGTTCAAGCGTACCGTCCACCGGAATACGGTCGCCGGTGGTCAGGCGCAACGTCATACCGGTGTGTACCTCGGCCAGTGGGATAACACGGTCGCCCTGCAGCGTGACCTGCCGTGCCGTCGGCGGCGTCAAATCCAGCAAGCGCTCCAGCGCCTGCGAAGATCGCTGACGGGCGCGTTGTTCCAACGCATGGCCGAGATTGATCAAACCGATAATCATGGCGCTGGCTTCGTAATAAAGATGACGCGCTTCCATTGGAAACCCACTCGGCCATAGGTTGACCGTAATGGAGTAAATCCAGGCTGCGCCAGTACCGAGCGCCACCAACGTATCCATGGTTGCGCTGCCGTTCATCAGGCTGCGCCAGGCATTGCGATAAAAATGCCCGCCGGCGGCCATCATCACCGCCAGCGTCAGCACGCCAACCAGTAGCCAGCCGGTACGATTGTGATCGGTAAGCATCATGTTATCGCCGATCATACCCCACACCATCAGCGGGATACCGAGCGCCAGCCCTAATGCCGCCTGCCAGCGAAAACGCCGGATAGCCTGACGCGATGTCTGTTCTTGCCGGGCGCGTCGTTCCGCTTCATCGATAATGATTTCCGCCCCGTAGCCTGCATTCCGTACCGCCTCGATCAGCGCCTGATGCGGCATGCTACCGCTGACCAGCGCGCTGCGTTCGGCCAGATTGACGTGTGCCTGCGTCACGCCGGGAACGCGTTGCAGCGCCTGTTGTACCCGGCTGACGCAACTGGCGCAGCTCATTCCGTCGAGCAACAACTGAACACTGTCATTGCCCTCGATGCTATCGACGATGTGGTTATTATTGACCACGGTGTCATTATCGACCACGGTGTCATTATCGGCGGTATTGTGATTTGGCGCCGCGTCGGCAAACGCGGCGTTAATGGGCAAGGTATTTGCCGGAACCTGGTTGAAAGCCGCTGACAGCCTGTCCGGCGAGGAGGCGTGGGGTGTCAGCGGCTCAGATTTTGGGGAGGACAGCTCCTGCGTTTGTGTGGCGTGAAAACCGGCCTGCTCGACGGCAGCCACTAACGCATGTGGATCGGCATCGCCATAGATCGACGCCTGTTGCAGAGTGACATCGACTCCCGCTACGCCCGGTACTGTTTCCAGTGCTTTACGGGTTGATGCAACGCAATGCTGGCAATTGAGGCCGGAGAGTTGCAGCGTGATATTGGGTTCGGTTGCGGGGCTGGCTTCGTAACCGGCGGCTTCAATTGTCGCTACCCATGTTTGGCTGTCAGCTTCACCGGTAATTTTCGCGTATTTCAGCGAGACTTCGGCCTGTTCTACATCCGCCCGGGATTCCAGGGCTTTTTTTACCCTGCCGACGCAGTGTTGGCAGGATAATCCCTGCAATGAAAGCAGTATGGTTTGCGACATAATAATATTCCTCAGTGATCACAGCCGAATATCAAAGACATTGACCGCAAGCGTGATTTTGATTAGTTCTAAGCACTACCTGAAGCGTAAACCTTCCAGCAAGGGAAGGGTCAAGGGGGAATCATGAATATCAGCGATGTGGCGAAAAAAACCGGGCTGACCAGCAAGACGATCCGTTTCTATGAAGAAAAAGGGCTGATGACGGCGCCACTACGATGTGAAAATGGTTACCGCAGTTACGATCTCCACCATATCGAAGAACTGACGCTGCTGCGCCAGGCGCGTCAGGTGGGGTTCACGCTGGAAGAATGCCGAGAACTCGTGACGCTGTTCAATGACCCGATGCGGCACAGCGCCGACGTGAAGGCGCGTACGCTACAGAAGGTGGATGATATTGAACGGCAGATAGAAGAGCTCAAAGCAATGCGTCAGCGCTTGCTGGCGCTGGCGGAGTCTTGCCCCGGCGACAACAGCGCCGAATGCCCGATCATTACTCAGTTGGCCGGCTGTTGCCACACGGGCATCCGGCAAGCGTAGCAACAAGCAGCCATTATTCTGGCTGTAACGCGGATAACGGCGGTGATGCCGCCATATCACCATCGCCGCCATATCAACGGGGATCAACGGGGCAGATTTTGAACGCCATCAAGCATCAACGCGTGGTCTTACCCGCAGCGTGATGCCTTCCACTGCTATGACTTCCACCACGGTTCCGGCAGGGAGATCCTGTTCCGCCTGCACGCGCCAACTGCTGTCGCCGATGTTGACACGGCCGAGACCGTTTATCAGCGGCTCGGTTAATGTCGTATGCAGGCCAATCAATTGTTGCCCGCGTTGATTGAGCATCGGTGTCGGCTGCTTGTCGAGGCGACGGCGCAGCCACTGCCACCACAATAATGCAGCGACTACCGTCAGCACGGCAAAGGCGATGCATTGCCAGGCCCAGTCCAGCGGCAACAACCAGGCGAGTATGCCGGTGAACAGCGCGGCGATACCGCTCCACAACAGATAGCCGCCGGCACCCAACATTTCTGCTGCTAACAGCAGGCCGCCGAGCGATAGCCAAAACCAGTGGGCGTTTTCCCATACCAGCGCCATCATGACTATTTTCTCCGGTCTGCCTGGCTCTCTTTGATAAGCTCACTGATGCCGCTAATGGTGCCCATCAGGTTGCTGGCGTCCAGCGGCATCATGATGACTTTGCTGTTGCTGGCCGCTCCGATGGTTTGCAGCGCATCGGTATATTTCTGGGCGACGAAGTAGTTGATCGCCTGAATATTGCCGGCGGCAATCGCTTCCGACACCATTTGGGTGGCGCGGGCTTCCGCTTCGGCTGCGCGTTCGCGCGCTTCGGCTTCGAGGAAGGCCGATTGCCGCTCCCCTTCTGCTTTGAGAATTTGCGCCTGTTTTTCCCCTTCAGCTTTCAGGATCGCGGCCTGCCTGACCCCTTCCGCTTCCAGAATATCAGCGCGTTTGGTTCGTTCCGCCTTCATCTGAGCATTCATTGACGCGATCAGTTCGGCGGGCGGGCGCACGTCGCGGATTTCGATACGGGTGACTTTGATGCCCCAGGGGTTGGTGGCTTCATCCACGATATGCAGCAACCGGGTGTTGATACTGTCGCGTTGAGACAGCATTTCATCCAGTTCCATCGAGCCGAGTACCGTACGAATGTTGGTCATGGTCAGGTTGATGATGGCCAGTTCCAGATTGCTGACTTCATAAGCCGCACGGGAGGCGTCTACCACCTGAATAAAGCAGACGGCGTCGATAGTAACGTTAGCGTTGTCCTTGGAGATGATTTCCTGCGAGGGAATATCAAGTACCTGCTCCATCATGTTGATTTTACGGCCGATACGGTCCATAAACGGCACCATCAGATTCAGGCCGGGCATCAGGGTGCGGGTGTAGCGGCCGAAACGTTCGACTGTCCACTGGTAGCCCTGCGGCACGATTTTGATGCCGGACCAGACAATCACCAGCGCAACGACGATCAGAACCGGGATAAATGTCAGCATGTGCTCTGCTCTCCATGATTTTTTCTTGCGGAAAGTGTAACGCAGGAGAGCGTCACTGGCGTAGTAAAGTTGCGGGCGGACAAGGGATTATGCGAGCCGGCACGGAAAGCCTGCTGCAATGATACGGGCGTCGGTTACATATCGAGTTCGATGTCATCCAGCGGCATACAGCAGCAAGGCAGGATTTCGCCCCGTTGCAGACAGGCCAGCGGCGTTTCCCGGTAGGCGACCTTGCCTTTAGTGAGCCGTAAACGGCAAGCGCCGCAATAACCGGAGCGACACTGATACTCAACCGGCACCCGCTGGGATTCCAGCGCTTCCAGCAGGGAGGTGTGTTCGTCAGAGCAAAGCAACTGCGCCCCTGAGAGGCGCAGTGTGATGGTGGGCGTCGTCATCGTGGTTTATAGCTGGAAGTCGCTCAGGTCGTCGGTGTTGATTTCCGAATCAATCTGGCCGACCAGATAGGAGCTGACTTCAACCTCCTGCGGCGCCACTTGCACATTGTCCGATACCAGCCAGGCGTTGATCCACGGAATCGGGTTGGTGCGGGTTTCAAACGGCAACGGCAATCCCACCGCCTGCATACGGATGTTGGTGATGTACTCAACGTACTGGCACAGGATGTCTTTATTCAGGCCGATCATCGAGCCGTCACGGAACAGGTATTCCGCCCACTCTTTTTCCTGCTGGGCCGCCAGCAGGAACAGATCGTAGCACTGCTGTTGGCACTCTTCCGCCACCTGAGCCATTTCCGGATCATCCTGACCGGCGCGCATCAGGTTGAGCATGTGCTGAGTACCGGTGAGGTGCAACGCTTCATCGCGGGCGATCAGCTTGATGATCTTGGCGTTACCTTCCATCAGTTCACGTTCGGCGAAGGCGAAGGAGCAGGCGAAGCTGACGTAAAAACGAATGGCTTCCAGCGCGTTCACACTCATCAGGCACAGGTAGAGTTTTTTCTTCAACTCATAGAGATTGACGGTCACCGTCTTACCGTTGACCTGATGGGTACCTTCTCCCAGCAGATGATAGTAGCTGGTCAGCTCAATCAGCTCGTCATAAAAACCGGAGATGTCTTTAGCCCGTTTGAGAATTTCCTCGTTCGTGACGATATCGTCAAACACGACCGACGGATCATTGACGATATTACGGATAATGTGGGTATAAGAACGGGAATGGATGGTTTCCGAGAACGCCCAGGTTTCTACCCAGGTTTCCAGTTCCGGGATGGAAATGAGCGGCAGCAAGGCGACGTTAGGACTGCGGCCCTGAATGGAATCCAGCAAGGTCTGGTATTTCAGGTTGCTGATAAAAATGTGTTTCTCGTGTTCTGGTAGCGCCTGATAGTCGATACGGTCGCGGGAAACGTCCACCTCTTCCGGGCGCCAGAAGAAGGAAAGCTGTTTTTCGATCAGCTTTTCGAAAATTTCATATTTCTGCTGATCGTAGCGCGCCACATTAACCGGCTGGCCGAAAAACATCGGCTCCAGCAACTGATCGTTTTTGTTCTGTGAAAAAGTGGTATAGGCCATGGTCTCTCCAAACAAACCAACAGCGCGACCCGAAGGCGGCGCTGTTAAACCTCTGCAACCCGAGCGGGCGGCGCCGCGTCTATACCAGACTGAAACAGACGCGACGAGATGAGGAATATTGTCACTCCGGGGTATCTGAACTCATCAGGTCACCCCGGTGCCGTGCTTAGATTTTGCAAGCGCCGCTTTCGCAGCCGTCATCCTGCGCAGCGGTGTCCAGCAGGTCGTCTTGCGCGTCTTCGGCACCGTCGCGGGTATTCTGATAGTAGAGGGTCTTCAACCCGAATTTATACGCCGTGAGCAAATCTTTCAGCAACTGCGTCATCGGTACTTTTCCTGACGGGAAACGCGCCGGGTCGTAGTTGGTGTTGGCGGAAATCGCCTGATCGATGAATTTCTGCATCAGACCGACCAACTGCAGGTAACCATCGTTAGACGGCATATCCCACAGCAGCTCATAAGCGTCTCTCAGCGTTTCATACTCCGGCACCACCTGACGCAGAATACCGTCTTTGGATGCTTTGACGCTGATGTGACCGCGCGGCGGCTCAATGCCGTTGGTGGCATTGGAGATCTGCGACGACGTTTCCGACGGCATCAGTGCTGACAGCGTAGAGTTACGCAGACCATAGGTCTGGATATCCTTACGCAGCGTTTCCCAGTCATAGTGCAGCGGTTCACTGCAAATATTGTCCAGATCACGCTTGTAGCTGTCGATTGGCAAAATGCCCTGCGAATAGGTGGTTTCGTTGAACCACGGGCAGGCACCTTGTTCGCGAGCCAACTGATTCGAGGCTTTCAGCAGATAGTACTGGATGGCTTCGAAGGTCTGATGCGTCAGGTTATTGGCGCTACCGTCGGAGTAACGCACGCCGTGTTTCGCCAGATAGTAGGCGAAGTTGATAACACCAATACCCAGCGTACGACGGCCCATCGCGCCGCGTTTAGCGGCCGGAATCGGGTAGTCCTGATAATCGAGCAGGGCATCCAGCGCGCGTACCGCCAGTGTCGCCAACTCTTCCAACTCGTGCAGCGAGCTGATGGCGCCCAGGTTAAACGCCGACAGGGTGCAGAGCGCGATTTCGCCGCTTTCGTCGTTGACGTCTTCCAGCGGCTTGGTCGGCAGGGCGATTTCCAGACACAGGTTGGACTGGCGTACCGGCGCAACCTGTGGGTCAAACGGGCTGTGCGTGTTGCAATGGTCAACGTTCTGAATATAGATACGGCCGGTGGAGGCGCGTTCCTGCATCATCAGCGAGAACAGCTCTGCGGCTTTGATCTGCTGCTTGCGGATACTGTTGTCCTGCTCATATTTCACGTACAGGCGTTCGAATTCATCCTGATTGTTGAAGAACGCATCGTACAGACCCGGCACGTCGGACGGGCTGAACAGCGTGATGTCGCCGCCTTTCACCAGGCGCTGGTACATCAGTTTGTTGAGCTGTACGCCGTAATCCAGATGACGCACGCGGTTGCCTTCCACGCCGCGGTTATTTTTCAACACCAGCAGGCTTTCTACTTCCAGATGCCACAACGGATAGAACAGCGTAGCTGCACCACCGCGCACACCGCCCTGAGAACAGGATTTCACCGCGGTCTGGAAATGTTTGTAGAACGGAATACAACCGGTATGGAACGCTTCGCCGCCGCGAATCGGGCTGCCCAGCGCACGAATACGGCCGGCGTTGATGCCGATGCCGGCACGCTGGGAAACGTATTTTACAATCGCGCTGGAGGTCGCGTTGATGGAGTCAAGGCTGTCGCCGCACTCGATCAACACGCAGGAGCTGAACTGACGGGTTGGCGTACGCACGCCAGACATAATCGGCGTCGGCAGCGAGATTTTGAACGTCGATACCGCATCGTAGAAACGCTTGACGTAATCCAGCCGGGTTTCGCGCGGGTAGCCGGAGAACAGGCAGGCGGCGACCAGAATATACAGGAACTGGGCGCTTTCGTAGATGTCACCGGTCACGCGATTTTGTACCAGATATTTCCCTTCCAGCTGTTTAACGGCTGCGTAGGAGAAATTCATGTCACGCCAGTGATCGATGAAAGCGTCCATTTGGGCGAATTCTTCTTCCGTGTAATCTTCCAGCAAATGGCGGTCGTACTTTGCCATTTCGACCATTTTCACGACGTGATCGTACAGTTTCGGCGGTTCGAATTGACCATAGGCTTTCTTGCGCAGATGAAAAATAGCCAGACGCGCAGCCAGATACTGATAGTCCGGGCTTTCACGTGAGATCAGATCAGCGGCGGCCTTGATGATCGTTTCGTGGATATCGGCAGTCTTGATGCCGTCGTAGAATTGGATGTGGGAACGCAGTTCTACCTGAGAAACAGAGACGTTGTGTAACCCTTCTGCTGCCCAGGTGATTACCCGGTGGATTTTGTCCAGATTGATGCGTTCTTTACTGCCATCGCGTTTGGTAACAAGCAGACTCTGGTTCATGTGGCGTAGCACCTGTTTTTTGACACGAGTTTTGTTTTTATCAGCCTCCCCATGTCTTCATTCACAAAAAACGCAAACAAAAAAATAGTGTTTTCTGTCAGAAGTAAACACTATATATAGGGGGTGGGCCAGCTTTTGATAACAAGATAATGTGAAAAATGACGTATTGCAAGTGAGCAAAACGGCCAGCTCTTGTGGATAACATAGGGAATAAATGTTACAAGCGCGCTAAATCCCAGCCACTGTGCGGCCTCATTATTTTGTCAACTACAGGGGAGAAAAATAAAAAAATTGATCAACCGGCGGTTTCTTATCCGCTGACAACCGCTGCGTGTGGATTAAAACCGCGTTTCAGACAAGTTATTGGGAATAATCTGAGTTTGATATGTTGCTCAAATGTTGATGAGGCGCAGTTTATGCCTGAAAACGTATTCCTCATCGATAAAAAAGCCGATGGAATAACCATCGGCCAAAGGCGTTAATCGAACCGTCAACGCCCCCCGGCGGCGTCAACCGAGATGCCTGGTATGGAGCATATAATTGACGTCGACGTTTGCACCGAGCCGGAAACGGTCCAGCAGTGGGTTGTAGTGCAGCCCGGTCATGTGGCGTTCACGCAGCGGCGTCTGGTCCACCCAGGTCAACAATTCCGCCGGACGAATGAACTTTTTGATGTCGTGCGTACCGCGCGGCACCATGTTGGTCAGGTATTCGGCGCCGACAATCAGCATCAGCCAGGCTTTGGCATTGCGATTGATGGTGGAGAAAAAGACATGGCCGCCGGGTTTCACCAGCCGGGCGCAGGCTTGTACTACTGAGCGAGGGTCCGGCACGTGCTCCAGCATTTCCATACAGGTCACGACGTCGTAGGCGCCGGCGTGGGCGTCGGCGTGGGTTTCCACCGTTTCCTGCACGTAACCGACGGTCACACCGCTTTCCAGTGCGTGCAGCCGGGCAACCTGCAACGGTTCTGCGCCCATATCCAGACCGGTAACCTGAGCGCCTTCGCGCGCCAGGCTTTCGGCCAGAATACCGCCGCCGCAGCCGACATCCAGTACGCGTTTGCCGAAAATACCGTCGGCACGCTCGATGATATAGCTCAGGCGTAGCGGATTGATGCGGTGCAGCGGCTTAAACTCGCCTTCCAGATCCCACCAGCGCGAGGCGACGGCCTCGAATTTGGCGATTTCATCAAGGTCGACATTCGGTGTGGGGGCGGCGTTCTTCAGGCCGGCGGGGTTCGTGGTGTCTGTATTCATGGCGGGTGATCCCCTTTCGTTAATATTGATTGAGGCCGAGTATAGCGAGCGCAAAGCGGTTGTTGTAGTCGTCTGCGGCGGCTTCATAGCGGCGATGTCTTGTGACGGTGGTAACCTTCGCCGTAACGAAACGTGACGTGTCTGGTAAAGAAGCGCCGGCAAACCGGCGTGAAGTTTCCCCTGAAACCCCGGTTTATGATATGATTTTCCACCTTTTAAAATCGGGTAGATGTGAATAGAGGGATAGCGGCTCCATGAGCGACCTTGCCAGAGAAATTACACCGGTCAACATCGAGGAAGAGCTGAAAAGTTCATATCTGGATTACGCCATGTCCGTCATCGTCGGGCGTGCGTTGCCGGACGTTCGCGATGGTCTTAAGCCGGTACACCGCCGCGTGCTGTACGCGATGAGTGTGCTGGGTAACGACTGGAACAAGCCTTATAAAAAATCGGCCCGTGTGGTCGGGGACGTTATCGGTAAATATCACCCGCATGGTGATAGCGCAGTTTACGATACTATCGTGCGTATGGCCCAGCCGTTCTCGTTACGTTACATGCTGGTAGACGGCCAAGGCAACTTCGGTTCCATCGACGGCGACTCCGCCGCGGCGATGCGTTATACCGAAGTGCGCATGTCGAAGATCGCCCACGAACTTCTTGCCGATCTGGATAAAGAAACGGTGGATTTTGTGCCCAACTATGACGGCACAGAGCAGATCCCGGACGTGATGCCCACCCGTATCCCCAACCTGCTGGTTAACGGTTCTTCCGGGATCGCAGTCGGGATGGCGACCAACATTCCACCCCATAACCTATCTGAAGTGATTAACGGCTGTCTGGCCTACATTGATGATGAAAACATCAGCGTCGAAGGGCTGATGGAGCATATTCCGGGGCCGGATTTCCCGACCGCCGCCATCATCAACGGCAAACGCGGTATTGAAGAAGCCTACCGTACCGGTCGCGGCAAGGTGTATATCCGTGCGCGCGCCGAAGTGGAAGCGGATGCCAAATCCGGCCGTGAAACCATCATCGTGCATGAAATCCCGTATCAGGTGAACAAGGCGCGACTGATTGAAAAGATCGCCGAGCTGGTAAAAGAGAAGCGTATCGAAGGCATCAGCGCGCTGCGTGATGAGTCCGACAAGGACGGCATGCGTATCGTCATTGAGATCAAGCGTGATGCGGTGGGTGAGGTGGTACTCAACCATCTGTACTCCCAGACCCAGATGCAGGTATCGTTCGGCATCAACATGGTGGCGTTGCATCAGGGCCAGCCGAAGTTGATGACCCTGAAGGAAATTCTGGCGGCATTCGTGCGTCACCGCCGCGAAGTGGTGACGCGTCGCACTATTTTCGAGCTTCGCAAAGCGCGCGAACGCGCTCATATCCTGGAAGGGTTGGCGATTGCGCTGGTGAATATCGACCCGATCATTGAGCTGATTCGCCATGCATCGACTCCGGCCGAGGCGAAAATCGCGCTGGTGGCGCAGGCGTGGGAACTGGGTAGCGTGGCGGCGATGCTGGAGCGCGCCGGCGATGACGCGGCACGCCCGGAATGGCTGGAGCCTGAGTTCGGCATTCATGACGGCAAATATCACCTGACTGATCAGCAGGCGCAGGCGATTCTGGATCTGCGTTTGCAGAAACTGACCGGTCTGGAACATGAAAAACTGCTGGATGAGTACAAAGAACTGTTGACGCAGATTGCTGAATTGCTGTTCATTCTGCGTAGTCCTGAGCGCCTGATGGAGGTGATCCGCGAGGAACTGGTGGCGATCCGCGAGCAGTATAACGACGCGCGTCGCACCGAGATCACCCACAACAGCGCCGACATCAATATTGAAGATCTGATCTCTGAAGAAAACGTGGTGGTGACGCTGTCGCATCAGGGCTATGTGAAGTATCAGCCGTTGACCGACTATGAAGCCCAGCGCCGCGGCGGGAAAGGTAAATCTGCCGCCCGCATCAAAGAAGAGGACTTTATTGACCGTCTGCTGGTGGCGAATACCCACGATACCATCCTGTGTTTCTCCAGCCGTGGCCGACTTTACTGGCTGAAGGTCTACCAATTGCCGGAGGCAAGCCGCGGCGCCCGCGGTCGTCCGATCATCAACCTGTTGCCGCTGGAACAGGATGAACGTATTACCGCTATTCTGCCGGTACGCGAGTACGAAGAAGGGATGAACGTGTTCATGGCCACGGCCAGCGGTACCGTGAAGAAAACGGCGCTGACTGAATTCAGCCGTCCGCGTAGCGCCGGTATTATCGCGGTCAACCTGAATGACGGCGATGAGCTGATTGGCGTCGATCTGACTGACGGCAGCAACGAAGTGATGTTGTTCTCCGCCGAAGGCAAGGTGGTGCGTTTCTCGGAATCCGCTGTGCGTACCATGGGACGTACCGCTACCGGGGTTCGCGGCATTAATCTGCAGGATGATGACCGCGTGGTATCGCTGATTGTGCCGCGTGGCGAAGGCGATATTCTGACCGTGACGCAGAACGGCTTCGGTAAGCGTACTGCCGTTACCGAGTATCCGGTGAAATCGCGCGCCACCAAGGGCGTTATCTCCATCAAGGTCAGTGAGCGCAACGGTAAAGTGGTTGGCGCGGTGCAGGTTGATACCGCCGATCAGATCATGATGATCACCGATGCCGGTACGTTGGTGCGTACCCGGGTATCCGAGGTCAGCATTGTGGGCCGTAATACTCAGGGCGTCACCTTGATCCGTACCGCCGAGGATGAACGCGTGGTCGGCCTGCAGCGAGTGGCCGAGCCGGTGGAAGACGATGAACTCGATAGCGTGGTGCCGGTTGACGGTGAACTGCCGGAAGAAGATATCGACGAGCCGGAAAGTGACGATGACACGCCGGAAGACGATGAATAATTTTTTTTCCTGTCAGTAAAGTGACAAAAGCCAGCGCCCGACGCGCTGGCTTTTTTTATACAGGATCGGTACTGTATCGGCTGATCCCGACCGTGTTTTCCCGTGCTGATAACCTCTACGGTATACCATTGAAAGTTATTGCTTCTTTTCAGTCTACCCTCAAAATCTCCCGGTATATGTTCCGGGTGCTGGCGACTACGCTGTGGATTCTGGGCGCACTGATTTCAGTTTTTTATGTCAATAAGGAACTGAATCAACGGGAATCGCATTTACGCCAGATTTTCTCGCTCAATTTCGAACAGTCGCTGGGGTATATTCGTCATACTACGGATGTCGCACGTGAACTGAGATACATTGCCGCCAACCGACTTAGCGCTTCATCCCTATCCCGCGAACGTAAGTCTTCGATGCCAAAAACGCCGTTTTCTATTTATTCGCTATCGCCCACGTTTAATTGTGGCGAGCAGTATGCGAAGACTCCGGCTCTGTTGCAGTCACTGAGTGGTTTTTTTGAACAATGGCATGATGATTTCTCATCAGTTTATGATCTGAATCGCCTCTTTTTTGTCGATAGCAGTCAGCAGTGTATTGTTGATTTTGGTATTCGTAACCAATCACTGGATAGCGACAGCCTGCTGAAAAGCGTGCAAGAGCGGTTACAGAATCAGAATTCCAATCGGGCGGGAAATCGCCGCGAAGAGAGCCTATTCTGGGTGGTGCCCGGCCCGACGCAGGAAGTAGGGTATTTGTATGCGTTGACGCCGGTGTATGTGGATAACCATCTGGTGACCATGATGGGGATTGAGCAGACCATCAGGCTGGATGATTTTATGTTGAATGGCGACCTGCCGTTCAGTATCAGGCTGTTGGATCAAACTGATCACGTATTGCTGCAGCTCACCGATACTCAGTCTGGCAGCAACAGTTCCACCCATTATCCCGATTCGAACAATTACTTCGGTTATAGCGACGGTTATGGAACCCTGTTGATGAAAAAGGCATTACCGCCTACGTCAATGGCCGTGGTCTATTCGTTGCCGCTGGAAGTGATTCTGATGTCGCTCAATACGCTGATTATCAATATTGCATTGTTGAATCTGGCATCAGCTATCTGTTTGTTTTTATTGGCGAGATTATTTGAACGCAAGATCTTTTTGCCCGCGGAACGCAACGCCTTCCAACTGGAGGAGAACGAGCAATTTAACCGTAAAATCGTCGCCTCGGCGCCGGTAGGGATTTGTATTTTAAGGATTAGCGACGGCACCAATATTCTCAGTAACGAGCTGGCGCATAACTACCTTAGCCTGCTGACGTATGAAGACCGGGTGCACATTGTTCGGATTATTTGCGAACAGCAGTCCAAATCGTTGGATGTGGTGACTGGACGTAATCACCACCTGCAAATTAGTTTCGTGCATTCACGCTATCGCAATGAGAACGTCGCTATTTGTGTACTGCTTGATGTCAGTGCCCGCGTTCGCATGGAGGAGTCGCTGCAGGAGATGGCTAACGCCGCTGAGCAGGCCAGCCAGTCTAAGTCAATGTTTCTGGCAACCGTCAGTCATGAGTTGCGTACACCGCTTTATGGGATTATCGGCAATCTGGATTTGCTGCAGACGAAATCGCTGCCGTCAGATGCTAATCGGCTGGTGACCGCGATGCAAAATTCTTCGTCGCTGTTGCTGAAGATCATCAGCGACATTCTGGATTTCTCCAAGATCGAATCGGAACAGTTGAAGATCGAGCCCAGTGAGTTTGCACCGCGTGAAGTGATAAACCATATTTTAAATAATTACTTACCTCTGGTGGTGAAAAAGCGTCTCGAGTTGTACTGCTATATTGACCCTAACGTGCCCTCACGATTAATGGGGGATGCGGTGCGATTACAGCAGGTATTGAGTAATCTGCTCAGTAATGCCATCAAGTTTACCGATACCGGCTGTATCGTGTTTCAGGTGGCGTGTAGCGACGAGGGCTACCTGGTATTTAAAGTGCGGGATACCGGCGTCGGGATTGATACCCGCTCGGTGATGAAACTGTTTGATCCGTTCTTTCAGGCTGGAACCGGGGTTCAGCGCCATTTTCAAGGCACCGGTCTGGGGCTGGCGATTTGTGAAAAGCTGGTGAGCCTGATGGATGGCGACATTACGATTGAATCTGAGCCTGGGCTTGGCAGTGAGTTCGGTATTCGTATTCCGCTTTATCGCGCTCACTATCCTCAGACATTGCAGTTGCCTGATTTACAGGGAAAAACGTGCTGGCTGCACATCCGTAATGCCTTGATGGAGCGTTATCTGCTGGGCCTGCTCAGTGCCTGTGGTCTGGATGCAAGGCGATACGATGAAGGGCGGGTAGTAGGGAACGAGGACGTTATGATTTTTGATCATACGCCCGATGCTGAGCCAAAGGCGCATGTCTGCGTGGAGATTTGCGCAGCGCATGGTGGTGCGCCTCAGGAACAACGAGCAGGATATTGGCTCTATAGTACCGCTGTGCTGCATGAGTTGCCGACGCTGCTGCAACGTATTTATCGTGGTGAAGATGCGTTGCCGGCCGTGGCGGCGTCTCAGCCTGCGGTGAGTTATAGTCGCACTGAGAATGGCGAGATTCATCTTCTGGTGGTGGATGACCACCCGATTAACCGCCGTTTGCTGGCTGACCAGCTTGGGTCGCTGGGGTATCAGGTGATCACCGCTAATGATGGGCTTGATGCACTGGATGTGCTGGCGAAAAATCCGGTGGACATTGTGCTTACCGACGTCAACATGCCGAATATGGACGGGTATCGTTTTACTCAGCAACTGCGGGAGATGGGACAGACCTTGCCGGTGATTGGCGTTACGGCCAATGCATTGGCGGAAGAGCGGCAACGCTGTCTGCAAGCCGGTATGGATAATTGCTTGTCCAAGCCGGTAACGCTGGATACATTGCAACAATCACTGTCGTATTACAGCCATCTCGTCAGACAGGGCAAAACGGCTCAGTCGTAATACTGTCATGCAATGTCGCAATAGTGTCATGCAACAAAGAACGTGCCGGCAAACAGGCTTCCCTGTTTGCCGACAAGAAGGTTACTCTTTGTCAGACGGTGATACGCCGACCGAGGAAAGGTAGTTTAACAGCGCGATATCGTTGTCCACCCCAAGTTTGGTCATGGCCGATTTCTTCTGGCTGCTAATGGTCTTAATGCTGCGATTGAGCTTTCTGGCGATTTCAGTAACCAGGAACCCTTCGGCAAACAGACGCAATACTTCACTTTCCTTGGGAGACAGGCGTTTGTCGCCATAACCGCTGGCGCTGATTTTCTCCAGTACTTTGCTAACGCTTTCCGGTGTGAATTTCTTGCCTTTCTGTAACGCTGCCAGCGCTTTAGGCAGGTCGGTCGGTGCGCCCTGTTTCAGCACAATCCCTTCAATATCAAGCTCCAGCACGGCGCTGAGAATAGCCGGATTATTGTTCATCGTCAGTACAATGATCGACAAATGAGGGAAATGGCGCTTGATATATTTAATGAGGGTGATGCCGTCACCGTATTTATCTCCTGGCATGGATAAGTCGGTGATCAAGACGTTCGCATCCAGCTTGGGAAGATTGTTAATCAGGGCTGTCGAGTCTTCGAATTCACCCACGACGTTAACCCATTCGATTTGTTCCAGCGATTTTTTAATGCCGAACAAAACAATAGGATGGTCGTCTGCAATAATTACGTTTAGATTGCTCATTGTTTTTACTCGTATTGTTGGCCACCTGGCTGCAGCAATGCTGTGACAAAACCTTCGATCTGCTGAAGGTAGATTTCTATTTGCGCACGATCCTGGGTGGTAATAAGCTTTTCCAGCGTTTCACATAACTGCTTGCCGGGATGAAGATTCAGCATGGCAAAGACACCCTTCAGGCGGTGTGCGGTTTGCGCGAGTGACAAAAAATCGCCGTCTTGGGCCTCAGTATATAGTCTCTTGATATCCTCCGGTACTGTATCGACAAACAAGGAATAGTAGTCACTGCTGTGTAACTGACGAACATAGAAGCCGATGTCGTCCTGTTCTTCCGATGCGCTATCGTTCTGGTCGGTCGCCAACTGTTGTTCAATCAATTTCAGCAAACCATCCTGCAGCAGTTGGCTGATGTTGTAATTGGTACGCAAGCGTCGTTGCCCCAACGGGATCAACTGGGTATCGTCACTGGTGACCAGCAACGTATCGCTGGCGACCTTGTTGGGATCATCAGTAATAATGATGTCCGCATTCTGGTTCGCCAGCCGCTCATCGTACACCACGACCTCTGCCCCCCAACTGCTTACCATTCGGCTGACAATGGTACGAACCTCGTCCGAGGTAATATTCAGAAGTAGCGTGATATCGTCCAATAATTTCTCATCTTCTTCCGCAGGCAGTGGTTCCGGCTGCAGTTTCAACGTCAGTACGTACTGGGTTCCCAGTCCTGGGCGACTATTGATTTGCAGTTGACCGCCCAGTTTGTTGCAAAGTTGATTACATAAAAATAGGGTTAATCCGGAATTGTGCCGAAAACGATCGGATAGAGGAGGGGTAGCAAACGGATGCACCAGATTATCTCTTTCCATACCGGAAATATCCGTTCCGGTATCGCTAATGCGGATCAGCAACTGCTCGGCAGAGTGTGCCGATTGCTCACAGGATAACGTGATTTTGCCGTAATCGGTGTTGGTGATGGAGTAATCCAGCAGCAGCGACAAGGTTTTCTTCAGCAATTCACTATCGCCCAGATAAGTCTGTCGCGGGTTGAGTTTGTAATGGTTGAACAGCTTAAGTCCTTTCTGCTGGATACGCGGCAGCAGTTCCAGCATCAGGTCGTCGAACAATGTTAATGGTGAAAACGAGCCGTGGACCAGATTCCATTCTACGGTTTCCAGCCGTGCCTGCAGCGCAATGTTTTCCATCAGGCGGATAGCGCTGCTGGTTTCGGCAATCAGCGTCTTAATCATTTTTTGTTGCTCAGCCGGATGGTCGGTTTTGCGTAGTGCCAGTGCCAACTGATGTACCGCTGAAAGCGGTTGTTTAAACTCCTGACTCAGGTTGCGAAACAGACGCTTGCGAACCGAGACATTCTTGTCGAACTCGCGCTGCGCCAGCTGCAGTTTTTTGGTAATCAGTATTTCCTGATCCTGTTCGCGCAGCAGGAATAAGCACAATGACGGTGTATGCTGGCTGTGAAAAACGCGGACTTCGTACATCTCATTGTCCACCGTAGCCTGAATGACCCCCTGGTGTTCCTCTGCCAGCGTAGAGATTTTTTTCAGGCTGAGGTGAGGGTATAGCCGTTCCGCCAGTATGTTCGCCACCACCACTTTATTGTTGCTGAAATCGTAAACCAGTACCCCTATCGGGATACGGCTGACGATCTCGCCGTACATCTGTTGCTGCTCTTTCAGATGATGTGACAAATCATCTTTGGGGCGGGCATAGTAGCGGCGTAACGCGTAGAAACCTGCCGCCGAGATCAACAGCAATGCCAGATTTAGCGCCATGATCCAGAGATTATTGCGCAGCATATCTGTCACCAGTCTGCCCAGTGGGATGGCATAGACCAGTTTGATCGGCGAATTCATCAACTGGGCTGAGACTTCCAGCGAGGCCCCTTCGCGGTGAATGTCGGTGGGGATCTCGTTATCTGCGCTGGCATCGGCGTTGACCGGTGGCGTCTGCTGGCGCAGTATGAAGCTGTCTCTCGACAAGGTTCGTGGGATTAAGTCGTTGATTGATAAATCGAAAGCAATAACAGTGGCCAGATGACCCGGCTGATTGAACGTCGTGCGTAGGGTAAAGTAATAGTCGTTGTAAAAACGCAGCTTGCGCAAAGGTGAAAAGCTTTCCCGTTCATCCAGTGTATTTGCCTGCTGTAGCATCTCGGTTTTGCGCGATTCCACCATTGATGAAAGATAACTGCCACGAAATTGTGACGAGATATCCTTTAACGGTTGGGTGGAAATCATCGTCAGGCTATTGTCCAACCCGTTCAGATAATACATCGAATAGATATCGGTTTTTGCTCCCCACAACACATCCAAATATTGTGATATCCGGTGCATGGCGCCGAGGGTGGTTTTGTCATACGGCCCGAAAATCAATGCATCGGTTTTGTGGCCGCTTTTCTCGACATAAAACACATTCGGCATCAGCGTGATCAGACTGATGTTCGGGGTATCAGACGACGTTGTATCGCTGATTAGATTTTTGTAAATCTGATCGGTAAAAAAACGGTAGGCATCAATACGCTTTTGCATCCCTTCCGCAATGTCCGCCAGCGTGGATTTTTTCTCCGTCATCCAGTTGTTGACATAGTTATAGCTATAGGTGCCGGTCATCATCAGCAGTAGCAGGATAAATAGCAGGAAGAAACGCATGATAGCCGCAGGCATGAAATCAGGCTCCTGATGAACGGGTAATGAGACGGATACTGAAGCCGACCGCCGGTAGTAACAGCGCACTAAGGCACGGCAACAGGGGCGGATTGCGCCGTTTGGCGGCGGTTCCCGGCAGCGATATGTCGGCCAATATACCGATATAACTGAGTGTGCGGGCAGAAGCAACGATCAACGCGGATCGGCCAGTCATGGAAAACGCCGGCTGAACGGTGAATCGTCTCGTTTGGCCATCCAATCGCTGTAGCTGGGTGAGCGTAGGAGAGAGGCTTAAGGTTGAACTCATTGCTGAATAACTATCGTTGCTGAACCTGACAGATATTTTTACCACAACCGCGACCTTTTATCGAAAGGGATGTGTTTCATCAGCAGAAAATGCAGGAAGGATTCCATAATAAGTCGGCAGATAAAAAAAATGCCGGGACAAGCCCGGCAGTCAGAAGGTAATTTATGATAAAGCGGAATGAAGATTTGATGATAGCGGAATCAATTCTAAAGTTGTCAGTCATAGGAGATTTATCACTTAATGCTACCTGACCTCGAACGTTTTTTCATTTTGTGCGATGGCGGCATACACCCAAAATAATTCGAGTTGCAGGACAATCTCTAAAGTCTCTTGCTACCTGCTGCTATGGATCCGGTGTTGAACATGGCTGGTCTGTTTCCGTTATTCGGAAAGGCCGCTCCGCAATGCAATTCCATTAAACCAGAGAGTAAAAATGATGACGGTTTATTGGGAGAATGCTTTTTGCCGGCGGAATATCAGATAGCGAGTAAAACGCCGAAAAAAGCCGAATGGAAATAATATCATCCATGTTTTTTGTATGGATAAAATGGTATTTCCTTTTGTAACTATTTGCGGTGGAGGGGCGAAATTATAGAGAAATCATTTTAGGATATTTTGTCACTGAATGGCGTCGGGCTAATCGGAAACAGATATATCCCCGTCATACTTCAAGTAGTACAACCGGATTGCGTATTGAACAACGAAACACGTGGGTCTGTCAGGGTAAGGCGCATTTGAGCCTTGTCACGCGGCGACGCAGTGAATCCCCAGGCGCTTACATAATGACGGGTATATACCACCCGTTTTTATGCGCTAGCGGTATTCCCTCTCGGATGAGTCATAGCAGCGACGTCAGGCCGGGAAGAGTGGTGGCCCGCAAACCGGCTGGGCAGATAAGCAAGTTATTACGGGGTAAGTATCAGGCTAATGACTTTTTTTTGTGGGGATAGCCCCGTATAATTCCCTACTTTCAGTTAGGCTATGGGGTGAATGTGCAGCAATTTTCTGACCTGCTGCGCCGGATGCATCAGGCGCTCGACGAACCCTTGCCGGAGCAGGCTGGTTTCCATGCGATTACGCTGACCCTGTCATTGCAGGACAGCTCACAGTTGCTGGCGTGGCTTGCCGCGCAACCACTCTATCCGCAATTTTACTGGCAGCACCGTCAGGACGATGAAGAGGCTGCGGTGTGTGGTCAGGTGCGTGTTTTTGAGGATATTACGTACGCAGAGGCATTCTTACAGCGTCATGATGTGGATGACAGCGTGCGTTTGTGGGGATTGAACGCGTTTGAACAGCGTCCGGCAGAAGAAAATCGTGCGGCGTTTCTGTTTCTGCCGCGTATCGCATTGTTGCGCCAAGGCCAGCGTCTCCGCTTACGGGTAAATTTGTTTAGCGATGACTCATTGCGTGGCGATGCGCGCGATGCACAGGATTTTTTGCGCCAATTGTTGCCGTTGCAACCGTTGCCGACATTGCACTCTCGCATTGAAGACACCCGTCATTGCCCGGATCGTCGCCAGTGGATTGCGCTATTGCATCAGGCGCTGGCGGATATCGCCGCCGGGCAGATGGAAAAGGTGGTACCGGCGCGGGCCACGGTTTTATCACTGGACCAACCATTGCGTGCGACCACGTTGATGGCGGCCAGTCGTGCGGCCAATTACCGCTGTTACCATTTTATGCTGGCGTTTGCGCCGCATCAGGCGTTTCTCGGCTCCAGCCCTGAACGCCTCTATCGACGTCGGCATACGCGTCTGGAAACGGAAGCGCTGGCCGGCACGGTAGCCAGTGATCATAACGACGAAAAAGCTGCCGAACTGGCAAACTGGCTGATGAACGATGTGAAAAATCAGTGTGAAAACATGCTGGTAGTGGATGATATTTGCCAGCGTCTGCATCAGGTGGCGCTGACGCTGGATGTGATGCCGCCGGAGATTATCCGTCTGCGTAAGGTGCAGCATCTGCGGCGAACCATCCAGGCAACGTTACGCGGCAGTACGGATAGCGAGTGTCTGCAGCTGCTACAGCCGACGGCGGCGGTTGCCGGGTTGCCGCGTGCGGCTGCACGGGCATTTCTGTCTCGGCATGAGCCGTTTCGTCGTGGCTGGTATGCCGGGTCGGCAGGGTATGTGTCCCGGCAACAATCTGAATTCAGCGTGGCATTACGTTCAGCCAGCGTGGATGGGAAGCAATTGACGCTGTATGCCGGTGCCGGGATTGTGGCGGGTTCTGATCCAGAGCAAGAATGGCTGGAACTGGAAAACAAAGCGGCCGGACTCAAATCGTTGCTGGAAGATGATATTTCATAGCGCGATTTATTGCCTGTTACTGGTTTATATCAAAGTTGGCCGGATGAAAAAAAATATAATTATTACCACAACCCGCAACCGGAGTTGTTGAGTCGAACATGTCCACACATATTTTTAACCGTCGCTGGGCAACGGTCATTTTTGAAGCGCTCAGCCATCATCGCGTGCGGCATGTCTGCATCGCGCCGGGATCTCGTTCTACGCCTTTGACGCTGGCTGCCGCCTCGCACCCGGCGCTGGTATGCCATACCCATTTTGACGAGCGCGGTCTCGGGCATCTGGCGCTGGGGCTGGCCAAAGCTTCCGGCGAAGCGGTGGCGGTGGTCGTGACGTCCGGTACGGCGGCGGCCAATCTTTATCCCGCGATTATTGAAGCCGGGCTGACCGGCGAACGGCTGATAATACTGACGGCGGATCGCCCGCCGGAACTGATCGACTGCGGCGCTAATCAGGCGATTCGGCAACCCGGTATGTTTGCTTCACACCCGACGATGACGCTGGATTTGCCGCGTCCCACCCCTGATATTCCGGCTCGTTGGCTGGTGTCTGCGCTTGATAATGCGTTGGGCGAATTGCGCTATGGCGCATTGCATATCAATTGCCCGTTCGCCGAACCGTTATATGGCGAGGACGACCCTACCGCTTTTCAGGACTGGCGACAGGCGTTGGGCGACTGGTGGAACCAGCCGCAGCCTTGGTTGCAGTGTGAACATGGCGTATCGGCTGCGTTGGGGCAGCCTGACTGGCCGCAATGGCGCAAGCGGCGTGGCGTAGTGATTGCCGGGCGAGTGCCGGCGCACGTCGGTGAGAAAATAGCCGACTGGGCGCGTCAGCTCGGCTGGCCGTTGATTGGTGATGCGCTGTCGCAAACCGGCCAACCGTTGGCGTGCGCGGATTTATGGCTTCAGCACCCGCAGGCGGATGCATTGCGTCAGGCTGACATTGTGGTGCAGTTTGGCGCCAGCCTGACGGGAAAACGCCTGCTGCAGTGGCAGGCAACAGTCACGCCCGAGCAATATTGGTTGATTGATAGCCTGCCGGGGCGGCTTGACCCTGCCCAGCATCGGGGGCGCCGATTAGTCGCCGATATTGCCGACTGGCTGGCGGCGCATCCTGCGATAGCCCAGGCACCCTGGGCGCCGGAGGTGGCATCCTGCGCGGAGCGGGTTGCCCGGCAGGTGGCGGCCCGTTTATCCGTGGGTTTCGGTGAGGCGCAACTGGCGCATCGCGTCAGCGAATTGCTGCCGCCTGAGGGGCAGTTTTTTGTCGGCAACAGCCTGACGGTGAGGCTGGTGGATGCTTTTGCCCGTCTGCCTGCTGGGTATCCGGTATATTCCAACCGTGGCGCCAGTGGTATTGATGGGCTGTTATCGACGCTGGCGGGCGTACAGCGCGCCAATGCCCGGCCGATGCTGGCGATTGTCGGCGATTTATCGGCGCTGTATGACCTCAATGGATTAGCGTTGCTGCGCCAACCGCCCGCACCGCTGGTGCTGGTGGTGGTAAATAACGACGGCGGGCAGATTTTTTCGTTACTGCCGACGCCCGAAGCGCAACGGGAAACTTTTTATTGTATGCCTCAGCAGGTGGATTTTCGCCACGCGGCGGCTCTGTTCGGGCTACGTTACGCCCGGGCTCAGCAATGGTCGGACGTTCAGGACGCGGTAAGCACCGGATGGCGGTTGGGGGGAACGACGCTACTTGAAGTGGTGGTAGAACCTAAAGCAGGGGCTGAAACGCTGCAACAGCTACTGGCCGAGGTGCCGTCGTGGTGATGTATTGCCGCCGGTTGGGGGTGCTGCAATCAGGTAAACCCTGGCTGGTGATGCTCCATGGTTTGCTCGGCAGCGGCGAGGACTGGCAACCGATATTGCCGTATTTGACCGACTGGCCGGTGCTGTTGGTGGATTTACCGGGACATGGCGCATCCGCGTCGTTAAAGGCCGCCGATTTCGATGACGTGAGCCGACAATTGACCCGGTTATTGACGCAATACGCCGTGGCTGATTTCTGGTTGCTGGGGTACTCGTTGGGAGGGCGTATTGCCATGCATTATGCCTGTCAGGGCGAGGCTGCCGGTTTACGGGGGCTGCTGGTGGAAGGCGGGCATCCGGGGTTGGCGTCGGCGGAAGAACGCGAGGCACGGCGCCGGCATGATGCCGATTGGGCACGGCGCTTTCGCCATGATCCGCTTAATCGCGTGCTGCCGGATTGGTATCGACAGCCTGTTTTTGCGTCGTTGTCGCCTGCGCAGCGCTCGTCCTTGATAGCACTGCGCAGCGGCAACCACGGGCTTGCCGTCGCCGATATGCTGGAAGCGACTTCGCTGTCTCGCCAGCCTTATCTGGCTGAGGCATTACAGCGGCTACAGGTTCCATTCGGCTATCTCTGTGGCAGTCAGGACACTAAATTCCAGGCGCTGGCCACGCAGCATCGCTTGCCGCTGCTGAGCGTGGATGGCGCCGGGCACAATGCTCATCAGGCGAACCCGTCAGGCTATGCTGAACGGGTTCGCCAGTTTATTTCGTATCCGGAAAGGAAGATTCAATATGCTTTATCCCAGTGAAGAACTGCTTTACGCACCGGTAACATGGCACGATTGCAGCGGGGATTTTGTCGATATTCTTTATCACAAGTCGGCCGACGGCATTGCCAAAATCACCATCAATCGTCCTCAGGTACGCAATGCGTTCCGTCCGCAAACGGTAAAAGAGATGATTCAGGCGTTGGATAATGCACGCCATGATGATGGTATTGGCGTCATCATCCTGACGGGAGCAGGCGAGAAAGCGTTCTGTTCCGGCGGTGACCAGAAAGTCCGTGGCGATTACGGCGGTTACAAAGACGACAGCGGCGTTCATCACCTGAACGTGCTGGATTTTCAGCGCCAGATCCGTACGTGCCCGAAACCGGTGGTGGCGATGGTGGCGGGATACTCCATCGGCGGCGGTCATGTGCTGCATATGATGTGTGATCTGACCATTGCCGCGGAAAATGCCATTTTTGGCCAGACCGGGCCGCGTGTCGGCTCCTTTGACGGCGGTTGGGGCGCTTCATACATGGCGCGTATCGTTGGCCAGAAAAAAGCCCGTGAAATCTGGTTCCTGTGTCGTCAGTACGATGCTCAACAAGCGCTGGATATGGGGCTGGTCAATACGGTGGTACCGCTGGCGGAACTGGAACGCGAAACCGTACGTTGGTGCCGTGAAATGTTGCAGAACAGCCCGATGGCGTTGCGCTGCCTGAAGGCGGCGCTGAATGCCGATTGCGATGGTCAGTCTGGGTTGCAGGAACTGGCGGGCAACGCCACGATGCTGTTTTACATGACGGAAGAAGGGCAGGAAGGCCGTAATGCCTTTAATGAAAAACGCCAGCCTGACTTCAGCAAATTCAAGCGGAACCCCTGATGCGCGAGGCAATCCTCTATCGTTACAGCGTGCCGATGGACGCAGGGGTGGTGCTGCGTAACCAGCGCCTGAAAACCCGTGATGGGTTGCTGCTTCGCCTGCGTGACGGTGAGCGTGAAGGGTGGGGGGAGATCGCACCGTTGCCACAGTTCAGCGTAGAAACGCTTGAGGAGGCGCTCGGTGCCGCACAGGCGCAGTTGCAACGCTGGTTGATGGGGCAGGCACCGGATGAGATTGGTTTGCCGTCCGTCGATTTCGGTGTCAGCTGTGCGCTGGCAGAACTGCACGGTGAACTGCCTGAAGCGGCGGATTACCGTAAAGCGCCGCTGTGCAACGGCGACCCGGATGAGCTGTTTGCCATGCTGCAGGGCCTGCCTGAACCGTTGGCGAAGGTGAAAGTCGGGTTGTATGAAGCGGTGCGCGACGGCATGATCGTGAATCTATTGTTGGAAGCGCTGCCTGATTTACGGCTGCGTCTGGATGCGAACCGTAGCTGGACGCGGCAGAAAGCCGACGGATTTGCCCGCTATGTCGCACCTGCTTACCGTTCCCGCATCGCTTTTCTGGAAGAGCCCTGCAAAACCCGTGATGAGTCGCGTGATTTCGCCCAGACTACCGGTATCGCCATTGCCTGGGATGAGAGTGTGCGCGAGCCGGGGTTCCAGGTTGTCGCTGAACCGGGGGTCGCGGCGATTATTATCAAACCTTCGCTCACGGGCAGCCTGCACCGTTGTCGCCAACTGGTGGCGCAGGCACACCAGGCTGGTTTAACCGCGGTAATCAGCTCCAGTATTGAGTCCAGCCTGGGTCTGACGCAACTGGCGCGGCTGGCGCATTGGTTGACGCCGGGCGTATTGCCGGGGCTGGATACGTTGGACCTGATGCAGGCGCAAGTGGTGCGAGCCTGGCCTGACTGCACCTTGCCGTTACTCGCGGCCGACGGGCTGGAGCAGGCATGGCGAGCCTGACCGATTGGCCCTGGCGGAGCTGGGCGGTATCCCAGCCGATGGCGCCGGCGCTGATAGACGACAGCGGGATTTGGACCTGGCAGCAATTGTCCGCCCAGCTAAACCAACTGGCATCAGCGTTTGTCTGCCAGGGCGTCGAGCCTGGGATGGGGGTAGCGCTGCGGGGCAAAAACAGTACCGAGATGCTGTTTTGCTACCTGGCGTTGCTGCAATGCGGCGCACGTTTACTACCGCTGAATCCGCAATTGCCGGGCACATTGCTGGATACGTTGCTGCCATCGCTGAATATCGACTACGGCTTGTGCCTTGGCGGGCATGACTGGCCGTCGGGGATCCTTCCATTGAGCCTGCCCGCCTTGTCACCGTCATCAGGATCAGATACCCGGCCGCCGTTGCCGTGGGCGATAAAACGGCTGGCGACCATGACGTTAACGTCCGGTTCCAGCGGTATGCCGAAAGCGGCGGTACATACCTGTGAGGCCCATTTGATCAGTGCTGAAGGCGTGTTGGCGTTGATGGCGTTTAGTGCAGGTGATCGCTGGTTGTTGTCATTACCGTTGTTTCATGTGTCCGGGCAGGGCATCGTCTGGCGATGGCTGGCTGCCGGGGCATCGCTGGTGGTGAAACCAAATCAGCCTTTGGACGTCGCTCTGCGGGTTTGTACCCATGCCTCGCTGGTTCCAACCCAACTCTGGCGTCTTCTGTCGCAGAATCGTGCGCCGATTAGCCTGCGAGCCGTATTGCTGGGTGGGGCGATGATCCCGGCGGAATTGACGAAACAGGCTGAGGATCGGGGGATTCGGTGCTGGTGCGGTTATGGCCTGACAGAGCTGGCGTCGACAGTGTGCGCCAAACGTGCCGACACTCACGGCGGCGTTGGGTTGCCGTTGGCCGGACGCGAGATAACGCTGGAGGGGGAAGAAATTCTGTTGCGTGGACGTTGTCTGGCGGTGGGTTATTGGCGTGATGGCCGATTGGCCCCGCTGACTGACGCAAAAGGCTGGTTTCATACCCGGGATCGAGGCGAGTGGGATGGGCGTGAATGGCGAATTCTGGGGCGGCTGGATAACCAGTTTTTCAGCGGCGGCGAGGGGATCCAACCTGAAGATGTGGAAGCCGTTTTGTTGCAGCACCCGGATGTCGCTTACGCGTGCGTCGTTCCCGTTGACGACCCGGAATTCGGCCAGCGCCCGGTGGCGGTGGTTGAGGTGGAAAACGCGTTGCCGCTGCCCCAGTTGGAGGCATGGTGGCAATCCCGTCTGGCGGGATTTCAGCGCCCGGTCGCGTGTTATCTGTTGCCGGCCGAGTTGAAAAACGGCGGGATAAAAATATCCCGTCGGCAGGTGAAAGCCTGGGTGGATCTGCAAACGCGTTGAACGGCTGAATGCGGCGAAGAAGGCATGGCGGTGGCGCGTCCGTTGCTATCGCCTTTGCTATGTCGCCGGAGAATAATGTCTCTATTTTCCGGTCGAATCTTATCCGGCTTGCGGTTATTTACGCTTTTGGCCGTTGAATATTTGGGTAAAATGCGTGTTAACATCACGGTGTTATGCGCGTTTAACTTATCGTATTAAGGATTATAGAAATGAAAAAGTGGGTTATTGCTTGTGCGGGAAGTCTGCTGCTGGCGACGGTTTCCGCTCATGCCATCAGTATTTCTGGGGAAGCAGGACGTGATTACACGGGAGCCAACGCAGGTTTCGGCCTGGGTGTGCCCGGTTTGTCCGGTAATGCTGGCTGGAGCCATGATGACAAACACAGCAATGACGTCTACAGCGTCGGTGCGGATTATACCTTTGCGCTGAGCAACGCGTCGCTCAAAGTCGGAGCCAAAGGGCTTTATTTGAACCAGAACCGCTTTAAAGATGGTTATGGCGTTGCGCTCGGCGGCGGATTACAGGTGCCGGTGACCAGTTCCGTGTCCCTGTATGGCGAAGGTTATTACTCGCCGGACGCGTTCTCAAGCCATGTCGATCACTATGTGGAAGCCCGTGGCGGCGTGCGTTGGCAGCCGTTCCGTCCGTTATCGCTGGACGTTGGTTATCGCTACATCAATATGGCCTCCGGCGAATCCAGCAATGACAACCGCGTAGCGGATACGGCGTATGTCGGCGTGGGTCTGAATTTCTGATTCCTCGGCATCGTTGACAAAACAAAAGGCGTAAGGCGTGTTTATCACGCCTTTTGTGTTTTTGCAGGTGGAAAGCGCCATTGTGTTTATGACGTCGAGTTTCTAAAGTGGAGTGAAACCATCATAAGGAGTACTGCGGATGCTTAGGGTTGAGATGTTATGTACCGGTGATGAAGTGCTACACGGGCAGATTGTGGATACCAACGCCGCCTGGCTGGCGGATTACCTGTTTTCACAAGGCGTGCCGATGACCAGCCGCATGACGGTAGGCGATAAGCTGGAGGAACTGGTGGCCGCATTGACCGAGCGCAGCCGGATCGCCGACGTGTTGATCGTGAATGGCGGTCTGGGGCCTACCAGCGATGATCTGAGTTCGCTGGCGGCAGCCACCGCGGCTGGCGAAACCCTGGTTGAACATCCTGAGTGGATCGCCCGTATGGAAGCCTTCTTCACCGAGCGTGGCCGCGTCATGGCCGACAGCAACCGTAAACAGGCGCAGCTACCTGCCGGCGCGGAGTTGGTGGATAACCCGGTGGGTACCGCGTGCGGTTTTGCGATGCAGTTGAATAAGTGCCTGATGTTTTTCACCCCGGGCGTGCCGTCTGAATTTAAAGTGATGGTGGAGCAGCAGATTTTGCCGCGTTTGCGCCAGCGTTTTACCGGGGCTGAGCCGCCGCTGTGTTTGCGCCTGACGACCTTTGGTCGTTCCGAAAGCGATCTTGCCAGCCAACTTGACAGTTTGCCGTTACCGCCAGATGTCGTGCTGGGGTATCGCTCCTCAATGCCGATAATCGAGCTGAAACTCACCGGTCCCGCAGCCCGGCGTCAGGAGATGGAAACAGTGTGGCAAACGGTGCGTGATGTAGCGGGCGAAAATATGATTTTCGAGGGCACGGAGGGGTTACCTGCGCAATTGGCGCGACGCCTTCGCGAGCGTGGGCTGCGTCTGGCGGTGGCGGAAGACTTCACCGCCGGTCTGCTTAACTGGCAGTTGCGCGAGGCGGATGTGCCGCTATCCGGCGGTGAATGGCAGGCGAACGAATCGGCGTTGACGCTGGCGGCCGTTGCGGAGTCAACACGCGTGCTGGCGGAGCGTTATCAGGCAGAGCTGGCACTGTTTGTTGGCCATTCGGATGAGGGGGTGTTGACGCTGGCGTTGCATACGCCTGACGGAACATTCGCCCAGACGATTCAGGTAAATGTGAGACGTTATAGCCGGAAGACGCATCAGGATATGGTGGCGATGCTGGCGATGAACATGCTGCGCCGTTGGCTTAATGGCTGGTCAGCGTACGGCGGTCACGGTTGGATAAGCGTGTTGGAAACGTTGTAAAAGTCGTCGTACCGGCAGGGAAATCGCGGGGGAGCCCCCCGCGTTAGGTCGCCGGGATCAGTACAGCAGTGAATACAACTGGCGGCGGTAACGCGCCGCCAGTGCATCGCCGGTACCGAGCGCGGCCATGATATCCATCAGTGTCTTACGGGCGTTGCCGTTGGCCGCGGCCAGATCTTTTTTCAGCATCCCCATCAGCAATTCCAGCGCTTCTTCGTTGCGCCCTACCTGATGCAGTTGCAGGCTGAGCTGCACCGCCAGCTCCTGATTGTCCGGTGAGGCGGCCAGTTGCTGTTGTAATTGCTGGATTTCCGGCGTATCCGCCGCCTGTTTCATCAGTTCGATTTGCGCTACCAGCCCGTGATAGCGGCTGTCCTGATCCTGCAACGGAATGGTGTCCAACACCGCTTGCGCATCATCGGTACGGTTGAGCTGAATCTGAACTTCCGCCAGCAGCAGCGCGATATCGCTACGTTTGGCATCCAGTTGCCAGGCGTCTTTCAACAGCACCGCCGCTTCTTTCAACTGGTTTTCCTGAATCAACTGCTGAGCCTGAGCCAATTTCAGATCTTCAGCTTTGGGCAGCACGCGTTGCAGCAGATCGCGGATGACCTCTTCCGGCTGCGGCCCTTGAAAACCGTCTACCGGCTGACCATCCTTGAACAGATAAACCGTTGGGATGGCGCGCAGGCCGAATTGTGCCGCCACACGCTGTTCCGCGTCACAATCCACCTTGGCCAGAATAAACTGACCGGCGTATTCCGCCGCCAGTTTGTCCAGCACCGGCTCCAGTTGCTGGCAATGGGCGCTGCGATTAGACCAAAAATAGAACAGCACCGGCGCGCTCATAGAGTGTTCCAGCACCTGATGCAAATTGGTCTCGTTGATATCAATCACGTTGGCGTGTTGTTCAAGCATGTCGTTCTCTCTCAGCCTTTTTAGCCATTATGGGGGTGATGTCTGTTACTTCAACCCCGAATCAGGATTTTGTCCGCAGCAAGTGATCCAGTACGCGCCCCGGCAGCAACCGGCGCAGCACGGTGATGCCGTGGGCAAGCAGCGTGACCGGATAGCGCAGTTTCGGGCGTGGGCTTTCCAGCGCATGAATCAGCTTCGGCAGCACCGCTTCCGGCGGTAACGTAAAGCGGCTGGCGATACCGGGGTTGGTAACCGGCCGTTCCTGCTGTGTCTGAGCGACATTGTCGGTGAATCGGGTACTGATGGGGCCGGGTTCGATCAGCGATACGTGTAAACCGCTGCCGTGCAGTTCCATGCGTAATGCGTCGGACCAGGCTTCCAGCGCGTATTTACTGGCGGCGTAAGCGCCCCGCCCAGGGGTAGAGATGAGCCCCATGACCGAGCTGGTCTGGATAATTCGCCCTTCGCCATGCGGCAACATCGCAGGCAGCAGCAACTGGGTTAGCTGATGAGTGCCGAACAGGTTACTGGAGAACTGCTGTTCCAGTTGCTGACGGGAAATGGTGTTAAGCGGCCCGTACAGCCCATAACCCGCGTTGTTGAACAGGCCATAGAGCCGGTTTCCGGTGAGTGCGATGACAATATCGGCGGCCTGTCTGACGCTGGCGCTGCTATCGAGATCCAGGTCGATTCCCTCAAAGCCGAGCGAATTCATGCGCGCCACATCCTGATGACGGCGGCAAGCCGCCAGTACGCGATAGCCGCGTTGTTGCAAACATTGTGCGGCAATCAGGCCAATGCCGCTGGAGCAACCGGTAATCAAAACCGCTTTTTGCATAACTTTACCTAACGAAAACGCTTAAATATCAAGAGTCGTGGTTAACTGTCAGTCTTTATCGACTCAGTGCTGGTTAATAATCGGGTCGAGCTGTTTTGCCATCCATTCGGCGATAAACGGCTGGGCGTCACGGGTGGGATGGATACCGTCATCCTGCATCCATTCCGGTTTGAGATAAACCTGTTCCATGAAAAACGGCAACAGCGGAATACTAAACGTACCGGCGAGGCGTGGATAAACCGCGCTGAACGACTCGGTATAGCGCCGCCCGTAGTTGGCTGGTAAGCGAACTTGCATCAGCAACGGCTGGGCTCCGGCTGTTTTGATCTGGCTAATGACGCCGGCGAGATCCCGTTCTACGTTTTGTGGCGGGAACCCACGCAAGCCGTCATTGCCGCCGAGTTCGACCAACACCCAGCGCGGCTGGTGTTGCTTGAGTAAAGCGGGAAGGCGAGCCAGACCTTGCGTTGCGGTGTCGCCGCTGATACTGGCGTTCACCACCCGAACCGGAACGGCGGGCGAGCGGGACTGCCAGGAGGCATCCAACAACGCCGGCCAGGCCTGATTTGCCGCCATGCGATAGCCTGCGCTCAGGCTGTCGCCCAGCAACAACAGGGTGTCTGACGCGAAGGCGCGCAGACTGAACAGGCCCCAAAATAGAAGGATAACGACATGCCTGCGGAAAACATTCTTGAAGTTCATCATCTTGGTAAGCACGTTGGTCAGGGGGAAAATCAGCTCTCCATCCTCACCGGAGTTGAGCTGGTTGTCAAACCTGCTCAGACCATTGCGCTGGTCGGCGAGTCCGGCTCGGGGAAATCCACCCTGTTGGGGATTTTGGCCGGGCTGGATGACGGCAGCAGCGGGCAGGTGTCGTTGCTTGGTCAGCGGCTGGACCGGCTGGATGAAGAGGGCCGGGCCGCGTTGCGGGCGCAGGACGTGGGGTTTGTGTTCCAGTCTTTTATGCTGGTGCCGACGCTGACCGCGCTGGAGAACGTGCAACTGCCGGCGTTGCTGCGTGGTGAAAGCGATCGTCAGAGCCGTCAGCATGCGGAGCAACTGTTGCAGCAACTCGGTCTGGGGGCGCGGTTACACCATTTACCCGCCCAGCTTTCCGGCGGCGAGCAGCAACGTGTGGCGCTGGCGCGCGCATTCAGCGGGCGCCCACGGGTGCTGTTTGCCGATGAGCCGACCGGTAATCTCGACCGGCAGACCGGTGAGCGCATTGCTAACCTGTTGTTTTCCCTTAATCGCGATTTTGCCACTACCCTGATTCTGGTGACGCATGATGAGCAACTGGCTGCGCGTTGTGAGCGTTGTCTGCGGCTGCGCGACGGTAAATTGTGGGAGGATGCATGATCTGGCGTTGGTTTTGGCGGGAATGGCGCTCGCCGTCGCTGCTGATTGTCTGGCTGGCGTTAACGTTGTCGGTCGCCTGCGTGCTGGCGCTCGGCTCTATCAGCGATCGCATGGATAAAGGGCTAAGCCAGCAGAGTCGGGATTTTCTGGCCGGTGATCGTGTGCTGCGGGCTTCCCGCCCGATAGATGCACAGTGGTTGCAGCAGGCGCAGCAATTAGGGCTGACGCAGAGCCGGCAGGTGTCATTCATGACCATGACTTACGCGGGCGACAACGCGCAACTGGCGCAGGTCAAAGCCACCGACGAGCGTTATCCGCTGTATGGCGAGTTGAAAACCCAGCCAGCCGGATTACGGGTTGCGCCGGGTTCCGTACTGGCAGCACCTCGACTGCTGGCTTTGCTGGGGTTGAAGGTCGGCGATCGGCTGGATGTCGGTGATACCACCTTGGCCATTGCCGGGGAACTGGTGCAGGAGCCGGATGCCGGATTTAACCCGTTCGAGACGGCACCGCGGGTGCTGATGAACCTGGCGGATGTGGAGAAAACCGGCGCGATTCAACCCGGCGGGCGTATTACCTGGCGCTATATGTTTGCCGGTGCGCCGTCGCAAATCGACCGCTTTAGCGAGGTGATTACCCCGCAGTTAAAGCCGGATCAACGCTGGTACGGCATGGCGGATTCGCAAAGCGCGTTGGGTAAATCGTTGCAGCGCTCGCAACAATTTTTATTGCTGTCGGCGTTGCTGACGCTATTGCTGTCGGTGGCGGCGGTAGCGGTAGCGATGGGGCATTACTGCCGCAGTCGTTACGATCTGGTGGCGGTGCTCAAAACGTTGGGGGCCGGGCGTCAGGCGCTGCGCCGGTTGATTATCGGGCAGTGGCTATCGGTGCTGGCGTTGTCGGCATTGTGCGGCAGCCTGCTGGGGACTGGCTTTGAAGCGTTGCTGATACGGGCTCTTGCTCCGGTGCTGCCCGGTGAATTACCTGTTGCCGGATTATGGCCGTGGGCGTGGGCGCTGGGAACGCTGGTGTTGATTTCGCTGCTGGTCGGGATACGTCCTTACCGGCAACTGCTGGCGACTCAGCCGCTGCGGGTGTTGCGTCAGGATGTGGTGGCGAATGTCTGGCCGTTGCGTTACTACCTGCCGGTGGTAGCGACGGTGGTGATCGGTTTACTGGTGGTGATGTCCGGCGGCGGTGCGTTGTTATGGTCACTGTTGGGGGGGATGTTGGCGTTGTCGTTGCTGTTGGGCGGCATTGGTTGGGGCGGCTTGTTATTACTGCGCCGTCTGACGCTGAAAACATTGGCATTGCGTCTTGCGACTAACCGCTTATTACGCCAGCCGTGGGTCACCTTGGGCCAACTGGCGGCATTTTCGCTGTCTTTCATGTTGTTGGCGTTATTGCTGTTGTTGCGCGGCGATTTGCTGGATCGCTGGCAGCAGCAGTTACCGCCGGGTAGCCCTAATTACTTTGTACTGAATATCAGTGCCGATCAGGTGCCGCAGGTCACGGATTTTCTGGCGCAACATCAGGTCAAACCGGAAACTTTTTACCCGATTATTCGTGCCCGTCTGACGGAAATTAATGGGCTGCGTGCCACCGATCTGATACGTGAAGATGATCCCGGCGGCGAAACCGTCAACCGGGAACTGAATCTGACCTGGCTGGCTCAGCGGCCGGAGCATAATCCGCTGGTGGCGGGGCAATGGCCGCCGAAAGCGGGCGAAGTGTCGATAGAGCAAGGGGTGGCGCAGCGCCTTGGGGTGAAAATCGGCGATACGTTGATGTTTACCGGCGATACCCAACCGTTTCAGGCGACGGTCAGCAGCTTGCGACAGGTGGATTGGGAAAGCTTGCGGCCGAATTTCTTTTTATTTTTCCACCGGGTTCGCTGGATAGCCAGCCACAATCGTGGCTAACCAGTTTCCGCTATGACGGCGGCGATACGTTGGTAACCCAATTAAACCGACAGTTTCCAACGTTGACGGTGCTGGATGTCGGCGCCATTTTGAAGCAGATCGGCACGGTGTTGCAGCAGGTGGGGTTAGCGCTGGAGGTGATGGTGGTGCTGGTGCTGTTCTGCGGCGCACTGTTGTTGCTGGCGCAGATTCAGGTCGGTATGCGTCAACGCCGCCAGGAACTGATGGTGTATCGCACATTGGGGGCAAGCCGCCGGTTGTTGCGCGCCACGCTATGGTGGGAATTCGCGGTACTGGGGTTATCCGCCGGTATAGCGGCGGCGCTGGGCGCGGAAGCGGCGCTGTGGCTGCTGCAGCGCAAGGTGTTTGATTTTCCGTGGCAGCCGAACCTGTGGCTGTGGGGCGGGTTGCCGGTCATGGCGGCGTTGCTGTTGTCGCTGTACGGCAGTTGGCTGGGCTTGCGTCTGTTGCGCGGCAATGCGTTGTTTCGGCGTTATCACGCCTGAGGTTGATGTTATTGCCTCTCGGCTGGATGACGCTGAGGTTGCCGTGCTCCAATACTCACCGCGCGGTCTGGGTAAAGACCGCGCGGTGTCGTTGATTAAAAATCGACGCTGGCGCGCAACACCACTTCACGCGGGTCGCCAATCGAAACATATTGGCTACTGCCGCTGGAAGGGTAGTAGGTCTTGTCGAACAGGTTTTTGATGTTCAGTTGCCACTTCACTTTGTAACCGTTGATCGGCACGTTATAGGCGACAAAGGCATCCGCTACGGTGTAGTCGTCAAGGAAGAAGCTGTTGGCGGCATCGCCGGGGCGACGGCCGACATAGCGAGCGCCGATACCTGCGCGCAGGTCATCGCCGGCGTGCAGGCCCATCGTGCCGAAGTCATTGGTCAGGAACAA
Organism: Dickeya chrysanthemi NCPPB 402; assembly: GCF_000406105.1. Taxonomy (NCBI): domain Bacteria; kingdom Pseudomonadati; phylum Pseudomonadota; class Gammaproteobacteria; order Enterobacterales; family Pectobacteriaceae; genus Dickeya; species Dickeya chrysanthemi. Next base: position 3,396,575 of record NZ_CM001974.1, on the reverse strand, counting down.
TGAGGCGGTATGGCGCGCCACGTTGCCCATTTCATTGCCCTGGTTCGTCGGGTCTGCGGTAACGCGGGCATCGGTAAAGGCATAGGAACCGATCAGGCTCAGGTTATCGGTCAGCTTGCCGGCCACATCCACCTCCACCCCTTGCGAACGTACTTTGCCGGCAGTGCGGGTCACGGTTTCGCTTACGCCGTTGATGGTCTGAAGTTCATCTACCATCACGTTACGCTTTTGAATATCGAACAACGCCAGGTTGGCGGTAATGCGATTAGGGAGATCCAGTTTGGCGCCGACCTCGTAGGAGCGCCCGACTTCCGGCTCCATCGCTTCTCCTATCGGTTTATTGATGGCGGAGTTAGGCTTGAAGGATTCACTGTAGCTGGTGTACAACGAGGCGTAAGAGGTGAGGTTGTACACGACGCCTGCACGCGGCACCACCCGGCTGTCGGACCTGTCGGTATTGGTCACGAAGGGGCGCCCTTTGCCCGACATCACATCAAAGCGGTCATAGCGTACGCCGCCCAACAGCATCCAATGTTCGTCCAGTCGTATGGCGTCCTGCATGAAAATGCCGGTGCTATCGACGTCTTCTTTCTGGTCGCTCTCGGTGGCAAGAACAGAGTTGGAAGCCGGGAAAAGGCCATATACCGGATTATAAACGTTGAAACTGCTGTTGGTTCTGCCGCGGATCATATTACCGCGATGGGTACGGTCAGCCTCGTGGTCGAAACCGAACAGCAACTGGTGGTTGACGCCACCCCAGTCGGTATCGCCATTCAGCGTCAGTTGCACGTTCTGCGATTGACTGTGCGCGTCCTGGGTCGCATCGGCCCGGCGCGTCAGGAATCCGGTATTGGGGTTTAGCGACATGGCGCGAGCCTGATTGTCGTTATAGGTATTGCGGCTGTAGGCGTAATTCAGTTTGGTTTTCCAGCGATCGTTGATGGTGTTTTCCATCTGGAACGTCAGCGTGTCCTGATCGCCGCGGGTGGCGTTGTAGGCTTCGTCAAACCGGCGTTCACGCGGTGTGGCGACCGGCTTGCCGGTGCGGCTATCGATTACCGTGCCGCGATCGAACGGCGTCAGGTATTCCATATGCTCGTAAGCAACGCGCACAGTGGTGCTGTCGCCATACCACATCAGCGACGGCGCAATCGTCGTCTGGCGATTACGACCGAAGTTGCGCCAGTAGTCGGTTTCATCGTGATCGACGATCATGCGATAAGCCAGGCCGGAGGTACTGAGCGGGCCGGTGATATCTAACTGGCCGCCGCCGCCGTTAAAGCTGCTGTTCCAGCCTTCGATATGGGTTTTCTGCACCAGTTCCGGCTTTTTGCTGATGATGTTGATCATGCCGCCGGGTTCGCCCCAGCCATACAGCATGGACGCCGGGCCTTTCAATACTTCTACCCGTTCGGTGGTCGGCGTAACGTTGCGCGCCTGAATAGAGCGCACGCCGTCACGCAGGATCGAACCGTCGCGGTTATCGCCGAAACCGCGCTTCATCACCGCATCCTGCGTTCCGCCCAACGTGTTGGCCTGGGTGATGCCGCTGACGTTGTATAACGCGTCGTCAAGACTTCTTACCGCCTGATCTTCCAGTACCTGTTGCGGCACTATATTGACGGCTTGCGGGATATCCAGCAGGCGGCTATCGGTGCGGGTGCCGGTTACGGCGCTGTGCGGTTGGTAGCCGGTTTCTCTGGCGCTGCCGGCAGACGGGCTGGCATTCACCACCAAGGTATCTTCCTGCTTGTTGGTATTTGGGGTGGCGTTGCTCTCGGTTGATGCGGCGGCAGCCTGAAGGCTGAACGGCAGCAAAGCCAGTAGCGGCCAGCCTTTTTGCCGGTGACGGTTATTCATGTGTTAACTGACTCCAATAGGTCCCTGAAAAATCAATCGGTAAAAACTGTTGATAGAGTTGTTGTAAGGTTTGCTGCGGGTCGATATCGCTAAACAGCGTTGGATAAAGGGCTTTGGCGAACATTTCTACCATCACCACGTGATAAGGGCTGAGATAAAAGTTGTGCCACATACTCCAGGCACGGCCGCTGCCGACGGCGCTCAGGTGGGAGAGTAGCGGTTCCTGCATTAACAAGGTACGTAAGCTGTCGCCGGCCTGACGAGGCGTCACGTCCGGGCCGAGCATCAGATCGGACAGGCGTTTGCCGTCTGGCCCGGCCATCCCGGTGGCGATGTAGACATCCGGTCTGGCCGCCAGAGCCTGTTCCGGGCTTAGCTCGCCATAGACGCCTTTCACTTTGCCGGCGGCGATGTTCTCACCGCCGGCGAAGGCCAGCAGTTCGCCGAGATTACCGTTGACGGCAGTGGTACAGCAGGTATCCCGACGCCCAAGATGCAGATGCAGCATCACCGTGGTTTTGCGGCCCTGATACTGGGCTATCCGCGTTTTGACAACGTCCATATGGCGTTGGTAAAACGCGATAAAGGCATCGGCGCGTGACTGTCGGTTGAGCACATCGCCGAGCAGGCGCAGGCTGGGCAGGGTATTTTTCAGCAGTTCGATGCGCAGATCGATATAGAGATAAGGAATACCCGCCTGCGTTAATGCTTGCTGGATACTCTGTTCGTTGTCGGCGCCTTTGGCCAGACGAGGCAGAATAACCAAATCCGGTTTTAGCGGCAGCAGCATTTCCGCGTTGACGCTATTGAGATTGCCGTTACCTAACTGCGGGATACGGGCAATATCCGGGAATTTGGCGGTATAACGGCCCCAGCTTTGTGCATCGTAGCGAGCCAGATCACCAGGCCACCCCACCACGCGCTGTGCCGGGTTGTCCGGTTCCAGCAAAGCCAGCGTATACAGCATACGGCTTTCGCCCAGTACAATACGTTGCGGATTATCCGGAATGACGACCTGACGGCCGGTAATGTCGGTAACGGTTTTGGCCTGCGCCAGTGGGGTAAGGCATAGCATGGCGAAGAGGAGAAAAACGATGCGCATTATTCTTTTCTCATAAAATTAAGGCAGAAAAAATAATAATAATTATTTTTGTTTGCAACGAAAAAGCGGTGAGAAAGGGAGACGAAAAAGAAAAAGCCCTGATATTTCACAGGGCTGGCGCAGATTATGTAAATAATTAAAGTCGCCGTTACGGCATGGCGAACGTGGCGCTAAAGGGCGTTCAGGACGAGGTTTTACTCTCGTGGTGCTCGTAGCCGCGGCCAAAACGGCGTTCCAGTCGGCCTTGCAGCAATTCCAGCCCGATGGACAGCAACCAATAAATTACCGCGGCGGTGGTGAGCATTTCCATGTAGTGATAGGTACTGCGGCCGTAAGACTGCGCCAGAAAGTTCAGTTCCCATAACCCCATCAGCGACACCAGCGACGAATCTTTGATCATCGAAATGAACTGCGAACCGGCGGGCGGAATAATGATGCGCAGCGCCTGCGGCGCCACCACGTGGGTGGTAATGACCCAGCGTGACAGTCCCAGCGCCATCGCCGCCTCTTTCTGACCACGAGGCACCGCGAGTACGCCGCTGCGGATAGTTTCCGCCAGATAGGCGCCGTAATTTAACGACAGCGCGATGATACCGGACGTAAAGGCGCTCATGACGATACCGACCTGCGGCAGCGCGAGGTAGATGATCAACACTTGCACCAGCAGCGGTGTGCCGCGAAACAGTGAGACGTAAAACGTCGCGCAGCCGAATGCAATGGCACTGGAAGAGAGCCGGCCTGCCGCGGTGATGACCGCCAGCAGGATGCAAAACAGCATGGAAATCACCGTGATGACGACGCTCAGTACCGCTCCCTGAATGAAGCCGTCCGGCGAGAGGTGCATCCCCAACATGGACGGCAGTTTCTGCCGGATCAGACCGGTATCCAGGTCCATAAACGAAAACAGCCACAGCAGCAGGCTGAGCAGCACCAGCCAGGTCAGGCCGGCGCGCAGACGAAAACCCAATCCGGCGCGCTCAGGCGCCGGCGGCATGTGTGACGAGTTTTCAGCAGACGATCGCGACATTACGGGGTGACCCCGGTGATGTCTTCACCAAACCATTTCATCGAGATAGCTTTCAGCGTGCCGTCGGCGCGCAGCGCGGAGATGGCGTCGGCCAGCGTTTTGCTCCATTCCGGATCGCCTTTGTCGACGGCAATCCAGTTCGGTTCGGCATACAGTTGCTGCAAAATACGCAACTGTGGCAGCTTCTCGATACGCGGTTTGGCGGTAATGCGATCGGAAATGACCGCATCCAACCGTTTACCCGGGCCGAGCGCCAGATTACGGAACGCCATGTCTTCGTCGGTGGGCACCGCCTGCACGTGGTCAAACGGGAAGTCGATCGGCTTACCGCCGGGGATCGCCAGACTTTTATTGAGGTAATTCTCATAGCTGGACCCCAGCCCCAACCCGACTTTCTTGTTGCTCAGGTCGGCGGCGGATTGGATGTTCTTCTCATCCTTATGGACGATCAGTACGGCAAAAGTGCTGTAATAGGGCGTGCTGAAATCGAGTACTTTGGCGCGCTCTGCATTGGGGGTCATAGAACAGATGCACATGTCCCAACGGCCTTGCCATTTTCCGCCGACAATAGTTTCCCAGCCGGGGGTTGCCAGTTCCAGCCTGGTTCCCAGTTTCTTCGCAACGGCGTTGGCGACGTCGACATCGAAACCGACCAACTGGTTTTTATCGTCCAGATAACTGAATGGCGGGTAGTCATTGAACAGAACGTTGCGAACGACACCGGTTTGTTTAACCCGGTCCAGCGTGCTGCCGGCCTGCGCGGCGCTGAGCATAAAACAGGCGCTCAGGGCGAGCGCCGTCAGTGCGAGAAGTTTTTTCATTTATTTTCCCTACAAGCTAGCGTCATAACGGACAACGCGGGGAAAAGGCAGCCGCGTACCGTGTGGAAATCTACAAAAGCGTTATTTTATAGCAGCCGGGCGCGTGTGCAAAATAAGGTCTTCGTCGGGCTATCCGGCGGCGGGGTGTAAGCCCGTCGATAACCCGGATTTCGCCACGTATTACTGCGCGTTAAAAAAAGAAAAACCTGCCACCGGGGTGGCAGGTAGAGAAGGTGATGCATGCACGCGTTATTTTTTGCGGGCGTATTTCAGGGAGTCCAGCGCAACGGCGAAAATAATGATGCCGCCTTTGATGATGTACTGCCAGTAAGGGCTGACGCCGATGTAGGTCAGGCCGTAGTTGATGAGGGTGAAGATGATAACCCCGGTCACGACGCCGGCCACCGTACCCACGCCGCCGGCAAAGGATACGCCGCCGACCACGCACGCGGCGATGGCGTCGAGTTCGTACATAAAGCCCAGGTTGTTGGTAGCACTGCCGATACGGCCGGCTTCCAGCATACCGCCGAAGGCATAGAACACACCGGACAACATGTACACCAGAATCAGGTTCAGCGATACGTTGACGCCGGACACTTTGGCCGCTTCCGGGTTGCCGCCGATAGCGAAAATGTTTTTACCAAAACGGGTTTTATTCCACAAAATCCACACGAACAGTGACGCAATCGCGGCATAGAACGTGATGTAGGACAGTTTGAAGTCGCCGAGGCGCACAAAGCCCTGCGTGAAGGTAGAGAAACGTTCGTCAAAGCCGGCAATCGGCGATGCGCCGACGATGTCGTAATACAGGGAGTTGATACCGTAAACGATGATCATCGTACCCAATGTGGTGATGAACGGCGTCACTTTCAGGTAGGCGATGATAATACCGTTGACCAGACCGATCAGCGCGCCGATAGCACAGACGATCAGGATGACCAGCGGGATCGGCATGGTTTCCAGATGCGGGAACACTTTGTTGCTGTTGTCCATCGCCTGCAGCAGTGTGGCCGCGACCACGGCGGCGAGGCCGACCTGACGCCCCGCCGACAGGTCGGTACCCTGGGTGACGATAAGCCCGGCCACGCCGAGTGCGATAATGACGCGCACCGAAGACTGGGTAAGAATGTTACTCAGGTTAGTGAGGCTGAGGAAGGTGGGATCCTGGATAATAATAATCACCAGCAATACCAGCAGTACGGCGTAAATGCCACTGTCTTTCAGCCAGGTGAGCGCACTTTTTGTTGTTGTAGCTTTCATGGTAACAGCCCTTACATCATTAAAGGTGTAACGACGCTAAACGGAGAATTTCGTTCTGCGTGGTGTTCTTGGTTTCGACAATGCCTGCGACGAGGCCATTACTCATCACCAGAATGCGGTCGGTGATGCCCAGCAATTCCGGCATTTCGGATGAAATGATGATGATTCCTTTGCCTTTTTTCGCCAGTTCTGAAATCAACTGATAAATCTCGAATTTGGCGCCCACGTCGATGCCGCGGGTCGGCTCATCCAACATCAGAATTTCCGGCTGGGTCAGCAGCCAGCGTCCGATGATGACTTTCTGCTGGTTACCGCCGGATAACGAGCCGATGGCGGTGTGGTGTCCAGGGGTTTTTACCCGCATGGAATCAATGACCCACTGCACATCGCTTTTCATGCGCTTGTTATCCAGCAGGCCGAGACTGTTCTTGTATTTGTGGATATTGGAAATCAGCGAGTTGAAGCCGACATCCAGATAGGCATAGATACCGGTGGAACGACGCTCTTCGGTGACCAGCGCAAAACCGTTGTTGATCGCCTCGTTGGCGGTATGGTTGTTGATGTCTTTGCCATGCAGTTTGATGGTGCCGCTGAGTTTTTCACGGATACCGAACAGGGTTTCGACGATATCGGTGCGTTTGGCGCCGACCAGACCGGCAATACCCAGAATCTCCCCCTCGCGCAGGTCAAACGACACGTCGCGGATCGAGGGCTGGCGCATTGAGGTCAAACCGCGTACTTCCAGCATGACGTCGCCGGGGGTGTTGGTTTTGTCCGGAAAGCGTTGATTGAGGGAGCGGCCGACCATCATGGCGATGATCTGGTCCATATTCAGGCCATCCAACGGTTGGGTGGCAACCCACTGACCATCACGCAATACGGTGATTTCATCACACAGCTGGAAGATCTCTTCCATTTTGTGGGAGATGTAAACAATGCCGCAGCCCCGGTCTTTCAGTTTACGGATGATAGTGAACAGATGGTTCACCTCTTTTTCCGTCAGTGACGAGGTGGGCTCGTCCATGATGACGATTTTGGCATTGTAGGAGAATGCTTTGGCGATTTCGATCATCTGCATCTGCGACACCGACAACACCGCGACTTTATCGCGCGGGTCGATATCGATATCCAGTTCATCGAAAATGGCTTTGGTGTCGCGATACATTTTTTCCTGATCGACGAACAACCCTTTTTTGGGATAACGGCCGAGCCACATGTTATCCATAACCGAACGTTGCAAAACCAGGTTCAACTCCTGGTGCACCATGGATACACCATTCTCCAGCGCTTCTTTCGCGCTTTTGAAATCGATTTCCTGCCCCTGGAATTGAATGCTGCCTGAATCTTTCTGATAAATGCCGAACAGACATTTCAGTAGAGTCGATTTTCCTGCGCCGTTTTCTCCCATCAGAGCATGGATGGAGTGGGGGCGCACCTTCAGGTTGACATTATCCAATGCCTTTACACCGGGAAACGACTTACTGATATTGGTCATCTCCAGCAGGAATTCGCGCTGAGTGGTTAGAGTGTCACTGGTCATATTTTACCTGGTCGAAATAAGTACCTGGCTGAAACGTTGCCAGACTGAATATGACTGCCTGGCTGAGAAAATCATTCGCTCAAACAGTAGAGGGCGCAGCGGTTGCTGCGCCCCGATGAGATTACTTCGTGAATTGCGCCAGATTGTCTTTATCAACCGGCACGTAAGGCACGCGAACCACCTTGTTTTCAATTTTGAAGCTGGTGCCTTCACCCGCCGGTTTGCCCAGCGCCAGATTCTTCGCCAGGTCAATCGTGGCCTTGGCTTGGTTGTCGGCGTCATTCAGCACAGTACCGGCCAGTGCGCCGGATTTAACCAGCGACAGCGCTTCCGGCAGGGCGTCAACGCCGAATACCGGAATGCTGCTCTTGTTGTGGGCTTTCAGCGCTTCGACTGCACCCATCGCCATTGCGTCATTGTTGGCGATCAGCACTTCAATCTTGTTGGCGTTAGGGCCGGACATCCAGGCGTCAACCTTGTCTTTGGCCATCGCGGTATCCCACATGGCGGTGTCCATCTGCAACTGCTGGACTTTCGCCCCTTCTTTGGTCAGGGTGTCTACCACATATTTGGTACGGGCTTCGGCATCCGGATGACCCGGCTCGCCTTTCAGCAGCGCGTACTGAATAGTGCCGTCTTTATTCAGATCCCAGGAGGCGTTCGCTTTCCAGTGTTTGGCGATCAACTGGCCCTGAATGATGCCGGACTCTTTGGAATCGGTACCGACGTAGTAGGCTTTATCGTAGCTGGCCAGAACTTTCGCATTCGGTTCTTTGTTGAAGAACACCACCGGCACGTCGGCGGCTTTCGCTTTCTGCACCACGATGGCGGCAGCAGCCGGGTCAACCAGGTTGATAGCCAACGCTTTCACACCTTTAGCCAGCAGCACGTCTACCTGATCGTTCTGTTTGGATTGGTCGTTCTGCGAGTCGTTCATCAGCAGTTCAACGCCACCCAGGGCCTTGGCTTCTTTTTCAATATCCTTGCGCACCATCGACATGAAGTTGTCGTCGTATTTGTAGATAGTGACGCCGATACGGGTATCCGCGGCATGGGCGGTAGCTCCGAACATCATGCTGGCAACCAGGGCGGTGAGAGTGAAAACCTTCTTATTCATGATATCTCCGGGTTTATGCAGGGTAGTTCTCAGTCCGGCCGCACAACGCAAGGTAGACGTAGTACGGCAGTCAGTTAGTCGTCATCAGTGGCGGGTAACGCCAGCCTGATGGAGTTTGCAGGCATGGCCCGCTTAAAAGCCTGACTTCCCTGTTTTCAGACAATGCTCGCTGGTTTGGCGACGTTGCCTGGTAATACATCCTGAAACAAACAACATGCTGAAACCGATATTGTGAACGTTTTCGCCAAGGCGGCCGCCCAGCTAATTGACTGATTAGCTGCCGTATTACAAGGCGTCCGGCCTACGCAGTACGCCCTCATCATAGAGAGCGCAATGTTAATTAACTGTGAATTTACTCACAAATTGAAAGCGGTTACATGGATGATTTGAAAGAATTAGTGACCGCTTCCACATTTTAGCGCGTGGCCACCGAATGCCGCCGTACCAGCGTCGGCATGAAACAGTGTCTGGCCGTTGGATCCAGCAGGCCGGCCGCCCCTTTCAACGCTAGCTCCGTAGCGATTTTCGCCATAGAAATAATAGGGTAGCGGATGGTGGTCAGGCGTGGATCGGTGTAACGGGAAATAGGGATATCGTCGAAACCGATCACCGAAAACCGCTCCGGCACCGGAATGCCATTATCTTTTAGCGCCATCAGCGCGCCGGCCGCCATGCCGTCGTTGTAGGCGAACACGGCGGTCAACTGCTGGTTACGCCCCAGCAGTTCCACCATCGCCGCTTCACCGCCTTGCAGGTCGGGCTCGCCGCCGGCTACCCACTCGTCGGGGGCTTCGATACCGTGTTCCTGCAATGCCTGTCGCCAGCCGGTGAGTCGTTCCGTTACGTCTTCTATCGGGTGGCTGGAGCGGAGATAACCAATGCGCTGATGCCCTTGCTGCAACAACATGCGGGTCGCCATCATGGCGCCGCTGACGTTGTCCAGACAGACGCAGCGGTGCGGGTAATCTGGCAGCAGCCGGTTGATCAGCACCATGCCGGGAACTTGATCCATAAACGCCGCTAATTCCTCGTCGGATAAGGCTTTGGCATGCACGATCAGCGCGTTGCAGCGCTGGCGTATCAGCACTTCAATAGCATGCCGTTCCTTTTCTTCCTGATGATAGGAATTGTTAATCAGTACATGCTTTTGCAGCCGCTGCGCCACCGTATCCACCGCTTTGACCATCGCGCCGAAGAACGGGTCCGACACGTCCATCACCACCACGCCGATAGTGTCGCTGACCTGCGATGCCAGCGCTTGCGCATTGGCATTCGGGCGATAGCCCAATTGCTCGACCGTTTGCAACACCAGCTCGCGCGTTTGCTGGGTGACCGCATTGTTGTTATTGAGCACACGGGAAACCGTGGCAATGGAAACGCCCGCCTGACGCGCGACATCACGGATGGTAATCATGCATACTCACCACAGAAGAAAAAGTTCACGGGGCGCCCTCTGACACTCAAGCTGTTCGGGCCTATTCTGTCAGGCGTTATGGAGAGACTGCGTGAGTCAGGTCACAGTGATGAAAGCGGTTACATACAATTCCGTAACCTTTGTGACGAAGGTCATTATCCAGAAAAAAAGAGATCGGCCCGGGATGGACGCGTTATGAACAGATGAGCGGAATAACGCCCCGGTAATGCGATGCGCCGGGGCGAGAGGGTGGTCTTTATTCGGCGGCGTAACCGCCGGGAGGAACAACCTCGCCGTCGAGCCAGGCTTGATGGTCGCGCAACGCCAAACGTCCGGCCAGAAACCAACCGACGACCAGCGGATAGATGCTGTGCTCCTGCGTTTGCACCCGTTCCTGAATATCCTGCTCGGTATCACCGGGGAAAATCGGCACTCTGGCTTGCAAGATAACCGGGCCGCCGTCCAGTTCTTCGGTCACGAAGTGTACCGACGTGCCGTGCTCGCTGTCGCCGTTTTCCAGCGCCTTGCGATGGGTGTGCAGACCGGGATACTTCGGCAGCAGCGACGGGTGGATATTCAGCATTTTGCCGAGGAAACGAGCGACGAATCCGGCGCTGAGGATACGCATGTATCCGGCCAGCAGCACCACATCGGGTTGATATTTCTCGATTTCGATTGCCAGCGCCTCATCAAAATCGGCTCGGCTGGCGTAATCGCCGGGCAGCAACGCATGGGTAGCGATGCCGGCGTCACGGGCGCGTTCCAACCCGAACGCATCGGGATTGTTACTCAGCACCGCAGTGATTCGCCCGGCAAGACGTCCATGCTGGCAGGCGTCAATCAACGCCTGCAGATTACTCCCCTGACCAGAAATCAGGACGACGATGTTTTTCATCACTGAATGACCACGGTTTCTCCGCCGTCGGTGCGGGTAATGACACCGATTTTCCAGGCGGTTTCACCATTGCCGTTGAGGTGTTCGATGGCTTTATCCGCCAGGTCGGCCGGCAGAGCAATGATCATGCCTACGCCGCAGTTAAACGTGCGGTACATTTCGTGGCGGCTGACGTTGCCGTTTTGCTGCAACCATTGGAATACCGGCGGCCACTGCCAGCTGGATTCATCAATGGTCGCCTGCATACCTTCCGGCAGTACGCGCGGAATGTTTTCCCAGAAGCCGCCGCCGGTCAGGTGGGAAATGGCGTGTACGTCCACATTTTCGATCAGCGACAGCACGGATTTAACGTAGATTTTAGTCGGCGACAGCAGATGGTCAGCCAGCGGTTTGCCATCCAGTTGCACCTGTTCCGGATTAGCACCACTCACTTCAAGAATTTTGCGAATCAGCGAGTAACCGTTGGAGTGCGGGCCGCTGGAGGCCAGTGCGATCAACGCGTCGCCTTCGCGTACTTTGCTGCCGTCGATAATCTCGGCTTTCTCGACCACGCCGACGCAGAAACCGGCTACGTCGTAATCGTCGCCGTGGTACATGCCGGGCATTTCAGCGGTTTCGCCGCCGACCAGCGCACAGCCGGATTGTTTGCAGCCTTCGGCGATACCGGTGATAACGCGAGCTGCGGTGTCCACATCCAGCTTACCGGTGGCGTAATAATCCAGGAAGAACAGCGGCTCGGCGCCTTGTACCACCAGGTCGTTGACGCACATCGCCACCAGGTCGATACCAATCGTATCGTGACGTTGCAGGTCCATCGCCAGACGCAGTTTAGTACCCACCCCATCGGTACCGGAAACCAGTACCGGTTCGCGGTATTTTTGCGGTAAGGCGCACAGGGCACCGAAACCGCCCAATCCACCCATAACTTCCGGGCGACGGGTCTGTTTCACTACACCTTTGATACGGTCTACCAATGCATTGCCAGCATCAATATCCACGCCTGCGTCTTTATAGCTGAGAGAGGTTTTATCGGTCACTGCGGAAGTCCCCACGGAGGTTACGATTGGTTTAAAAAATGGAGCGCGCTAATTCTAGCAGCGTAAGCAAACGTTTGCGAGCGGTGTCTTTCGCCTGTGGCGGTTTCGTCGGCACAGGGCGACGGCCGTTGTCGGCGGGGTAGCGGATTGACGGCGATAATTTCCGTTTTTGCTTGATTTGGATCAGACTTGAATCTATGGCGTACATTTGAAAAAGCGGTATAATCCCGCGATTTTTTTGGCCGTCCACTGCCGATGGGGAGTAAAAAAGTAATGAAAATCGTCGAGGTGAAACACCCGCTCGTCAAACATAAACTAGGTCTGATGCGCGAGCACGATATCAGTACCAAGCGTTTCCGTGAACTGGCGTCTGAAGTCGGCAGTCTGCTGACATACGAAGCCACCGCCGATCTGGCGACGGAAAAAGTGACCATCGAAGGCTGGTGCGGTTCGGTTGAAGTCGACCAAATCAAAGGTAAAAAAATTACCGTCGTACCGATTCTGCGTGCCGGCCTCGGCATGATGGAAGGGGTGCTGGAAAACGTACCGAGTGCGCGCATCAGCGTGGTGGGGATGTACCGCGACGAAAAAACGCTGGAGCCGGTGCCCTATTTTCAGAAGCTGGCGTCCAATATTGATGAGCGTATGGCGCTGGTCGTTGACCCGATGCTGGCGACCGGCGGGTCGATGATTGCCACTATCGATCTGCTGAAGAAAGCGGGTTGCCGCAGCATCAAGGTGCTGGTACTGGTGGCGGCGCCGGAAGGTATCGCCGCGCTGGAAAAAGCGCACCCGGATGTGGAGCTGTATACCGCGTCGATCGACAAGGGCCTCAATGAACACGGCTACATTATGCCGGGCCTGGGCGATGCAGGCGACAAGCTGTTTGGTACCAAGTGATAGCCGGCCGACTGTAGAGTCGGCTTTTTTTTTGCGTATGAACCGCCCGTTTCTGACTTAACGGATTGTCCCTGCGCATTCCACGGATGGCGAGATTTTTTCAGCGTCGATGGAAAGTGGTCGACGCTGAACTTTCTGCCGGGGTTCCCGGTATTTTTCAGTCTGAGACACAGAGGAAAACACGATGACTCGTCGCGCCATCGGCGTCAGTGAACGCCCCCCGCTTTTGCAAACGATACCGCTGAGTTTCCAGCATCTGTTCGCGATGTTCGGCGCCACCGTACTGGTGCCGATCCTGTTCAAGATCAATCCGGCGACGGTACTGCTGTTCAACGGTATTGGTACGCTGTTCTATCTGTTTATCTGTAAAGGAAAAATCCCGGCGTATCTGGGGTCCAGTTTTGCGTTTCTTTCGCCGGTATTTTTGCTGTTGCCGCAGGGATATGAAGTGGCGCTGGGCGGTTTTATTCTGTGTGGCGCGCTGTTTTGTCTGGTGGCGTTGCTGGTGAAAAAAGTCGGAACCGGCTGGCTGAACGTGATTTTCCCGCCGGCGGCGATGGGCGCGATTGTGGCGGTGATCGGGCTGGAGCTGGCGGGCGTGGCGGCCAACATGGCAGGGCTGCTGCCGGCTACGGGGACGGAGATGGACGGCAAAACCGTCACCGTCTCGCTGGTGACGTTGGTGGTCACGGTGCTGGGTTCCGTCTTGTTCCGTGGTTTTCTGGCGATTATTCCGATCCTGATCGGGGTTCTGGTGGGGTATGCGCTCTCTTTCGCGATGGGCATGGTGGATTTGACGCCGATCGTTCAGGCGCACTGGTTCGCCTTGCCGACTTTTTATACGCCGCGCTTTGAGTGGGTGGCGATGTTGACGGTGTTGCCGGCCGCACTGGTGGTGGTGGCCGAGCACATTGGTCATCTGGTGGTGACCGCCAATATCGTGAAGAAGGATTTGATGCGCGAACCGGGTCTGCACCGTTCGTTGTTCGCCAACGGCGTCTCTACCATGTTGTCCGGTTTCTTTGGTTCCACCCCGAACACGACATATGGCGAGAATATCGGCGTGCTGGCGATCACCAGGGTTTACAGTACCTGGGTTATTGGCGGGGCGGCGGTGATTGCGATTCTGCTCTCCTGCGTCGGTAAGCTGGCGGCGGCAATCCAGGCGGTGCCGGTTCCGGTGATGGGCGGCGTGTCGCTGCTGCTGTACGGCGTTATCGCCGCATCCGGTATTCGGGTGTTGATTGAATCCAAAGTGGATTACAACAAGGCGCAGAACCTGATCCTGACGTCAGTGATCCTGATCATTGGCGTCAGCGGCGCGAAGATCCATCTGGGTGCGGTCGAACTGAAAGGGATGGCGCTGGCCACCGTGGTTGGGGTCATTCTGAGTGTGGTGTTCCGCGTTATCAGCCTGTTCAACAAGGAGGAAGAGGTGATTGATGCGGCGGATGAGCGAACTTCCGCACAATAATTTACCGGCCCGTCGGCATGTTGGCGGGCAATGCGGCGAACCGGCGGTCTGCCGGTTCAATCGCAAAAGGTTTCTATGCTAAACTTGTCCCGTTTTCCTGCCTGTTTGGTTTGAGGTGCTTCTGAACACACCGGCACAGTTATCATTGCCACTCTACTTACCCGATGACGAAACTTTCGCCAGTTTCTATCCGGGAGAAAACACGTCTCTGCTGGCTGCCATTCACACGACGCTGGATCAGGAACACGGCAGCTACATCTATTTTTGGTCACGCGAAGGCGGTGGACGTAGCCACTTGTTGCATGCCGCCTGTGCAGAGTTATCGCGTCTCGGCCGTGCGGTCGGTTATGTCCCGCTGGATAAACGCGCCTATTTCGTTCCGGATGTGTTGGAAGGCATGGAACAGCTGGCGTTGGTGTGCATCGATAATATTGAGTCGATAGCCGGCGACGAGGTGTGGGAAATGGCGCTGTTTAATCTCTACAACCGTATTCAGGAAGGCGGGCGCACCCGGCTGCTGATCACCGGCGATCGTCCGCCGCGTCAGATCAATCTGCAACTGGCTGATTTGGCCTCGCGTCTTGATTGGGGGCAGATCTACCGGCTGCAGCCGCTGTCGGATCAAGAGAAGGGCGAAGCGCTACAGCTACGCGCCCGGTTGCGCGGTTTTGAATTGCCGGAAGACGTTAGCCGTTTTCTGCTGAAACGGCTGGATCGGGAAATGCGTACCCTGTTTATGACGCTGGACCAACTGGACCGCGCCTCCATTACAGCACAGCGTAAACTGACGATTCCTTTCGTCAAAGAGATCCTCGGGCTGTAATCCGGCCCGTCACAGAATATCCAGCACTTGCTCCGGCGGGCGGCCGAGTTTAGCGCGGCCGTTGGCAATCACAATCGGGCGTTCAATCAGTTTCGGGTGAGTGACCATCGCTTCGATTAATTGAGCCTCGGTCAGGTTGTCGTCGTCCAGATTCAACTCCCGGTACAGATCATCTTTGCGGCGCATCAGCTCGCGCGCGCCGGCAAACCCCAACTGTGTTATCAACTGGCTGAGCGTAGCGGCATCCGGCGGCGTGTCCAGATACAACACCACTTGCGGTTCTATGCCTTGTTGCTGCAGCAAGGCCAGCGTTTCACGGCTCTTGGAACAGCGCGGATTATGATAAATGGTTACCGATTGACTCATTCCTTTCACCTTTTTCAAGATTTTTCATAAGGATGGAAACGTTGCTGTAGCGCACGAAGCTGATCGATGCGGGCATCGTAGCGGGCCTGATCGAGACTGCCGAGCTTACTTTGCGAGCTGGCGTTGCTCAGCAAGCGAATAGCTTGATCCAGCTTCCCGGTCAGCGCCAGGCTTTCCGCCCGTGACGCCAGTTCTTCGCTGCGCATATTCTGTGCGGCACAAGCCTGCGCCAGTAAATCCCAGCCGTTTGAATCGTCGGGATGGGCGTATGTGTATTTACGCAGAATGCGGATAGCATCGGCCGACTTGCGGCTTTCCACCATCGCATTCGCCAGATTGAGCTGCAACACCGGGTTGTCTTGCGCATCCGGCACTTTCTGCAAACGGGCGGCGGCCTGGTCGGCGCGCTGTTGGCCGATATCGATATCGGTCATCAAATCAAGAAACCAGGGGTTTGACGGCGACTTATCCAGTAACGGCTGGAGCGTGGCGCGTGCGTCATCGTATTTCTTGGCCTGATAAGCGCGAATGGCGCGCCCATATTGCGCCGCCTGTTGCTCACGTGCGTTGCCTTTAGCCCAATTATCCAGTAGCGCGGCGCCGTACGGGTTGTCTTGTGAACCATACATCCCCAATACGCGCGCCTTGGCGAACAAAAAATCTTGCGAAGAGTGCACCGGCGTCGATTTCATCTGGTTGGCGCGATTGCGGGCGTCCGACAGCCGGCTTTCCGGCAACGGGTGCGTCAGCAGCATCTCCGGTGGTTTGGTGGCGTAACGCGAGGCGTCTGCCAGCCGTTGCAGGAAATTAGGCATTGCCTGCGGGTCGAACCCGGCGCGTTGCAGTACCTGAATCCCGATGCGATCCGCTTCCTGTTCATTGGATTGGGTAAAACTGATGACGCTTTGCTGCGCCCCTGCCAGCGTCCCGCTGAGTGCGGCAAAACCTGCCTGTGGGTTGGCCATCGCCAGTAGCAATGAGCCGAATGCGCCGGCCCAGGCCAGAGGCGCGCTGGCTTTCTGCGCTTCCATCGCGCGAGCCAGATGGCGCTGAGTGACGTGGGATATTTCGTGCGCCAGTATCGAGGACAGCTCGCTTTCATTTTCTACATGACGGAATAGCCCGGAATGCAGCACCACATTGCCGCCGAAGAAGGCGAAGGCGTTGATTTCGTCGTTATTAACCAGGAAGAAATGGAACGGCGTACGCACGGAGTCGGCGGATTTAACCAGCCGTCCCCCCAACTGATTGATGTATTGCAACAGCAGCGGGTCATTAATCAACGGTGCGCCTGCGCGTAGCTGGCGCAGGTAAAAATCTCCCATCACCAGTTCCTGATTAATACTGAGCGTGCCGCCGGCGGTGGTGCCGATATCCGGCAGCGTGTCCTGGGTCGTGGCCGGGAATCCCTGAGGACTTGCGCTTAGCAGCGCGCCTGCCAGCATGGCAATGACCGTCTGTTTGAACCGAGAGGACATAACGAATACAACCTTTCGAACAGCCTGAAAGAATGGTCATCATCTTAGCCAGCGACGGCACACAATGAAACACGAACAGGGGAAAAAGGCGACTTAACAACGGAAAATGCGGTATGAAAAACGGTTTGCCGACGCATCGAATAACGCGTCGGCAATTAATCAGGCGTGGAAAAGCGTCAGGCGCCCTTCAGGTAATTCAGCACGATATCGTGGTGATTACTGGTTTTGAAATCATCGAAGACTTTTTCGATGTGACCTTCAGCATTGATCAGAAAACTAACGCGGTGAATGCCGTCATAGGTTTTTCCCATAAAGTTTTTTTCACCCCAGACGCCGAACTGTTCCGCTACCTGGTGATCTTCGTCGGCCAGCAGGGTAAAGTTCAGCAGTTCTTTTTCCGCAAAACGGGACAGTTTTTCCGGCTTATCGGTGCTTACCCCCAGAACCTCAACGCCGAATTTCTTCAGCTCGTCCATGTTATCGCGAAGCCCACAGGCTTGCACGGTGCAACCTGGCGTCATGGCCTTGGGATAGAAATACACCAACACCCGTTGTCCCTGGAAGTCGGCCAAATTAACTTGTTCGCCATCCTGGTCGGGCAAGCTAAATTTCGGTGCAATATCACCGGCTTTCAGTGTGGTCATCACTACTCTCCATCTTTCTCTTCGTGCTGTGGATAGTTCACAACGCTAATACTGCCTTGTGCGTGCAGTTCTGTACATAGCTGATAAAAGGCCGGCTCAATAATTGAACCCGCCAACGCCGCCGGGCTGTGCGCCGTAATCTGGATGTACAGTTGCGGCGGCATATCGCCATCGGCGGGGCGGGTTTTGGAGACCAGCTCAGCGATGTTCATTTGATGGGAATCGAACAGATCAGTAAAGCGTTCGATGATGTGTGGTGAGTCGGCAACATCCACTTTGACCCACACGGTAGCCGGCATCGGCGGGCGGGACTGCGATTCGGTACGTTTCATCACAATCAGCAAATCCAGTTCGGCGCCTTTCTGCGGCAGAGTAGACTCGATGAGCGTAATCGCGTTCCAACTGCCGGAGAGCAGCATGATAAAGGTGAACTCCGTGCCCAGCATCGCAAGTCGGCTATCTTCGATGTTGCAACCACAGCTACTAACGTGGCGGGTGATCGTATTGACGATACCGGGACGATCGGTCCCCAACGCGGTAATGACCAGATAGTGTTCTTGTGGGCGAGGCAAAATAGTGCTTCCTGTACAAAATGTTGGGAGTAACATGGTAAACATAAAAAAAACCACCTGCCAAGCGCTGACAACCGCGGTTGTAAGCTTGCTTTTGCATAGAAGTCAAAAGTACCATGAAGCACTTGTTTGTGGAGGGGATGGCCAATGTTTACGGGTAGTATTGTTGCTCTGGTTACGCCGATGGACGATAAAGGTGCCGTTGATCGTGCAAGCCTGAAAAAACTGATTGATTATCATGTCGCTAGCGGCACGTCCGCAATTGTGTCGGTGGGCACCACCGGCGAGTCCGCCACCTTGAGCCACGATGAGCATGGCGATGTGGTGATGCTGACGCTGGAATTAAGCGATGGCCGTATTCCGGTGATCGCCGGTACCGGCGCTAATTCGACTGCTGAGGCGATTTCCCTTACCCAGCGCTTCAACGGTACCGGCGTAGCCGGCTGTCTGACCGTGACGCCGTATTACAACAAACCGACTCAGCACGGTTTGTTCCTGCACTTTAAGGCGATTGCCGAACATACCGACCTGCCGCAGATCCTCTACAACGTGCCGTCTCGTACCGGTTGTGACATGTTGCCGGAAACCGTCGCCCGTCTGTCGGAAATCAAAAATATTGTCGCCATCAAGGAAG
This sequence comes from Dickeya chrysanthemi NCPPB 402, assembly GCF_000406105.1. NCBI lineage: Bacteria > Pseudomonadati > Pseudomonadota > Gammaproteobacteria > Enterobacterales > Pectobacteriaceae > Dickeya > Dickeya chrysanthemi. Next base: position 3,377,611 of record NZ_CM001974.1, on the reverse strand, counting down.
CGACCGGGAACTTAAGCCGGGTTAGCCAGATCCAAGAGCTGGTTCATGAAGATTTCATTTTGCTGAGCGGCGATGACGCCAGCTCGCTGGACTTTATGCAACTGGGCGGCAACGGCGTGATTTCCGTGACGGCCAACATCGCGGCCCGTGAAATGGCCTCGCTGTGCGAGCTGGCGGCACAAGGGAATTTCGTCGAAGCCCGCCGTCTGAATCAGCGCTTGATGCCGTTGCATCAGAAGCTGTTTGTTGAACCCAATCCGATTCCGGTGAAATGGGCCTGTAAGGCATTGGGATTGATGGCGACCGATACGCTTCGTCTGCCGATGACGCCGCTGACCGATGCCGGTCGCGACGTGATGGCGCAGGCTATGAAGCAGGCGGGTCTGCTGTAACCGTTAGGGAGATTTGATGAGTTCTTCATTGCAAAAGTCGATGGTGGCAAAGGTTGTCGGTGTTTCGCTGATCATGTTGCTGGCCGCCTGTACCAGCGATCAACGCTACAAGCGTCAGGTCAACGGCGATGAATCCTATCTGAAAACTCCTGATCACCGGGCGCTGGATGTGCCGCCCGGTTTGATTCTGCCGTTGCAGAATGGGGATTTCGATATTCCTCCGGTCAACCAGAATGGGCCGGTAGGCAAGGCGTTGGATATTCGTCCGCCGATGCAGCCATTGGCTTTGTTGAATGGTTCCCGCGGTCAGGTATCGGGTAATACCGCTACGCTGTTACTGGAAAATAATGCGCGCAACAGCAGTTTGTGGGCGGTGTTGACGCAGGTTATGCAGTCGAAAGGTTATACGATTGCCAGCCGTCAGGATGCCAGCCGGACGCTGACGACCGATTGGATCAACTGGAAGCGTGAAGATGAGGATGTGGCGCATCAGGCGCGTTATCAGGTGACTTTGCAGACGCAAGGGTATCAATTGGCGCTGAGCGTGAAGCTGCTGGATCTGCAGCAGAATACCAGCCCGGTGACAGATAGTAGCGAAACTCAGCGTTATACCGCGTTGATGCTCAATACCTTGTCGGACGAGCTGGATAAACGCCTGAACGATAATGACAGCGCGCAAGCTAGCCGCAACAGTCAGCAGCTGAATGTTCAGAGCGGCGCTGATGACTCCGGCCTGCCGTTGTTGGTGGTCCGCGGTTCCTACAATCAGGTATGGGACCGTCTGCCGAAGGCGCTGGAGAAGGTTGGCATGACCATTAGCGATCGCAGTCGCCCGCAAGGGTCGGTGTCTGTCAACTATAAAGCACCGGGCAGCAGCACCTGGAATGAACTGGGCGCGCGCGATCCGGAATTGCCGAACGGCGATTACAAACTGCAAGTCGGTGATTTGGGTAACCGCAGTACGCTGCAATTCATCGACTCAAAAGGACATACGCTAAGTCAGTCGCAAAATGATGCGCTGGTCGCCGTATTGCAGGCCGCGTTCAGCAAGTCGTAAAACGCAAAAGGGTCGGGTTCTCCGGCCCTTCTTCATTTAGTCATTAACGTGATGGATTTATAACGTGATGGATTTATCAACACGTTCAATTAACGGGCCCGGTGCGGGTGGCCCTTACTTGTGTGGAGTAATGAAAGATGCAAAAGCTAGCTGAGTTGTATCGCGGAAAAGCGAAAACGGTCTACACCACGGAAGATCCGGATCTTCTGGTGCTGGAGTTCCGCAATGATACGTCAGCAGGGGATGGTGCTCGCATTGAGCAGTTTGATCGTAAAGGGATGGTGAACAACAAGTTCAACCACTTCATCATGACCAAGCTGGAAGAAGCCGGGATCCCAACCCAGATGGTGAGCCTGCTGTCGGATACGGAAGTGCTGGTGAAGAAGTTGGAGATGGTGCCGGTTGAGTGCGTGGTGCGTAACCGCGCGGCGGGATCGCTGGTCAAACGTCTGGGTATTACGGAAGGGGAAGTGCTTAATCCGCCGTTGTTCGACCTGTTCCTGAAAAACGACGCGATGCACGACCCGATGGTGAACGAGTCCTACTGCAAGACCTTCGGCTGGGTAAGCGAAGAGAATCTGGCGCGGATGAAGGAACTGAGCTACAAAGCCAATGACGTACTGAGCAAGCTGTTTGGCGATGCCGGCCTGATTCTGGTGGACTTTAAGCTGGAGTTCGGTCTGTTCAAGGGCGAAGTGGTGCTGGGCGATGAGTTCTCGCCGGACGGCAGCCGTCTGTGGGATAAAGAAACCCTGAACAAGATGGATAAAGACCGTTTTCGTCAGAGCCTGGGCGGCCTGATTGAAGCCTACGAAGAAGTCGCACACCGTCTGGGCGTTAAGCTGGACTAACGGCGCAATCGTTTACGTTCTGGCAGGCGGCGACGGTTTCCGGTTGCCAGAACGATGTTTTCATTCGTCTGATGAAATCGAATAGTAGGTTTCACCTGATGTTTACCACCGGTCGGTTCCCGTCTGCGTAGCAGTCTTGCTGCTGTTCTCTGTCCAATGAGTGCTATTATTCCCCGCCTGTGCATCGACTGATTTCGGCAAGGATATGTTTTATGGGCGTTTTTGACCCGACGTTGCTTATCTTACTGGCGCTGGCCGCCCTCGGTATCATCAGCCAGAACATGACCGTGACCCTGGCTATCCTGTTTCTGGTTGCGGTGCGTATTACGCCGTTGAATCACTATTTCCCGTGGGTGGAAAAATACGGCCTGTCTTTTGGGGTGTTGGTGCTGACGATCGGCGTCATGGCGCCGATTGCCAGCGGCAAGATCTCCGCCGGCGACGTGCTATCCTCCTTTCTGCACTGGAAATCGTTACTGGCGGTGGCGATCGGTGTCGCCGTTTCCTGGTTGGGCGGGCGCGGCGTCGTGCTGATGAGCAATCAGCCATCGGTGGTGGCCGGTTTGTTGGTTGGTACGGTCATGGGGGTAGCGTTATTCCGTGGTGTGCCGGTAGGGCCGCTGATAGCGGCGGGATTGCTGTCGCTGCTGATCGGTAAAGGCTAAGTTTTCTTTGAGGATAGCGGTGGACTCGTCGTTCGTTGTCAGCCAGCAATATCAGCAGCGTTATGGTATTCGTCGTCTGCTGGTGCTTAGCGGTCAGCCTGACTGGTGCCGCGCTCAGGCTTTGCGGCTGAGCGGTTTGCTGCCGGGGGACTGGCTGTGGGTCAGCACATCTGCACCTGAAAATATTAACGCGCTACCCTCTTCGCGTGTGCGTAGTGTGCTGGGGCGGGAATTCCTGCATGCGGTATTCGATGCTCACGAGGGGCTGGATGCAGAAGCGTTGGCTATGTTGGCCGGCGCGCTCAGGGCCGGCAGTTGGCTACTCCTGTTGGCGCCTGACTGGGAGAGCTGGCCGAATTATCCTGATAATGACAGCCTGCGCTGGAGTGAACAGCCGGAGCCGATCGCTACGCCCCGTTTTATCCGACATGTACAGCGCCAACTGCTGGCGGATAGTCGCGTTGTACTGTGGCGCCGGCAGGATAACGAACCGGTTATCACACGTCCGAATGGGCGTGCCGATTGGTTGCCCGCCGACGGTAACCCCACCGCCTGTCAATACACCGTTGTAAAGCAATTAATTCATACTACCCATGCCGTATCGGTGATTACCGCGCCGCGTGGGCGCGGCAAATCAACGCTGGCCGGTATGCTGGCGAGCCAATGTCAGGGCGGTTGCTGGGTCTGTGCGCCGTCGCGTGCCGCCGGCGAGATTCTGCTGCGACAAGCCGGTGATTCTGCAACATTCTGGGCACCGGATGCGCTGCTGGCATTTTGCCGGCAATACGGTAAACCGCCAGTGGACTGGTTGCTAATAGATGAAGCCGCATCGATTCCTGCGCCGATATTGCAGGCATTGTTGCCGTTTTTCCGTCGGGTAGTGATGACGACCACGGTACAAGGATATGAAGGGACCGGGCGTGGCTTTCTGCTAAAGTTTTGTGCGGCTCTGCCTGACTGGCATGCCATTGAGCTAACGGAGCCGCTGCGCTGGGCGCAACAAGATCCGCTGGAGAACATCGTTGATCGGCTGATGTTATTTGACGCCGAAAAACAGGTGCCGGAGCAACTTCATGGTTCACTGACGATACAACCGGAGCGACGAGACGACTGGCCCGGCCTTCCTGCGCGCCTTGAAGGCTGTTATGGATTGCTTTGCAGTGCTCATTACCGAACCTCGCCGCTGGATTTACGCCGTTTGATGGATGCTCCCGGCATACATGTCGCCAGCGCTGGTGTCGGGGCAAAGATTGGCGGCGTTATCTGGCTGGTGGATGAAGGCGGTCTACCCGCGTCGCTGGCGCAGGATGTCTGGGCTGGGCGACGTCGACCAAGGGGGAGCTTGGTGGCGCAGTCATTGGCGGCACACGGCAATCAATGGCAGGCGCCGGTATTGCGATCGCGTCGTATCAGCCGCATTGCGGTGTTGGCGGCGCATCGAGGTGAGGGGATTGGGCTGGCGCTGGTGCGGGATCAACAACAACACGCACGCCGGCAACAGCTGGATTTTCTGTCGGTGAGCTTCGGCTTTCAACCGGATCTGTGGCGGTTCTGGCAGCGTTGTGGGTTTCAGTTGGTGCGTATCGGCAGCCACATCGAAGCCAGTAGTGGCTGCTACAGTGCGATGGCGTTATTCCCCCTTAGTGAGGAAGGCCGCGCACTGACCGTTTCAGCACACCGTGAACTGCTGCGCGACTGGTACTGGTTGCGGCGTGATATTCCGTTGACGCTGGATTTGCCGCTGGTGGAGCAGCAGACGCTCACGGCTGATGACTGGCGCAATCTGGTAGGATTCGCTATCGCCTACCGTCCGCCGGAAGCCTGCCAGGGCGCGCTGTCGCGCCTGATAATTCGCTCGCTAATGCCATTACCTGCATTGAGGTTGTGGCTGGAGCAAAGACGAAGCGTGGCGGAGTGCGTCCACCAGCTTCAATTGACGGGCAAAAAAACGCTGCTTCAGCGCTGGCGTACGGAAACGGCTCAGGCGCTGCGGCAGTTGGATGACGCGTTGTGGCAACACTGGCATGACATTATCGTATAGCGAAATAAGTGGTTTTCTTTCCAAAATTTATTTCAAGTGGTAGCGATCACAATTTTGTAACTCTGACTGTGATTTGACCTACCCATTTTCCACCTTCATATACACTGATCCTGATACAGGATAATGGAATGACCTGTTCAATAAACCTCAATATTGACCCGCTACCGAGGGGCGTATAGTGACAACTGAACATGTTTGACCAGTCGGTTCCCCCAATAGAGGCAACCGCAGGAGAGGCGATATGAAGCATGACTATTTTGTGGTGCAACAACCACGTTCACCTAAGCAGTTGTTTTTACTATTTCATGGCGTAGGCGATAATCCGGTTTCGATGGGGAAGATTGGCCGCTATTTTGCTAATGCATTTCCCATGGCGCAGGTTATTAGTGTTGGCGGTCCGGAAGCGATCGGATTGGGCGAGGGGCGTCAGTGGTTTTCGGTTCAGGGGGTCACCGAAGACAATCGGCCCCGTCGCGTTCATGCCATCATGCCACGTTTTATCGATACTGTACGATACTGGCAGGAAACCACGGGAATCGATTATTCCCATACCGCGCTGGTCGGTTTCTCTCAAGGGGCGATCATGATCCTTGAGGCATTGAAAGCGGAGCAAAACCTGGCCGGGCGGGCTGTGGCGTTTAGTGGTCGTTTTGCCGCTTTGCCGGAGCAACCGCTGTATGATGTTGTGGTTCATCTGATTCATGGCGAGGAGGATCCGGTAATTACGGTGGATCACGCTCGTCAGGCGGCGCAGAGTCTGCGCGCCCAAGGATCAGATTTCACATTAGACCTGATACCGCAACTGGGGCATGCCATTGACGATCGTATGATGGAACATGCGTTGGATCGGCTACATTATTACATCCCGAAACGCTTCTGGGATGAGGCCGTGATGGGCGCACGCGGTGAACTGGTGGCATTTCGTTAACGGACTGTCCGTTAACTGACTGTCCGTTAACTGCCTGATAGCGCGCTGACCGTGCTAAACCAAACCATCGCCATAAACAAGCAGGCCGGGTCACTATAACGTGCCCGGCCTTATGTTTTTAACCATACCGGGTCAGGGTTTTTTCTGCGGCCAGTCGTCTTCCTCGTCCCATTGCGCATTATTATCGCGATGCGGCGGCAACGGCGGCTTATTATGCAGAAAGCGTTTATGATCAAGACGGCGTAGTTCTTTGACGCCGTTGACCAGCATCCCCAGTAGCACCAGTAGTATTACCCACCAGTAATCAGCCAGCCATCCCATGGTCATTCCTCATTATTTCAGATAGTCGGTATCAACGGATGTCTTGTGCATCTGCAGACAGTATAAAACGCTGGAATAGTGCCGGCAGGTTGGGCTCCAGCCAGGCCCGGCCAGCAATATCTTCGCCAAGCCATGCTTGTAAAATGCACTCAGGCGTGAGCTCTGACATGGCAACGCGAGCCAGCGGCGCATAGCTGAGGTGCCAGGGTTCAATAGCTACGCCACCGGTATCATGGGTAAACGGCCGGTAAAAGCCAAAGTCGGCCATGTGTTCGGTCAGCCAGTCGCTAAGATCGGCGAAATAGCCGCCGGGTTGGTATTCCCAGGGTTCCAACTGCAGTTTACGGCCGACAGGCAGTTGATCCGGGTCGTAAATATCCAGATCGCAGCCCCAGTGATGGCGACTGCCGCCCGGCAATGCAGACCAGCGTAAAATTGCCTCACACCGTGCGCCCTCGGCCAGCGAGAGAGCATCTATCGGCCGGCTGTGTTGATCCAACAATGGACGAAGACCGGTAAATTTGCCGTTCCAGATATTGCGCTGACGATCAAAATCCCGAAACGTACTGGCGGGCTGCAGATTGAAACCCTCTTGCCGCGCTGCCTGCTGCATGGCGGTAAACGCAGCGACCGCTTCCGGTTGCAGGCGGTGAGCGCCGCTTAGCGTAACCAGATGGCTATCGCTTTTGCCGGTCAGGCAGGCGGGGGAGATCATGCGATCAATTGCTCCATAATACGTTGGTACATACGGCTAAGCAGTTGCAGGTCGGCAGCACTCACGCACTCGTCTACTTTATGGATAGTGGCGTTGACAGGCCCCAATTCGACGACCTGTGCGCCCATGCGGGCAATGAAGCGTCCGTCTGAGGTGCCGCCGGTCGTCAGGAGCTGCGGCGTGATTTCACTGTAGTGTTCAACGGCGTTGACTACGGCATCCACCAGCTCGCCGCGACCGGTCAGGAACGGGTGACCAGACAACTGCCATTCCAGCGTGTAATTTAACTGGTGACGATCAAGCAACGTCTTGACTTGCTGTTTAATCAGCTCATCAGTCAGTTCAGTACTAAAACGGAAATTGAACTGAACGCTAAGTTCGCCGGGGATCACGTTATTACTGCCGGTGCCGGCATTGATATTGGCTATTTGCATACTGGTTGGGGGAAAGAATTCGTTGCCCTGATCCCAGACGGTATCCACCAGTTCATGTAAGGCGGGGATTACCCGGTGTACAGGGTTATCCGCCAGATGTGGATAAGCCACATGGCCCTGCACGCCATGAATCCGCAAATTAGCGGTAATAGAGCCGCGTCGGCCGTTTTTCACCACATCGCCGACCCGTTCGGTACTGGAAGGCTCGCCGACCAGGCAATAGTCCAGCCTTTCCTGACGCGCCATCAGTGCTTCTACAACCTTGACGGTACCGTTGACGGCACTGGCTTCTTCGTCAGAGGTGATGAGAAATGCCAGGCGCCCCTGGTGATTGGGATGCGCCGCGACGAAACGTTCTGCCGCCACGACCATTGCCGCCAGCGAGCCTTTCATATCGGCCGCGCCACGGCCGTACAACACGCCGTCACGGATAGTCGGTTCGAACGGCGGCGTTTGCCACTGGCTCGCGTTGCCCGCAGGGACGACATCGGTATGCCCGGCAAACGCCAGTGTTTTGCCCTGACCGCGCCAGGCCCAGAAATTCTGGGTATCGCCGAAATCCATCGTTTCGATGACAAAACCGATGGCTTGCAGACGTTCGATCATCAGCGCCTGACAGCCGGCGTCATCCGGGCTGAGAGACGGGCATTTAATAAGTTGCTGAGCCAGTTCAATTACCGGGCAAGACATGTGAGGTGTTCTCCGTAAAAAAGTGCCTATAGCTATCGTCGCTGAAAGCGAGCAGGGTTTTTCCATCATCGCTGACCAGCAACGGGCGTTTAATCAACGCGGGGTGTTCCAGCATAACAGCTTTTGCCGCTGCTTCGCTGTTGATGGTGTTACGATGCGCGTCTTCCAGCTTACGCCAGGTGGTGCCTCGGGTATTGAGTAAAGGTTGCCAGCCGATGTTATCGATAAAAGATTGCAGGCGTTCGGCGGTTAATCCGTCTACACGGTAATCATGAAAGCGATAGTCGATGTGATGGTCTTCCAGCCAGCGACGGGCCTTTTTTATGGTGTCGCAATTCTTAATACCGTACAGGGTGATAGCCATATGTTTAAAACCCGTTATTTTTCATGTTATAAGGAAAAAAAGCATACCGTATAACGACGAAAGACGGCAGAATATTAAAATTATCTTAAGAAATCATAGGGTTGGGTTTGATGTAAATATTGCGGAAACGCGAAGGAGAGCACATTTCTGCGCCCCAAAGTCTTTATCTTGGTCAAAAAGGAAGCGTATAATAACCCCGTAAGACCACAAAGCCCTAAGGAGCTACCATCATGATCGAAATCGAACTCAACAACTGGAAAAGCTTCATCGAAGCAATGCTGCGTAAGTGATTGCTGCTGTATTTAGACTAGTACAATTTTATTTACTGTCATTAGTTACCAGGTCCCTTATTGAGTATCACCAAAGCAGCAATCTACGGATTGCTGCTTTTTTTATGCCGCAGATAGAATTTTAATCATCTGATTTATAAAAATTAATTTTCGCTTAAGGTGGTTATGCTATCCATAAATTCCCTCCTTTTACGCCATTTTTCTCTTTTCATTTTTGTGATGAAGATCTCTATTTTTTACTCATGTTTTTTAGAACACGGCCGAAGGGCTATGAGATAAATGAGGAAACCTGAGTAAATAAAAGAGGCTATTATTTGCATTTGTCGTTACCCGTGTCGGTGCGCCACGTCGAGCGAGGATAAGCTGGCAAAGACATACATTGGCAAAGACAAATGAGGTGCGTGACGGTAGAGCAGTAAATGGGATCCCCGGTTCGGGCTGTCGGTATATCAGTGTATCGACCCGGAGTCTGGGATAACCGATGTGCTAATAAGATGTGCTAATAAAAAGAGATCAGCCACCCACGCATAAGATGCCAAATGCTGCCGTTGCGACGGGGAAATCTGTGAAGTGAATGGAGCCAGTTCGCTTTTTTATCATGTTTTATCACTTTTTGGTGATGTTCGGCTGGACAAATGCGCCGCTACTTGCTGTACTGTATTTGACACAGATTTTGTGTCGTTCATTCATGTAAAGGTAAGTTTGATGTCTAAGATTAAAGGTAGCGTTAAGTGGTTTAATGAGTCCAAAGGATTCGGTTTCATTACTCCGGAAGATGGCAGCAAGGACGTATTCGTTCACTTTTCTGCTATCCAGAGCAACGGTTTCAAAACCCTGGCTGAAGGTCAGCGCGTAGAGTTTGAAATCACCAGCGGCGCTAAAGGACCTTCTGCTGCTAACGTTATCGCTATTTAATTATACCGATTTCCTGAAAAACCCGCCTAATGGCGGGTTTTTATTTTGTATCGGCAGCTTCTCTTCTAGTGGGTGCTTAGCCACCCCACCAGCGCAAATGCCAGCGCTGTCATCAGCAGCGAACCCAGTAAATTAAGCAGTAGATTAAATAACGCTGCGGCCCATTCGCCACTTTGCAATAAGGCGACCATTTCGTAAGAAAACGTTGAAAATGTCGTCAGGCCGCCGCAAAAGCCGGTTGTGATCAATAGCTTCCAGTGTGTCGGCAAGTCGGGCTGGCGCATGAAGTAGCTCATGCCCGCGCCAATAATAAAAGCGCCGAGCAGGTTTGCCAGCAGTGTCCCCGCCGGGATCTGAGGGAACAGGCTATTGAAACGAACACTCAGTTGCCAGCGTGCAACGCTGCCAATCCCGCCGCCAAGAAAAACAGCAAGTAACGTACTGTACATAGTCACCTTTTCATTCAGGGGTAAGTTAGGCTACTCTCGAAAAGGCATGCATGATGCCGATAGAGGTACTTGCAGACATCATCAGCCGAAAGGGCGGTTATGGAGGGATGTCATCTCCGTTACTGTCTGATAAAGTTTACCCACATGCCGATATTTTTTATAGCCATGGTAGTTTTACCAAATGTATCCGCGTGCTATGAAGGAGCCTGATATGAAAGTGGCGCTTGGTCAGTTTGCTGTGCAGCGGCTATGGCAGGGCAATGCTCAGATTTGCATAGCATTAATGGGTCAGGCCGCATCTGCCGGCGCTGACTTGCTGGTGCTGCCGGAAGCCGTGCTGGCGCGTGATAATGCGGATCCAGAGTGGGGCGTTGGCTGTGCCCAGCCGATTACCGGTCCTTTTGTCAGCCAGTTACTGACGGCCAGCCAGTCGCTGGAGCTGAGCGTAGTGTTTACCTTGCACACGCCGGCAGCAGATGGCCGGGTACATAATACGTTGTTGGTTATCCGGCGGGGAGAAGTACTGGCGCACTACCACAAGCTGCACCTATACGATGCTTTTGCCGTACAGGAATCCCGTCGCGTAACCCCGGGCACAGCGTTGCCGCCGCTGGTGGAGATTGCCGGTATGCGTATCGGGCTGATGGTGTGTTATGACATCCGTTTTGCCGAGATGGCGAGACAGCTTGCGATGAATGGCGCTGATGTACTGGTCGTGCCGGCTGCCTGGGTGAAAGGCCCACAGAAAGAGGCGCACTGGGAATTACTGGCACGAACCCGTGCTCTGGAGAACACCTGTTATTTGGTCGCAACAGGAGAGTGCAGCGACAGAAATATCGGTAATAGTATGGTGGTGGACCCGATGGGCGTGGTTATCGCCCAGGCCGCTGAACAGCCTGAGTTGCTGCTGGCGGAACTTAAGCTGGAGCGAATTCAAACCGTTCGTCGCCAGTTACCTGTGCTACATCACAATCGCTTTAAGCCGCCTGTATTACGATGATGACAAGGTTATCACTCTCGGGTAAAACAGCGTCTGGCGAAGGCGTCTTACTTTGTTACAGATGAGCATTGCCTTACTTCAATATATCGATTTAAAAAGATCGATAGTAAAGTACGCTGGCTTTTCCAGCTCACATCATCAGGTAGGTTATGTATGGAAGGTATCAGTATTGCCAAACTTTTAGTCATTGGCGCCTTAATTGTACTGCTGTTCGGCACCAATAAACTGCGTAGTCTGGGTGGCGATCTGGGCGCGGCGATCAAAGGCTTCAAGAAAGCGATGAATGACGATCAGCCAGCGGCGAAATCTTCTGCCCAGGATGAACATCCTGCTGCTATCAGCGAGACGCGTCCGAAAGAATAAGCGTAACGGCTGGCGGTACTAAAACTAAAAAGCGGAGGGGGTGACCCATCCGCTTTTTGTGTTACCTGTTTTTTGTAAGGAAGTGTTGCAGATAATAACCTGTTATTTCACTTCAATTCCTTTGGCTTGCAGGTCTGCATGGTAGGAAGAGCGAACGAACGGACCGCAGGCCGCATGGGTAAAGCCCATTGCCAATGCTTCTGCCTTCATTTCTTCGAACTCTTCCGGCGGGACATAACGCTGAACCGGCAAGTGGTGACGGCTTGGCTGCAAATATTGCCCCAGGGTCAACATGGTGACGCCGTGGCGACGCAGATCGCGCATCACATCCAGTATTTCGTCATTGGTTTCGCCCAGTCCCACCATCAAACCAGATTTAGTCGGTATGTTCGGGTGAACTGATTTGAATTTCTCCAATAACTTCAATGACCATTCATAATCGGCGCCAGGGCGAACCTGGCGATAAAGACGCGGCACGTTTTCCAGATTATGGTTGAACACGTCCGGCGGGGTGGTGGTTAAGATATCCAGCGCCCGGTCCATACGGCCACGAAAATCCGGCACCAGTGTTTCGATTCTGATCGTTGGGCTTTTGCGGCGTATCGCACTGATACAGTCGGCAAAGTGCTGAGCACCGCCATCGCGCAAGTCGTCGCGGTCAACAGAGGTAATAACGACATAGCGCAGCCCCATATCATGGATAGTCTGAGCCAGTTTTTCCGGTTCATTGGCATCTGGCGTCAGCGGGCGGCCATGGGCGACATCGCAGAACGGACAACGGCGAGTACAGATGGCGCCAAGGATCATGAACGTAGCGGTACCGTGGTTAAAACACTCCGCCAGATTAGGGCAGGATGCTTCTTCGCAAACCGAGTGCAGACCATTACGGCGCATGGCGTCCTTGATGCCCTGAATCCGGCTGGAGTCCGCAGGTAATTTTATCTTCATCCATTCTGGTTTGCGGAGCATTTCCTGACGCTCGGTAGCAACGGTGCGCACCGGGATCAGGGCCATTTTGTCTGCATCGCGGTATTTGACGCCACGTTCGATCTGAATCGGTTTACTCATAATTGCGTAATTTCCAGTTCTGAATCGCTGTTATGAATCTATCTAAAATTCATAGGATTACGTGAGTTATTAAAATTTTTTTTAAAAAACTCACAAAATTATATCATCTTTGTAGCTGACGAGCAGCCATAGAACAACAAAACGCAGAAATATTGTAAATAGAATGTAATTTAGGTTTCCTGGGCGACGTGATGCACAGCGCTCAACGGACGCGGCTCTCCTTGTTGCCGCCAGTTCCACTCCAGCCATTCATGTTGCGGGTAATCCAGCAGTTCCATGAATGCTTTTACCATGATCGGTGCGGTAGTCGTGACGGTTGCATCAGGGGCGAATTCACTCAGCTGTGTCATCGCCATGCCTGCATAACCGCAAGGGTTGATTCGCAGGAACGGAGACAGATCCATGGCAACATTCAGCGCCAGGCCGTGAAACGAGCAGCCATGGCGGATACGCAGGCCCAGCGAGCAGATTTTGCTCTCGCCGACATAGACGCCGGGAGCATCGGGACGAGCGTGGGCATCAACCGCATAATGCGCCAGCGTGTTGATGACGGTATTCTCGATCGCCGTCACTAACTGGCGTACCCCCACTTTACGGCGTTTGATATCGACCAGCACATACATCACTTGCTGGCCTGGGCCGTGATAAGTGACCTGTCCCCCGCGATCACTCTGAATGACCGGAATATCACCGGGCATCAGGACATGTTCGGCTTTGCCTGCCTGACCCTGAGTAAACACAGGTTCATGCTGCACCAGCCATAACTCGTCAAGACTGCTGTCATCGCGTTGTTCGGTAAAGGTGTGCATGGCCTGCGACACCGGTTCATAAGGCTGTACGCCCAGTTGGCGAACGATGATCGTGTTACGTACTATGGCCGTGTTACGCACTATGATCGTATCCTGTTGCAAGATAGTCATCATCGGGTGAAGAAGGAATGACCACAATTATAACGAGGGGAGACTGGAGCGAATAGCGCTTTCCTCGCTTGTCTCCGGATGAAGGAGACAAGTTCAGAGTCATACCTATTACAGCACGACGCGTACGATATCGATGTTGCCCAGTTCTTCGTACAGCGTTTCAACCTGTTCAATGTGGGTTGCCGTGATGGTAATCGATACCGAATGGTAATTACCTTTGGTGCTGGGTTTCACTTGCGGATTGTAGTCGCCGGGAGCATGGCGTTGAACAACTTCCACGACCAGATCCACCAGCTCCGGTTTTGCCAGCCCCATGACCTTGTAGGTAAATGAGCATGGAAATTCAAGCAATTCGTTGAGTTTGGTTTTCATGGCGACTCCAGAGTTATTCATTAGTGCAAAAATCATCACTCCCGCCGAAGCGGGAGTGTTTAAGTATGGCTGAAATACGGCCGATCGATCCTTAAACAAGCAACATAAGGGCAGTTGCTCAGGATTCAAGGGGGATTAACTAAACCAGCGGTGGAACATCAGTTTGATGTAATCGAACAGACGCCCGAAAATACCGCCTTCTTTGACTTCGTTCATCACCACCAGCGGGCGTTGTTCAACGACTTTGCCATCCAACTGGAAGTTGATGGTGCCCACCACCTGATTTTTAGCCAGCGGCGCATGCAACTCTGTATTGGTGAGCACATAGCTAGCCTTCAGATCTTTCATTCGTCCACGTGGGATGGTGATGTAAGCATCTTTATCGACACCCAACGATACCCGGTCGATATCGCCAAACCATACCGGCTCGGATGCGAACTCTTTACCGGTTTTCAGCGGAGCCACGGTTTCAAAGAAGCGGAAACCCCAGGTCAGCAGTTTCTTACTTTCCGCTTCGCGCCCTTTGAACGTGCGTCCGCCCATAACAGCGGAGATCAGGCGCATCTGGCCTTCGGTCGCAGAGGCTACCAGGTTATAGCCGGCGGATGCAGTATGGCCGGTTTTGATACCGTCCACCGCCAGGCTGCTATCCCACAACAGGCCGTTGCGGTTCATTTGGCGGATATTGTTGAAGGTAAATTCTTTTTCTTTATAGGTCGCGTATTCATCCGGCACGTCACGGATCAACGCCTGACCGATCAGCGCCATATCGCGGGCTGAACTGAACTGCCCTTCAGCATCCAGGCCGTGAACGGTTTTGAAGTTGGTATTCTGTAATCCCAGAGCCTTGACGTAGCCGTTCATCAGGTTGACGAACGCATCCTGACTGCCTGCCACGTAGTCTGCCATCGCCACACAGGCATCGTTGCCGGACTGCAGAATAATCCCTTTGTTCAGCAAATAAACCGGCACGCGATCGCCTGGTTTGAGGAACATCAGCGAGGAGCCCTGAAAATCGGGGTTGCCGGTAGCCCAGGCATCTTTGCCGATGGTCACAACATCGTTCGGGGTGATTTTTCCGGCTTTAATCGCCTGGCCGATGACATAGCTGGTCATCATCTTGGTCAGGCTGGCTGGGTTGCGACGAGTGTCGGCGTTCTTTTCCGCCAGTACCTTACCCGAGTTGTAATCAATCAGGATGTACGCTTCGGCATCAATATCCGGGACGGCAGGAATCATGGTTTTCAGATTAATGTCGTCTGCGTAGGCGAAAGTGGATGCACTGATGGCGAGCAACGTGCCGAGCGCAATACGTTTGGTAAAACAAGACGTGATTACTGTTTTCATGATTGGAACAACAACATCCGTGGGTATAAGTTAAAAAAACGAGCCACACTATAGCAGATGAAAATCGGGGCGGCACCAGACAATACGTTACGCGATTTTGCCGATCGCCAGAGGGGATTTCGTTATCGCTAGTGTGGGTAAGAAAAGAGGGGATTTCCCCCTCTTTCTGGCATCAATACGTGACTACATACCGGATACGGTGGTGACGAATGATGGCTGTTGCGCTTCGCTGGACAGGCGCTGTTGCAGGTCGATGGCCTGCTGACGGTTTTGGAACGGGCCTAACTGAATACGATACAAGCCGTTATTTAGGGTGACTTTGCCCGGCACGCGGAAACGATCGCTCAGACTCTTCAGCCAGGTTTGCGCCCGTTGCTGATCGCTCAGCGCACCGACCTGCACCACGATGTTGCCGGAACCGGCGGGCATAGCCGATTGAGCCGCGGCGCGTGATGGCGCAGTCACAGGTGCCACGGCAACCGGTGCCGAGTGGGTGGGAGCGATGGCGGAAGCCGTTGGTTCAGAACCTTCCAGCACGCCGCTGGGCAGCGGTTTAGGGGCACCAAGGAACCCACCGCCGGTGGTTGTTCCGGCAGTACCGGCCGACATATTGCCGCCAGTCATACTGGTACTATTGCCCATAGCCGGCGCCAGCGTGGCATTACTGATGGGCCGCACTGCTGCGGCACTCGGCGGCGCGCTTTCCATTATCGGCGTCCCCATGCCGCTGGAGCCCAGAGTAGGGCGTGACGGCAAGGCAAAACTCTGTTTGGCGACGCGTGTGCCGATAGTCCCCGGGCCGGATAGCGTGCCGTCCGGCGCTACATTGATGAAGTCCACCTTCACCTTGGTATTGTTGGAAAGATTGAGGCGGTCGGCCGCGCCTTTGGTCAGATCAATAATCCTTCCCGGCGTATAGGGGCCACGATCATTGATACGTACGACGACTCGTCGGCCGTTGCTGAGGTTGGTGACTCGCACATAGCTCGGGATCGGCAGGGTAGGGTGGGCGGCGGCCATCGCATTGGCGTCGAACTCTTCGCCGGTTGCGGTGCGGTTGCCAACCGACTTGCGATCATGCCAGGCGGCAAACCCGCTTTCGCTGAAGTTTTCCGGGTTTTTGGCGATACGGTATGACTTGCCGTTCATGCTGTAATCTTGCATGTTGGCAGGGTTGTACGGTTCATAGCGCGGTTCTACACCGCCGATTTCTTCTACCGGGCCATTGTATGTCGAAGCCTGCGGTGAGGAAGACGGCGGCTGTTCCGTGACAGCACAACCGGCCAGAGCCAGGCTGAACGCACCAATCCAAACCCAATCCTTACGCATTGCTCACCCCTATAGATTCTTGGATAACATTTTGCGATGAGTGTGTATCGACATCACGATACCGAATCCCGCCATCAAGACGACCAGTGCCGAACCGCCATAGCTGACTAACGGCAGCGGCACTCCGACCACCGGCAGAATACCACTCACCATGCCGATGTTTACAAACACATATACGAAAAAGATTAGCATCAGCCCGCCGACCATCACCCGGCCGAACGAGGTCTGCGCATTGGCGGCAATCACCAAACCACGCATGATGAGAAACAGGTACAATGCCAGTAGGGTGAGCACGCCGATTAACCCCAGCTCTTCCGCCAGTACCGCGAAAATGAAGTCGGTATGACGTTCCGGCAGGAATTCCAACTGAGACTGAGTACCCTGTAGCCAGCCTTTGCCGGTCAACCCACCGGAGCCAATCGCGATTTTCGACTGAATAATATGGTAACCGGCGCCGAGGGGATCGGTTTCCGGATCCAGCAGCATCATGACCCTGTCGCGTTGATAATCATGCATCAGGAAAAACCATAGCACGGGAATGAACGCGGCCAACAAAACGGCGGCGACGGCAATCAACCGCCAGCTCATACCGGCGAGAAACAGCACGAACAACCCGGATGCGCAAATCAGGATGGCGGTACCCAGGTCAGGCTGGGCGGCGACCAGCAAGGTTGGTGCGAAAGTTAACGCCAGCGCAATGCCGGTATTTTTTAACGACGGCGGACACATATCGCGATTGATATAGCGAGCCACCATCAACGGTATGGCGATTTTGGCGATTTCCGATGGTTGGAAACGCACGAAACCGAGATCGAGCCAGCGCTGTGCGCCTTTACTGATTTGGCCGAATACGTCCACCATAACCAGTAAAATAAAGCAGAAAATGTACAGATACGGCGCCCAGCCCTCATAAACGCGCGGCGGAATCTGCGCCATGCCGATCATCACGATCAATCCCAGCACGCATTGGGCCGCTTTTCGCTCCATCATACCCATGTCCTGACCGCTGGCGCTCCACATGACGAACAGGCTATAGCCCAGTAGCGCCATTACACACAGAAGGAAAGGCAGGTCAATGTGCATTTTGGTCCAGATTGAGCCTTTTTGTTGACTGTCTGTCATGGTGTCTTTACTCGGTTTCACTGCCCGGCGGCGACGGCGGCGCATCCGGCAGGTTGGTATTGTTGTCGCCCAGCATGATGTGGTCGAGGATCTGACGCACAATGGTCCCGACGGCTGGCCCAGCGCCGCCGTTTTCCAGAATGATGGACATAGCGACTTTCGGATTGCCGTAAGGCGCGAAGGCAACCATCAGTTTATGGTCACGCAGCCGCTCGGCGATCCGGTTGGCGTTATAGGTTTCGTTCTCCTTCAGGCCGAATACCTGTGCCGTCCCTGATTTCGCTGCAATTTTATACGGCGCATCGGCAAAGAATTTATGTGCGGTACCGTTCTGGCGGTTAGCAACACCGTACATACCGTCTTTAACGATCTCCCAATAACCGGAGCGAATATCACCGATTTGCTGGTGCTGCTGCTGTCGGTACGGTATCTGAGTATTGTTTTCCTGCGTACTGCTGAGCAAATGCGGCGTTTTCACCTGACCGTCATTGATCAGCGTCGTCAGCGCCTTCAACATTTGAACCGGCGTGGCGGTCCAGTAACCCTGGCCGATACCGACCGGAATCGTATCCCCTTGATACCACGGTTTTTTATAGCGCTTCATTTTCCATTCGCGCGTCGGCATGATGCCCGGGCTTTCTTCTTTATCGGACAAGTCGATCCCTGTGCGTTGCCCGTAACCAAATTTGGTCATCCACTCCGACAGGCGGTCAATCCCCATGTCATAAGCAACCTGATAGAAGAAGGTATCTGCCGATTCTTCAAGGGATTTGGTCAAATTCAGGCGGCCATGCCCCCATTTTTTCCAGTCACGAAACCGTTTTTCCGAACCGGGCAGTTGCCACCAGCCGGGGTCAAACAGTGACGTATACGGGGTAATGACATTGGCGCTCAGCGCAGAAACCGCAATATAAGGTTTGACGGTAGACGCCGGGGGGTAAACCCCTTGTGTGGCGCGGTTGATCAATGGGCGGTTCGGGTCTTTCAACAACGCGTCATACGTTTTACTGGGTATGCCGTCTACAAACAGATTCGGGTCATAGCTAGGGGTCGAGACCATTGCCAGAATAGAGGCGTCTTTCGGGTCGGTGACTACCACGGCGGCACGGCTGCCTTCCAGCAACTTTTCAATATAAAGCTGGAGATTGAGATCCAGCGTCAGGGTGATATCCTTACCGGCCTGCGGCGGCTGTTCGTGCAACTGACGGATAACGCGGCCGCGGTTATTCACTTCCACTTCCTCGTAGCCCGGTTTGCCGTGCAGCACATCTTCGTAGTAACGCTCAATACCGAGTTTGCCGATATCGTGGGTTGCTGCGTAGTCGGCCAGTTTGTCTTCCTGATCTAATCGTTCCAAATCTTTATCGTTGATTTTGGAAACGTAGCCGATGGCATGAGTCAGTGCTGAACCATACGGGTAATAGCGGCGTTGGTAGCCTTTGACTTCTATGCCGGGAAAACGGTACTGGTTGACGGCGAAACTCGCTACCTGTACTTCGCTCAACCCGGTTTTAACGGGAATCGACGTAAAGCGACGCGAGCGCTTCCGCTCTTTTCTGAAGTTCTCGATGTCTTCATCAGTCAGATCAATGATCGACTTTAGCGCCTGTAACGTCTCTTCCAGGTTGTTGACTTTTTCGGGGATCAGCTCCAACTGGTAAATAGTACGATTGAGCGCCAGCGGGGTGCCGTTACGGTCATAGATGATGCCGCGGCTGGGCGCTATCGGGACCAGTTTGATACGGTTTTCATTCGAGCGGGTACGATAATCGTCAAAACGTAAAACCTGCAGATGGTATAGATTGGCGACCAGAATACCGCTCAGCAGCAAAATGCCCAGAAACGCGACCAGCGCCCGGCGTACGAACAGGGCTGCCTCAGCCGTATAGTCACGAAAGGGTTTACGTTCTATATTCATCCAGCGATTGCTACTTCACAGGGTTCATCGTTCGCCTTACTCCCGATGGTAAGGATGATTGGTGGTAATGCTCCAGGCCCGGTACAGACTTTCTGCGACCAGTACCCGCACCAGCGGATGCGGCAGCGTCAGCGGTGACAAAGACCAGCTTTGTTCCGCCGCTGCTTTGCATTGCGGCGCTAATCCTTCAGGACCGCCGATCAGCAGGCTGACATCGCGCCCGTCTTGTTTCCAGCGTTCCAGTTGTTGCGCCAGTTGCGGCGTTTCCCAGCGTGAGCCGGGGATATCCAGCGTCACGATGCGGTTGCCTTTACCTACGGCAGCCAGCATCAGTTCACCTTCCCGTTCCAGAATCCGCTTGATATCCGCATTTTTACCGCGTTTGCCAGCCGGAATTTCTACCAGTTCAAACGGCATATCTTTGGGAAATCTGCGAAGGTAATCGGTAAAACCTGTCTGCACCCAGTCGGGCATTTTGGTGCCGACGGCGACCAGTTGCAGCTTCATATCAGCCCCAGAGCTTTTCCAGTTCGTACAGGTGACGGCTCTCTTCCTGCATCACATGGACGATAACATCACCAAGGTCGACCACGACCCAGTCGGCGTCGTTTTCCCCTTCGACACCTAACGGCATCAGTCCGGCGGCGCGGGATTCCTGTACAACGTGATCGGCGATAGAGCTGACATGGCGGCTGGAGGTGCCGGTACAAATAATCATGCAGTCAGTGATACTGGATTTCCCTTTTACATCGAGCGTCACGATATCCTGACCTTTCAAATCGTCGAGTTTATCAATAACGAAATCTTGGAGTGCTTGGCCTTGCAAAGGTTCCCCCTTCGATAAGTGGTTAATCCGCCAGCTGAGCTGGCACGATGGCGTCGGTGATAGTAGCCGGGCCGCCGCGATAATAGATAATAAGGGACGGCGGCAGGATAGTTTCCCGCGGCTGAAACCAGCGGCGGAGTATATCACGGCCTTATAATGAGTGGTATCGACGCGTGGCTATCGATAGAGCCCGTGTGTGTCAATATACTTCAGCACGCTGTCGGGGAGCAGGTCATGACAGTCGCTCCCCTGCTGCCGACGATGGCGAATTTCGGTGGCTGAAATAGATAGCAGCGGCGTATGAGCGAGATAAATCAATCCGTGACTTTGGCTGTGCAATCGATCCGCCTCATGGGTGTGATGCGCAGCCAGCCAACTCTCCAGCTCGGCAGTATCTAATTGCCGGCGATAGCCGGGACGATCGCATACCAGCAGATGACAATAATCCAGTATTTCCTGCCAGCGATGCCAGCGATGCAATGTCAGTAGTGAGTCCTGGCCGATAATAAAGGCCAGTGGTGTGTCGGCGCCTTTTTCTGCACGTAACGCTTCCAGCGTGTCAATGGCGTAAGACGGTGTGGCACGTTGCAATTCTCGGTCGTCCACCTGAAACAACGGGTTATCATGTACCGCCAATTCAGCCATGGCCTGGCGCTGGTCAGCGCTGGCTTCCGGTTGTTCACGATGCGGCGGTACGTTATTGGGCAACAATATGACATGCTGAAGGCCGATTTCCTGCGCCAGCGCGGCGGCAGGACGGAGATGCCCGTAATGAATCGGGTCGAACGTACCGCCAAAATAGGCGATAAGAGGGGAAATGAGTGACGATGTCGACAAATCGCTATACCTCGAGCAGGCTATCGGGCAATGCTTTGCCGCACAGAATCATCGACAACGTTTCCAGTTCGGCCCAGATGGGCTGCCCATAATTCTGTTTCAGGGTGATTTCCAGTCGGCTCAGCAGGGTAATCGCCTGTTGCAATTGCACCGCAGACAGGCGCTGTAATGCTTGCGTCAGTAATGGCCGACGATTTTGCCAAATCTTATGCTGATCCAGCAGCGTACGCAGCGGCGTGGTTGCCATGCGCCGTTTTAACTGTAGCAACAACAGCAATTCGCGCTGTACGGTGCGCAGCAGAATGACGGGTTCGCAGTCTTCCAGACGTAATTGCTGCAGGATGTGCCAGGCTCGTTTACTTTTGCCGCTGAGCAACGCATCCAGCCAATGGTACGGCGTAAAGTGAGCGGCATCGTTGACGGCCTGTTCGACTCGCGGCAGCGTCAGTTTGCCGTCTGGATATAGCAAGGATAGTCGCTCCAGCGCCTGCACTAATGCCAGCATATTGCCTTCATAGCAATAGCAAATTAACTGGCTGGACGCCTCATCCAGTTCCAGCTTCATGCTTTTAGCGCGCTGTGCCACCCAACGGGGAAGTTGTTCCTGTTCTGGCGTCATGCAGGGAACGTACACGCCATGTTGCGACAGCGCCTTGAACCAGGCGCTGTTTTCCTGCGCTTTGGTCAGTTTGTTGCCTCTGACTATCAACAAAATATCAGAGTGCAGTAACGTGGCGAGTTTAACCAACTGCTCAGTGGCGGGAGCGCCGGGGCCGGCGTCCGGCAGAATCAGCAACAACGTCTGGCGAGAGGCGAACAGACTGAGCGCCTGGCAAGTAGAAAAAATCGCTTCCCAGTCGGTGTTGTTATCCAGCGTGAAACTAAAATGCTCCAGAAAATCCTGCTGACGGGCGATAGTGCGGATGTGATCCTGACTTTCCTGCAGCAATAACGGTTCATTGCCAAACAACAGATAACAGCCGCGCAGCCCCTCGTGGAGCTGCGCGGTCAGTTGTTCAGGATAGAGCCGAATCATGGATTTGCCGGTGTCACAGGGGTGGCGGTCGCTTTCTGATCGCTCTTCGTGTTCTGGCTGGCTTTGATGGTTAACAGCTTACGTACCAACTGCTGGGCTGCCTGTTGACGCATTTCCTGCAGGATAATGTCCTGTTCGGCCTCTTTAGCCAACGCCGTGAGCGGGTTATCAAAGAAGGAACGGAAAATCGTCACGTTCAGTGGATAAATATCATCCCCAGGGATCAGGACCTGGGTTTTCACTTCTAATACCAGCTGATATTCCGCCGCTTTACCGTCCTGGAAAATAGAGACGGTGTTACGGGTGAGGCGGTCTCCCATAAAGCGCAGCGATGGCAAATCCTTGCGGGTGCTGTTCTCCACAATACTAACGTTGTTTAGCCGCAACTGCTCGCGGATAGCTCTGGTCATAGGACCATAGGGATCGCCGCTATCCAGAATCAGATTATGCAATTGCGCCGGTATTTGGGTGGTGCCGCGCATATGAAAGCCGCAGCCGGCGGTCATTAAGACCACCAGCCCCAGCACCAGCGTTAAAAACGGGTGTCGCACAGTACCTCCTTGCCTTAACCCACAACCAGGTTAAGCAGTTTGCCCGGAACGAAAATCACCTTGCGGACGGTCACGCCATCCAGATATTTTGCTACCAGCGGTTCCTGTGCCGCACGTTCACGAACCTGCTGCTCGGTGGCATCAGCCGCTACGGTAATCTTGCCGCGGACTTTACCGTTGACTTGCACCACCACCAGACGCGAGTCTTCCACCATCGCCTGCTCATCAGCTACCGGCCACGGCGCCTGATCGATATCGCCTTCGCCTTTGAGCTCATTCCACAACACAAAGCAGACATGTGGAGTGAATGGGTAGAGCATCCGTACCACGGCCAGCAACGTTTCTTGCGTCAACGCACGATCCTGTTCAGCGTCTTGCGGTGCTTTCGCCAGTTTATTCATCAACTCCATGATAGCCGCGATAGCGGTATTGAAGGTCTGGCGACGACCGATATCGTCAGTAACTTTGGCGATGGTTTTATGCAGATCACGACGCAGCGCTTTCTGGTCTTCCGTCAGGGCTGCGGTGTCCAGTGGCTGGGTAGCGCCTTTTCCTGTGTGGTCATGAACCTGTTTCCACACGCGTTTCAGGAAGCGGTTAGCACCTTCCACGCCGGATTCCTGCCATTCCAGCGTCATTTCCGCCGGAGACGCAAACATCATGAACAGACGGACGGTGTCGGCACCATAGCGTTCTACCATCACTTGTGGGTCGATACCGTTGTTTTTCGATTTCGACATCTTGCTCATGCCGGCATACACCAGCTCGCGACCTTCGTTGTCAAACGCTTTGGTAATGCGGCCCTTGTCATCGCGTTCCAGCGTCACGTCGCTTGGTGATACCCAGATACGCTCGCCGTTATTGCCGAGATGATAGAAGGCATCGGCCAGCACCATCCCCTGACACAACAGGCGTTTGGCCGGCTCGTTAGAGTTCACCAAACCGGCGTCACGCATCAGTTTGTGGAAGAAGCGGAAGTACATCAGGTGCAGGATGGCATGTTCGATGCCGCCGACATACTGATCGACCGGTAGCCAGTAGTTGGCGGCGGCTGGATCGAGCATGCCCTGATCGTACTGCGGACAGGTATAACGCGCGTAGTACCAGGACGACTCCATAAAAGTATCGAAGGTATCGGTCTCACGCAGCGCCGGCTGGCCGTTGATTGTGGTTTTAGCCCACTCAGGATCGGCTTTGATCGGACTGGTGATGCCATCCATCACTACGTCTTCCGGCAGAACCACCGGCAACTGATCTTCCGGCATCGGAACAACGGTGCCGTCTTCCAGCGTTGCCATCGGGATTGGTGCTCCCCAGTAACGCTGGCGGGATACACCCCAGTCGCGCAGGCGGTAATTCACTTTGCGTTGACCGACGCCTTGTGACACCAGTTTGTCGGCAATGGCGTTGAACGCGGCATCGAAATTCAAGCCGTCGAATTCGCCGGAGTTAAACAGGCAGCCTTTTTCCGTTTGCGCCTGAGCGGACAGATCCGGTTCGCTACCGTCTGCCAACAGAATAACCGGTTTTACCGGCAGGTTATATTTGTGGGCAAACTCCCAGTCGCGCTGGTCGTGGCCCGGTACAGCCATCACCGCACCGGTGCCGTATTCCATCAGCACAAAGTTGGCCGCCCATACCGGCACGTTTTCGCCGGTCAGCGGGTGGATGGCGAACAGGCCGGTGGCGACGCCTTTTTTCTCCATGGTCGCCATGTCGGCTTCCGCCACTTTGGTGTTGCGGCATTCGACGATAAAGTCTTGCAACGCTGGGTTGTTTTCCGCCGCTTTCTGCGCCAGCGGGTGACCGGCTGCCACCGCGACGTAAGTCACGCCCATGAAGGTATCCGGGCGGGTAGTGTAAACGGTCAGCGTATCGTCGGCGTCGGCGATACGGAAGGTGATTTCCACCCCTTCGGAGCGGCCGATCCAGTTACGTTGCATGGTTTTGACCTGTTCCGGCCAGCTTTCCAGCGTATCAAGATCATTGAGCAGTTCATCGGCATAGGCGGTGATTTTGATGAACCACTGCGGAATTTCCTTGCGTTCCACTTTGGTATCGCAGCGCCAGCAGCAACCGTCGATCACCTGTTCGTTAGCCAGCACGGTCTGATCGTTCGGGCACCAGTTAACCGCCGAGGTTTTTTTGTAAACCAGACCTTTTTCGTACAGCTTGGTGAAAAACCACTGTTCCCAGCGATAGTAATCCGGTTTGCAGGTCGCGACTTCGCGATCCCAATCGTAGCCGAAACCCAGCAATTTCAGCTGGTTTTTCATGTATTCGATATTGGCGTAAGTCCAGGGCGCCGGTGCGGTATTGTTTTTCACCGCCGCGCCTTCCGCCGGCAGGCCGAAAGCGTCCCAGCCGATCGGCTGCAGCACGTTTTTGCCCAACATGCGCTGGTAGCGGGAGATCACGTCACCGATGGTGTAGTTGCGGACATGACCCATGTGTAGACGGCCAGAAGGATAAGGCAGCATGGAAAGGCAGTAGTATTTTTCCTTGCCGGGTTCTTCGGTCACTTTGAAAGTCTGTTTTTCTTGCCAGTGAAGCTGGACGTGCGCTTCGATATCTTCTGGGCGGTATTGCTCTTGCATGGCTGCCAGTGGTCCTTAGTGAAAATTGCTACTTCGGTAGCATGTTCTGTTTCATTTCAAAAGATCCGCATAGCATAGCTGATAAGCGACTGGCTCAACAACCGCTTGAGGCGCTCGGCGGCTGATTTATGCGGTATCGGTAGCGAAGAACAGAGCAGGACGGTGATGTAAGGTAAGGTATTGGGAAGCGGCTCCCGGTAGTGCTGCGAAAATCATCTACACTAGGCTATGCAGGCCCGTCGATAAGCATTTTCACGCTAAGGAGTCACGATGAGCAAAGTGGTCCAGTATTATCGGGAACTGATGTCCGCCGTCACTGAGTGGTTAAGCCGTGGTGAGCGAGACATAGATAAGTTGATGTCGGATGCCCGACGTCAGTTGCAGGAAACCAATGAACTGACACAAAAGGAGATTGAACAGGTAATACTGGCGCTTCAGCGCGATCTGCAGGCATTCTCCCTCAGCTATGAGGGGCCGGATGCCTTTTCCGATAGCGTATTTATGCGAGTGATCCGCGAAAGCCTATGGCAGAACCTGGCGGATATTACCGACAAAACGCAACTGGAGTGGCGCGAAGTCTTTAAGGACGTTAGCCACCATGGCGTGTATCACAGCGGTGAGGTGGTAGGACTCGGTAATCTGGTGTGCGAACAGTGCCACCATCATATTGCCTTCTATACGCCGGAAGTGCTGCCGCTATGTCCGAAATGCAGCCATGACCAGTTCCATCGGCAGCCGTTCTCGCCCTGATCTGACGGGTAGATAAAACAAGGGTGCCGGGGCACCCTTGCGATAAGGCAGGATCGTGTCGATTAATGCAGAATTTTTGCCAGAAAATCTTTGGCGCGATCGGAGCGTGGATTACCGAAGAAATCCTCTTTGCGGGTGTCTTCAATGATTTTGCCTTCATCCATGAAGATGACGCGGTGCGCCACTTTGCGGGCGAATCCCATCTCGTGGGTCACCACCATCATGGTCATGCCTTCCTGCGCCAGCTCCACCATTACGTCCAGTACTTCGTTGATCATTTCCGGGTCGAGCGCCGAGGTCGGCTCGTCAAACAGCATCGCCACCGGGTCCATGCACAACGCACGGGCGATCGCCACACGCTGTTGCTGGCCGCCGGATAACTGCCCGGGGAATTTGTTGGCATGAGCGGACAGACCAACGCGCTTTAGCAGTTTCAATCCCTTTTCACGGGCGGCTTCTTTGTCGCGCTTGAGCACCTTGACCTGCGCCAGCGTCAGGTTGTCGACAATCGACAGGTGAGGGAAGAGTTCAAAATGCTGGAACACCATACCCACTTTGGAACGCAGTTGCGCCAGATTGGTACGCTTATCATTAACAATGATGCCGTTAACTTCGATCTGGCCTTGCTGGATAGGTTCCAGGCCGTTAACGGTTTTGATTAAGGTCGATTTTCCGGAGCCGGAAGGTCCGCATACCACAACGACTTCACCTTTTTTTACTTCAGTGGAGCAGTCGGTCAGCACCTGAAATTGACCATACCATTTAGAAACATTTTTCAGGAAAATCATCAAACCGTCCTTCTCTTCAAATAATTGACCAGCATCGATGCCGAGAGGCTGATAACAAAATACACAAATCCGGCGAACAGGATCATTTCTACCTGGGTACCGTCGCGTTCGCCAATGGTGGATGCGGTACGGAAAAAGTCCGCCAGACTGAGCACGTACACCAGCGAGGTATCCTGAAACAATACAATCCCCTGAGTCAGCAGCAAGGGGACCATAGCGCGGAATGCCTGAGGCAGAATCACCAGTTGCATGGATTGCCAGTGGGTCATCCCCAGCGCCAGTGCGGCAGAGGCTTGCCCACGGGAAATACTCTGAATGCCTGCGCGAATAATCTCGGAATAATAGGCCGCTTCAAACAGCGAAAAGGCTACCATAGCGGATACCAACCGAATATCGCTTTTCGGAGAAAGGCCAAGCACATTTTGTAATAAACTTGGGACGATCAGGTAGAACCACAGCAGCACCATGACCAGCGGCACAGAGCGGAACAGGTTGACGTACAGTTTGGCAAACCAACTGATGGGCTTGATGGGCGACAGGCGCATGACGGCCAGTACGGTTCCCCAGACAATACCCACCACCACGGCCGTCAGGGTGATCTCCAGCGTCACACCCATGCCTTTAATCAGATAAGGCAGGCTGGGCGGAATCGAACTCCAGTCAAAGTTATACATTTATTTGCTCCCCAGGTTGCCCGGCAGGCGAGTTTTTCGCTCTACTATCTGCATCAACAGCATGATGATGGCGTTGATACCCACATAAGCCAGCGTTATCGCGCTGAAAGACTCGTAGGCATGGGCAGAGTAATCCAGCAGTTTGCCGGCTTGCGCCGCCATGTCCATCAGGCCGATGGTGGAGGCGATCGCGGAGTTTTTCACCAGATTGAGCATTTCAGAGGTCAACGGCGGCACAATGACCCGATAGGCGTTGGGCAGCAGAACATAACGGTAAGTTTGAGGAAGCGTCAGACCAATCGCCAGACCCGCCGCTTTCTGGCCGCGCGGCAGCGACTGAATGCCAGCGCGAACCTGTTCGCAGACGCGTGCGGCGGTGAACATGCCCAGACAAAACATGGACGACAGAAAAAATTGAATATTCGGGTCCAGTTCCGCTTTAAACCACATACCTATTTTGGCCGGCAGAAGTTCCGGTATCACCAAATACCAGCTAAAGAACTGAACAATTAACGGTACATTACGGAACATTTCCACATAGCAGGTGCCGATGCCAGACAACAGGCGATGGGGAACGGTGCGTAGAATACCCAGCAGTGAACCCAGCAGGAAGGCGATGATCCAGGCACACAAGGACAGTGACACGGTGACCTGCAGGCCGGAAATAATCCACCCCAGATAGGTCGTATTTCCGAACGGGGCTGGTTGCAGGAATATACCCCAGTTCCAATCTATTGACATAACGAACTCCGGTAAAAAAGGGGTAGCGAACGCTACCCCGAAGATTGATGAGTGGCTCATGGATTTGCAGGATGGGGAACGGCCACCCTGCACCTGTCTGTCTTGCCACGAATCAGCAATCGGAAGGCAGAATTACTGCCCTTTATTGTCATTATTAATTCGGTTAAAGCGCCTTATCGTTCGGCGCTTTGAATAAGGCTTTCATGTCATCAGACAGCTCGAAGTTCATATTCAGGTTTTTCGGCGGAATCGGTTGTTTGAACCAGGTATCGAACCATTTTTCGGCTTCGCCGGAGGTCTGAAGCTGGCTTATGGTCGCATCAACCAGTTGTTTGAATTGCGGATCGTCTTTACGCAACATACAGCCATAGGCCTCGCGGGATTGCGGGGTGCCGGTGATAACCCACTCATCCGGCGTTTTGGCTTTGGCGCGCTCGCCGGCCAGCAAGGCGTCATCCATCATGAAGGCGACTGCGCGACCGCTTTCCAACGTACGGAACGAATCACCGTGGTCTTTGGCGCTGATGATGCGCAGGTTGAGTTTTTTCTCTTCATTCATCTTGTTCAGCAACACTTCAGACGTCGTACCGGAGGTCACGACGACGGCTTTGCCTGCCAGTTCGCTGAAATCTTT
Source organism: Dickeya chrysanthemi NCPPB 402 (assembly GCF_000406105.1). Taxonomy (NCBI): domain Bacteria; kingdom Pseudomonadati; phylum Pseudomonadota; class Gammaproteobacteria; order Enterobacterales; family Pectobacteriaceae; genus Dickeya; species Dickeya chrysanthemi. The sequence goes on along the minus strand of NZ_CM001974.1, from coordinate 3,348,626 downwards.
AAGGCCAGAGTCTTTTTTGGTCAGCAGTCGAGTGCCGATGATAAAAATGGTATCGGAGAAAGCGACCTGCTGCTGGCGTTCCAGATTGTTGGTGGTTGAGCCGCACTCCAGGTCATAGGTGCCGTTTTGCAGCAACGGGATACGGTTTTGTGAGGTAATGGGAATTAATTTTACCTGCAGGTTCGGCGCATCAAGTTTTTTTCTGACGGCCTCAACAATCTTGTCGGAGTATGCCTGAGAGTAACCTACTACTTTCTGCTGGTTGTCGTAGTAGGAGAATGGCACTGACGATTCACGATGACCGATAACGATAACACCATTGTCTTTTACTTTTTTGAGGGTGCCCGTTAGTTCTTCTGCATGGGCCAGACTGCCGGTTGCCGAAATCAACAGTAATGACAGTGCCAGTTTACGCAATTGCATGTTCTAACTCCTTTGCTGTTGTGATCGATGCCTATCATGGGTGATGCGTCCCGTTGTGACTCGGGCTATACCCGTCATACTTCAAGTTGCAGGTGCGTTGGCTGCCCTTGCTCACCCCAGTCGCTTACTTGAGTAAGCTCCTGGGGATTCACTCGGTTGCCGCGTTACAAGACTCATAATGAGTCTTGCCCTGAAGGGCCAACGCTTTGCGTTGTTCAAAACGCAACGCGTTTTGTCCTGCAACTCGAATTATTTTGGGTATATATTGTTGTGCACCGCTAAAGAGCGAATAAAACGCTGTCATGTTTAAAAATAGCGGATTGTAAACATATTGAAACGAAAATGTTTGTTTTTTGCGAGGTGCCCCGCACCAAACTACTGCAATAAAAAACTTATGGCACTAATTTGGTGCAAGCCATGCCCTGATGTTGTGCCGTATCAGAGTGGCGATGGCTGCAAACGTGCAACGCAAGACGTTTCATATCAGTATTAGCAAGGAGTGTGCCAAAAAATGAAACAAGACCTGTCTGAACAGGTCTTGTTTCTGGTGATGGAAGGTGAAGAGAGTCATCAGCGCGATCGGAAACGAGACGCCAGCGCCGCGAAGCCGAGCACGGTTTCCAGCAACCATAGCGGCCAGGAGCCGAAGCGGGCATAAGGTGTGAGACCGGTCGTCGGCGTGACGCGGGTTTCCAGTACAGTGCGGGTGAACTGTGGAAGACTGGCGCTAATACTGCCGTCTGGCGCAATAGCGGCGGTTACGCCGTTATTGGTGGCGCGCAGTAGTGGTCGGCCCAGCTCCAGCGCACGCATCCGCGCCATCTGGAAATGTTGCCAAGGACCGATCGAATTGCCGAACCAGGCATCGTTGGAAATAGTCAGCAGCATGTCGGTATCCGCACGGAAATTGTCGCGTACTTGCTGCCCGAGGATCACTTCGTAGCAGATAGTGGCGGTGAGGCGGTAACCGTTGACGATCAGTTGCGGCTGGCGATAGTCGCCGCGGCTGAAAGCGGACATCGGCAGATCAAAAAACGGTGCCAGCGGACGCAACAGGGTTTCCAGCGGCACAAATTCGCCAAACGGCACCAGGTGATGCTTGTTGTAACGGTTGGCGGTGGGGTAGCGATACGGCTGCTGATCGCCCAGAACAATAATGCTGTTATAAAAATCAGTGCGATTGTTTTCCCGGCGGGCATCGACGATGCCGGTAATCAGGCTGCTGTGATGTTCGCGCAGGATGGCGTCCAGTTGCGTCAGGTAGTCCTGCTGGCGGATTTCGACATCCGGAATGGCCGATTCAGGCCAAATCACCAGCGGTGCTTTTTCCATCACCGATTGAGTGTTGTCGAAATAGATTTTTAAGGTGTTGAGCAGCTCGTTCGGGTCCCATTTTAGCGCCTGTGGGATATTACCTTGCACCATGGCAACGTTAACCGCTCGCTCTGGTTGTAGCTTATACCATTCGATCAAACGTAACGGCCATGGCAGCATTAACACCAGAGCGGCAGCCAACGCCGGCTGCCAACGGCGTTGCGTCAGAGCCAGCACCAGCAAGCCGCTGATTATCATCAGCAGGAAGGTCAGGGTATCGACCCCTGCGATCGGCGCGATACCTTTCAGCGGCCCCTCAAGCTGGCTATAGCCGAATTGCAACCAGGGAAATCCGGTCAACACCCAACCGCGTAATAATTCGGTCAACTGCCACAGTACCGGCGGCGCCAGCACTAACCGCCAGACGGTGGCTTGCGGCCACAGACGCGCAAGCAATCCGGCAAACAGCATGGGATAGAGCGACAGGTAGAGCGCCAGCAACACCACCAGGCCGATATTGACCGGACCGGGCATGCCGCCAAAGTCGGCGATGCTGTAGTAAACCCAGTGAATGCCGGTGCCAAACAGGCCGAACCCCCAGCTAAAACCCATGGCGGCGGCCTGACGCGCCGGACGATTTAGCGTCAGGCTCAGCAGGCCCATCAGGGAAATAATAGCGGCAGGCCAGAAATCATAAGGAGAAAACGCCAGTGTGCCGCAGGCACCGAATAAAAGCGCCAGCAGGAGGCGAACCTGCTGGCGTTGCAATAATGAGGCGACTGCCATGAATGAATTAGTCTTCCAGTTGCGGTTGCGGAACGTCGTCAGGGATTCTGACATGAACCTGAATAATACGGCGGCTGTCTGCCATGGCAACTTTGAACAGGTAACCGTCTATATCGATGGTTTCCCCGCGTGCCGGCAGGTGACCGAATGATTGCATCACCAGACCGCCGATAGTATCCACTTCTTCGTCACTGAACCGGGTGGCGAAAATCTTATTGAAGTCCTCGATAGGCGTGAGTGCGCGTACCGTGTAGGTCTGGCGATTGAGTTGACGAATATCGCGATCTTCTTCGTCATCGTACTCGTCCTCGATTTCACCGACGATCAGTTCCAGAATATCTTCAATCGTCACCAGCCCGGAGACGCCGCCGAATTCGTCAATGACGATAGCCATGTGGTAGCGCAGAGAGCGGAATTCATTAAGCATGCGATCCACCCGCTTGCTTTCCGGCACCACCACGGCAGGCCGCAGCACTTTATCCATGCTGAATGGTTCGGAGTTGCTGCGCATGAACGGCAGCAGATCCTTGGCCATCAGGATACCTTCAATGTGGTCTTTATCTTCGCTGATGACGGGAAAGCGGGAATGAGCCGATTCGATGATCACATCCAGACACTCTTCCAGCGTCTGGTTATGTTTGAGAGTAATCATTTGCGAACGCGGGATCATGATGTCGCGCACGCGCTGTTCGGCGATATCCATCACGCCTTCCAGCATGTCGCGAATTTCCGGATCAATTTGTTCCGAATCGCGGATCAACGCCAGCAAATCGTCGTGATCTTTGGATTCACCGTGAAAAATTTGATTGAGAAAAAAGAAAAGAATCCCTTTTTGGGACTGGGGGTATCGCTGTTGGGAGAATGGTCGTCGCTCATGGCGTCAGTTAATATCACTCTTGTTAAGAAATGATGACCAGCGGTGAATCAGCTTAAACATCGCCGCTGGCGTCTGGTCCTTAAAATATCGAATTTAAGGCTTATCCGTAATATCTTCTTTTTCTGCCAGATACGGGTCGGCATAACCCATACTCTGCATGATTTCCGTTTCCAGTGCTTCCATTTCTTCGGCTTCACTGTCTTCGATATGATCATAACCTAACAGATGCAGACTGCCATGGACAACCATGTGCGCCCAATGTTCCTCGGTACTTTTCCCTTGTTCGACCGCTTCCTGCTCGACGACCTGTCGGCAGATAATGAGATCGCCGAGTAACGGCAGTTCCACTTCCGGCGGCGCTTCAAACGGAAACGACAGCACATTGGTCGGTTTGTCTTTACCCCGATAAGTCAGGTTCAGGTGGTGGCTTTCTTCTTCATCCACCACTCTGATGGTGACTTCCGCCACCTCCTGAAATTGCGGCAGTACCGCTTCCAGCCAGCGCTGGAAGTCGGCTTCAGACGGCAGCCCAAGGCTATGTTGACTGGCGATTTGCAAATCAAGGATGACCTGGCTCATTTTTGCTCCTGCGCGGCGGCTTGCGCGTCACGTTTACGCTGTTCCGCCAGTTCGTCCCGGCGTTTTTGATCGGCGTTTTCCCAGGCCTCATAGGCATTCACAATACGAGCGACCACCGGGTGGCGCACGACGTCTTCACTGTGGAAAAAGTTGAAACTGATCTCCTCAACCTCTGACAGCACTTCAATCGCATGGCGCAACCCGGATTTTTGATTGCGCGGCAGGTCTATCTGGGTGACGTCGCCGGTGATGACCGCTTTCGAGTTAAAGCCGATACGGGTCAGGAACATCTTCATCTGTTCGATAGTGGTGTTCTGGCTTTCATCCAGAATGATGAAGGCGTCGTTCAGCGTGCGGCCGCGCATATAAGCCAAAGGGGCGACTTCAATCACGTTGCGCTCGATAAGTTTCTCCACCCGCTCGAAGCCCAACATTTCAAACAGTGCATCGTAGAGCGGGCGCAGATATGGATCCACTTTTTGACTCAAGTCGCCCGGCAGGAAGCCTAGCTTTTCGCCGGCTTCTACGGCCGGGCGGGTCAGCAGAATGCGGCGAATCTCTTGGCGTTCCAGTGCATCCACGGCAGCGGCTACCGCCAGATAGGTTTTCCCGGTACCGGCCGGCCCGATACCAAAAGTGATGTCGTGATCAAGGATATGGGCGATGTACTGCGCCTGATTGGGCGTACGGGGCTTAATGACGCCGCGTTTGGTACGGATGTTCACCGCCTTGCCGTATTCCGGCACGCTGTCGGCGGTTTGTTCCAATACCCGGGATTCCTTGATGGCCAGATGAATCTGTTCTGGATCAATGTCTGGAATCTCGCCGCGTACCGGTGCGGTATCGACATAAAGATGGCGCAGAATATCGGCGGCGGCGTCGATGCAGAGGTCTTTCCCTACCAGCTTGAAATGATTGTCGCGATGATTGATCTCTATGCCGAGACGGCGTTCCAGCTGTTTGATGTTGTCGTCAAACGGGCCGCACAGACTGAGCAGGCGTTTGTTGTCCGCGGGTTCGAGGGCAATTTCTTTTATCGTTACGTTCAAACTATTCCTCTTGGGTTTAAGCAGAATGAGCAATCACTGACGCTGTGCCACAGACAGGGGCTTCTGCCCGGATGTGGCGCAGAGATTACCCTGATTATTTATCGTGAAGCCGGCAGGGCGCAAGTCAGATTCGGCATAAAAGCAACCGGGGCGGTGGATTCGTGTCGCACATAGGGGGCGGAAAAGAAAAGCGGGCCGTTTAACGGCCCGTTTGAGAATCATCATCAGCGTATTACGGCTGATAGATCCCGACGCCGAGTTCGTCTTCTTTTCGGGTCCGGGCGATGACCGATGTCGGTGATTCGCTGACGCGTAAATCCATCTGGTCTTCAGTAAGCACCACCACGCCACGCAATGAGTTCGGGTAAACATCGACGATTTCTACGTCGACAAACTTGCCTATCATGTCGGGAGTGCCTTCGAAGTTCACCACACGGTTATTTTCGGTGCGGCCGGACAGCTCCATCACATTCTTGCGCGAGGTGCCTTCAACCAGAATACGCTGCACGGTGCCCATCATCCGGCGGCTGTACTGCATGGCCTGCTGATTAATGCGCTCTTGCAGAATGTACAGGCGTTGCTTTTTCTCCTCTTCGGTCACATCGTCCACCATGTCGGCGGCCGGAGTACCGGGGCGAGGGGAGTAGATAAAGCTAAAGCTGATGTCGAAATCGACATCGGCGATTAATTGCATGGTTTGTTCGAAATCTTCCTGGGTTTCGCCTGGGAAGCCGATGATAAAATCGGAGCTGATCTGGATAGCCGGGCGTGCCTTGCGCAGTTTGCGGATGATCGCCTTGTATTCCAGTGCGGTATGGCGGCGTTTCATCATCGTCAGAATGCGGTCTGAACCGCTTTGAACCGGCAGATGCAGGAAACTCACCAGCTCCGGCGTATCTTCGTATACGCTGATGATGTCGTCGGTGAATTCAATCGGATGGCTGGTAATAAAACGAATACGGTCAATACCGTCGATCGCCGCCACCAGACGCAGTAATTCGGCAAAGCTGCAAATATCGCCATCATGCGTGGCGCCGCGGTAAGCGTTCACGTTCTGGCCCAGCAGGTTGACTTCGCGTACGCCCTGAGCCGCCAGTTGAGCGATTTCAAACAATACGTCGTCCGCCGGGCGGCTGACTTCTTCGCCGCGGGTATAAGGCACGACGCAGAACGTACAGTATTTGTTGCAGCCTTCCATGATGGAAACAAAGGCTGTCGGACCTTCGGCGCGCGGTTCCGGCAAGCGATCGAATTTTTCCACTTCCGGGAAGCTGATGTCCACGATAGGGCTACGGGTGCCCTGTACATGATTAATCATTTCCGGCAAACGATGCAGCGTTTGCGGCCCGAAGATCACGTCGACATAATGGGCGCGATCACGAATATGTTCGCCTTCCTGCGACGCCACACAACCGCCCACACCGATAATCAGATTCGGATTGACGTCTTTGAGCGTTTTCCAGCGGCCGAGCTGATGAAACACTTTTTCCTGCGCCTTTTCACGGATCGAACAGGTATTCAGCAGCAGAAGGTCGGCTTCTTCAGCGACGTCGGTCAGCTGGTAACCGTGCGTACTTTCCAGGAGATCGGCTATCTTCGATGAATCGTATTCATTCATCTGACAGCCCCAGGTTTTGATATGCAGTTTCTTTGTCATCGTCATCGACAGCCATTACTCAGTGCGGGTAAACACGCAATCCTTCGTGGGGCGCGTACATACGGGCGCGTATTGTAATCTTTTGCCGGCGTTGTGACCAGATCAAGCGTTAGGCGGCATTGAGTGATGATGTGCATCGCTTTTCTGAAAACGGGTGGTGAAATCCAGTAAACTATCGGCATCTTTTGTCTTTCTGGCGCAGATGTTTGGTTGAACTTTGCGCCGTGGAAACGGTGGGGCAGGTATGCACTATGATGCAGTGATTGTGGGCGGAGGCATGGTTGGTGCCGCCGCTGCATTAGGCTTGGCGCAAAACGGTTTTCGGGTAGCGGTGCTGGAGCAGGAAACGCCGCCGCCGTTTGTTGCGGGCAGTGCGCCGGATGTGCGCGTGTCGGCGATCGGTCAGGCATCGGTCAGATTGCTGGAGCGGCTGGGCGCGTGGCAAGGGGTTGCGCAGATGCGTAGTGCGCCTTATCGACGTCTCGAAACCTGGGAATGGGACAAGGCGCATGTGGTCTTTGACGCCGCAGATCTCGGGTTATCTGAGCTGGGATTCATGGTGGAAAACCGGGTGTTGCAGTTGGCGCTGTGGCAGATGCTGGAGAAAACGTCGGGTGTGACGTTGCTGTGCCCGTGGCAATGGCAGCGCTTGCGCCGTGAGGACGCTCAATGGCGGTTGACGAGCGAGCAGGGCGATAGCCTGTCGACGTCGTTGGTGATTGGTGCGGATGGCGCTAATTCGAGAATTCGTCAGTGGGCGGGAATTGGCGTCACTGGCTGGCAATATCGCCAGTCTTGCATGTTGATTAGCGCCGAAATGTCCGGACCGCAGCAGGATGCGACCTGGCAGCGCTTTACGCCGTCCGGGCCGCGAGCGTTTTTGCCGTTGTTTGAAGGCTGGTGCTCGTTGGTGTGGTATGACAGCCCGTCGCGTATCCGCCAGTTACAGGCGATGTCGCTGCCTCAACTGAATAAAGCTATCGCTGAAACCTTCCCTGAACGGTTGGGGGCGGTCAATGCCGTCGCGGCGGGGGCATTCCCGTTGGTGCGCCGTCATGCGCAGCAATATGTGTTGCCGGGGCTGGCGTTGATTGGCGATGCCGCGCATACCATTAATCCACTGGCGGGGCAGGGCGTGAATCTGGGATATCGCGATGTATCCGCGTTGCTTGACGTGATAATTCGGGCGCGTGATGAGGGAAATGTCTGGTATAGCGATGCCGTGCTGCAGCGTTATCAGCAGCAGCGCAAACCAGATAACCTGCTGATGCAAAGTGGTATGGATCTGTTTTACGGCGCTTTCAGTAACCGTTTACCGCCGCTTGAGCTGGCGCGTAACCTGGCATTGATGGCGGCGCAACGTGCCGGAAAACTAAAACAGCAAGCATTGCGTTACGCGTTGGGGTTATAAACAGCGTGGCAACCTATAGCTGCTATGCTGTTTCTTCATCGTTTGTTCACCGTCATGCCGCTTTCATGCGATGTTGTTACACTGATACCGCTATCTCTGCATCTGCCAGGAGACAATCGACATCACGTGTTATCCTGGCGGCATGTGGTGAATTCCTTATTTCTGAGTAGTGAAACTGATGACGTATTTATTTCTTTGTCTGGCGATTGTGTCGGAAGTGGTGGCGACTACGGCGCTGAAATTATCGGAGAGCTTTACCCGGCCATTGCCGAGCGTGGTGACGGTGGTGTTTTACGCCATTGCATTTTACTGCCTGACCCTTTCCATGCGGGTGTTGCCGACCGGCGTGATTTACGCCATTTGGTCTGGCGTCGGGATTGTGCTGATCGCAGCGATAAGCTGGATTTTTTACGATCAGCGATTGGACTGGCCGGCCGTGCTGGGAATGGCGTTAATCATCGCCGGGGTTGCTGTCATTAACCTGTTTTCCAATTCTGTGGCACATTGATTACCAATCCGGTGTTGGCATCAGGTTAGCACCGGTTATTGATGCAGATTGGTTATTAGATAAACAACTCATGAATTGGCAAGTAGTGAAAAAAGAAAAGCCCGCAAAGCGGGCTTTCTATATGGCTGGGGTACGAGGATTCGAACCTCGGGATGGCGGAATCAGAATCCGCTGCCTTACCGCTTGGCGATACCCCAATTTAAAGTGGTGGCTACGACGGGAATCGAACCTGTGACCCCAGCATTATGAGTGCTGTGCTCTAACCAGCTGAGCTACGTAGCCAAATACTGCTTGCCGAAAACTGCAAGTTTTACGACTGAAAATGGCTGGGGTACGAGGATTCGAACCTCGGGATGGCGGAATCAGAATCCGCTGCCTTACCGCTTGGCGATACCCCAACAGGCGCACATCGAATGATGTGTCTCACAATATATGGCTGGGGTACCAGGATTCGAACCTGGGAGTGGCGGGATCAAAACCCGCTGCCTTACCGCTTGGCGATACCCCAATGAAATCTTTCAAACCGACGTGACGCTTCCGGTCTTCACACTGATGAAGATAATGGTGCGGGAGGCGAGACTTGAACTCGCACACCTTGCGGCGCCAGAACCTAAATCTGGTGCGTCTACCAATTTCGCCACTCCCGCAGGGAAAAAATGGTGGCTACGACGGGAATCGAACCTGTGACCCCAGCATTATGAGTGCTGTGCTCTAACCAGCTGAGCTACGTAGCCATCTTTTCCGCGTCACCTTCATCGGCGTTGCGGGGCGCATTATGCTGAGTTGGCTTTTTGGCGTCAACACATTTTTTCCCTAAAAACGACGTATTCGTGCTGTTTGTTTGGGTTATGAACAGTCTGGTGAGAAAAACGTCAGAAAGCAGGCTTTTAACTGTATTCCATAAGAAAAACGGGCCGTTAACGGCCCGTTTGAAACAGTAAAATAAAGTGGCTTATTGATAGGCGGACTGATGTACGCCGACGGCGCGACCTGATGGGTCATCCATCTTTTTGAAAGATTCATCCCACTCGATCGCTTTAGCGGACGAACAAGCGACGGACGGGCCGCCAGGGACGCATTCAGCCGCGCTTGGAACCGGGAACAGTTCTTCAAAGATTTCGCGGTACAGATAGCCTTCTTTGGTGGTCGGCGTGTTGTACGGAAAGCGGAAGTGCGCCGTTTCCAGTTGCTGATCGGAAATCTGTTTGGCGGCCACCTCTTTCAACGTATCGATCCAACTGTAACCCACGCCGTCGGAGAACTGCTCTTTCTGGCGCCAGGCCACACTGTGCGGCAAATAGGATTCGAAGCATTCACGCAGAATGTGTTTTTCCATTTTGCCGTTGCCGCACATTTTGTCTTTCGGGTTGATGCGCATTGCCACATCCAGGAATTTTTTGTCCAGGAACGGTACGCGCGCTTCAACACCCCAGGCCGACATCGCTTTGTTGGCGCGGGCGCAATCGTACTGGTGCAACGCCAGCAGTTTACGCACGGTCTCTTCATGCAATTCTTTCGCGTTCGGCGCTTTGTGGAAGTAGAGATAGCCGCCGAATACTTCATCGGAACCTTCGCCCGACAGAACCATTTTGATACCCATCGCCTTGATTTTACGCGACATCAGGTACATTGGCGTTGAGGCGCGGATGGTGGTGACATCGTAAGTTTCGATGTGATAGATCACGTCGCGAATAGCGTCCAGACCTTCTTGTACCGTGAAATGGATTTCGTGGTGCACGGTGCCGAGGTGGTCTGCAACATCGCGTGCGGCTTTCAGGTCAGGCGCGCCTTCCAGGCCAACGGCGAACGAGTGAAGCTGTGGCCACCAGGCTTCGCTGCGCTCGTCATCTTCCACTCGGCGGGCGGCGAATTTTTTGGTGATGGCAGAGATGACGGAAGAATCCAGCCCGCCGGACAGCAATACGCCATAAGGTACATCGGACATCAGGTGGCTTTTCACCGATTCTTCCAGTGCTTCACGCAGTTCTTCGGCATCGGTGACGTTATCTTTCACGTTGTCGTAATCGAACCAGTCGCGGTGATAGTACTCGCGAATTTCGCCGTCTTTGCTCCACAGATAACTACCGGCCGGGAATTCTTTGATCGTGCGGCATACCGGTACCAGCGCTTTCATTTCAGAGGCAACATAGAAGTTACCGTGTTCGTCGTAACCCATATACAGCGGGATAATGCCCAGGTGATCACGACCGATCAAATAAGCGTCTTTTTCACTGTCATACAACGCGAAGGCGAACATACCGCGCAGATCGTCCAGGAATTCCGGGCCTTTTTCCTGATACAGCGCCAGAATGACTTCACAATCCGAGCCGGTCTGGAACTGATAGCGGTCGCCGTACTGTTGACGCAGAGCCTGATGGTTATAAATTTCACCGTTCACGGCCAGAACGTGGGTATGTGCCTGGTTATAGAGGGGCTGAGCACCGGTGTTGACATCGACGATGGACAAACGCTCATGCGCCAGAATGGCTTTGTCGCTGGCATAAACGCCGGACCAGTCCGGGCCGCGGTGGCGCATCAGACGGGATAATTCCAGCGCTTTCTTGCGCAGTTCAACCGGGTCGGTTTTCAGATCAAGCACACCAAAAATAGAACACATACAGAAGGCTCCCTTTATTCACGCATTGCAATGTGAAAACAGTCAAAGTGTATGGCGGTAATCAGCGGTTTTCCTTGCCGTGTTTTTACCACTGAGGGTGACTCGCCGCCGTATCGGTAACACTGATTTAGCATCAAAAGGGGATATCAATTCAATATCCTTTAATTAAAAAAGCCATTGTACTGGTGAATATATAATTTACGGTGTGTTTTATTGTGTTTTATTCACAATGACGACGGGAATATGCCGGATTTTTAGCGATTTCATAATCCGGCCTTATAGCAGAAAGTCGAAAACTACTGATTTTCAAGCAGACGTTGCAGCAATACGCCGTTGAGCATCGCTCGTTTTACCAGGGCGAAAGCCCCGATGGCGGATAAATGCTGTAACCCGGAAACCACAACCGGCAGATTTTGCCGGAAATCTTTGAGCACCTGCGTGTTGATGCAGCGCTGAATTGCGGGCAACAGGAGTTTGTCGGCCGCGGTAATTTCACCGGCAATCACCACTCGTTGCGGGTTGAACAGGTTGACGGCAATGGCGATTGCTTTACCCAGTTGCAGCCCAGCCGCTTCGATCAGTTCTCTTGCGAGGAGATCGCCTTTTCCCGCGGCTTTGCAGATAGCGTCTATCTGGCAGGCATCCGGCGTGAGCTTGCTGGGAAATCCCTGTTGCAGCAGGTGACGTGCCCGCTGTTCCAGCGCGCCGTTAGATACTACCGTCTCCAGGCAACCAAAGTTGCCGCAGTGGCAGCGGTCGCCCAGTGGGTCAATCTGGATATGACCTATCTCCCCGACATTGCTGTTGCTGCCGAGGAAAATTTTGCCGTTGACCAGGATGCCGGCGCCCACGCCGCGATGGACTCGCACCAGCAGTGAGTCCTGGCAATCCCGGGTGGCGCCGAAGTAATGTTCGGCCAGCGCCAGGCTGCGGATATCATGACCGACGAAACTATGGATGTTGAAGCGTCGTTCGAGATTCTCCACCAGCGGCCAGTTATCCACGCTGATGTGCGGCATATAACGCACCACGCCGGCCGTGGGGTCGACCAGTCCCGGCAACACCACTGAAATGGCGATTAATTCACGGATTCGGCGCTGATGGCGTGCGATGAATTGCTCAATAACGCTGAACAATGCGTTTTCCAGTGAGTCCTGCGTGTTTTCCGGCAGGTTACAGTGCTCTTCTTCCAGCCGTTTTCCCTGCAGATCGTATAAGGCGAGAGTCGCGTCGTAGCGGCCAAGTCGCACCGCTACGGTATGAAATGGTCGTGTTTCTGAAATGATGGAGATAGCGCGACGCCCGCCGGTTGATGCCTGTTGGTCCACTTCTTTGATCAAACCGCGTTCCAACAGCTGGCGAGTAATTTTGGTGACGCTGGCGGGAGCTAACTGGCTCTGTTCTGAAATCTGAATTCGGGAGATAGGGCCTTGCTGGTCAATCAGGCGGTACACGACCGCGCTGTTGAGTTGTTTGACCAGATCAATGTTCCCTATCTGGGTTTGTCCGCCTGTGGTCATGACGCGTTACTCGTGTCGAGGCAATACGATTTAGTGTTTATGAAAGACTTCTTCACCGTTCACAAACGTATTGAGGATGTCAAAATCGCGGGTAATTACCGTCAGGTTCGCTACTTTTCCTGTTTCAATGCTTCCCAGTCGGTGTGCTTCGCCGATGGCCATTGCCGGGTAGAGCGTCGCCATTCTCAGTGCTTCATCCAGAGCGATACCCGCGTGTTCTACGCAATTGCGCACCGCATCGATCATGGTGAGTGCCGAACCGCTCAAGGTGCCGTTCTCATCCACACAGATGCCGTCGCGGTAGTATATGGTTTTACCGGCAAATGTGAACTGGTCGATATCAGAGCCGGCCGGTGCCGTGGCGTCGGTAACCAGCACCAGCTTATCGCCTTTGATACGTTTGCTATTGCGGATGTTGGCCCAACTGACATGGTGGCCGTCGGCAATGATGCCGCAGTAGATTTCCGGCGCATCATAGACGGCACCGATCAAACCCGGTTCGCGGCCGACAATAGGAGGCATGGCATTGAACAGATGGGTGGCAAAGCGGATCCCGGCGGCAAAACCCTGTTTGGCCTGTTCCCAGGTGGCGTGGGAGTGGCCGGCGGAGACCACAATGCCGGCGTCGCTCAATTGTTTGATCACTTTATCGGGCACCCTTTCCGGCGCCAGCGTGATTTTGCTGATCACATCGGCATTGTCACACAGATAGGCGACCAGTTGCTCATCCGGCTGGCGGATAAAAGCGGCGTCGTGGGTGCCTTTTTTCGCCGGGTTGAGCCAGGGGCCTTCCAGATGTAACCCCAGCGCCTGGTGGCGATGTTGGGCAAGCCAGGCACGCATGACGTCGATGCTGCGGCGCATGAATTCATCGGAGGAGGTGATGAGCGTCGGCAAAAAGCTGGTACAGCCGGATTTTTCGTTGGCTTTCTGCATGGTTTCCAGCGTGTTGACGGAAAGGCTGCTCAGCGCGTCGTTAAACTGAACGCCGCCACAGCCGTTCAATTGCAGGTCGATAAAGCCAGGGGCTAATAATGCGCCGGCAAGATCGCGCCGGGGTAGCGTATCAGGCAGCTCGTGTACCGGGCACACGGCATCGATCAGTCCGTCGACGATGACGACGGCATAGCCGTCAAGGATCTGGTGGCCGGTAAAAATACGACCGTTGGTTAAAGCGTACATTTATAAAGCTCCTGGCTCACCGATTACAAATTTTTGAGATTTTCAGCTTCCAGCTCGCGGAAATACTTCACGGTCTTCACTTTTAATTCCATGGTGGAAGGTTCGTCGCACACCATCAGCGCCTTGGCGTGCAACTGTAGGCAACTGATCGTCCACATGTGGTTCACGTTGCCTTCCACTGCGGCCTGAAGCGCCAGTGCTTTATGGCGGCCGCTGACCAGAATCATCACTTCTTCTGCATCCAGCAGCGTACCGACGCCCACGGTCAGCGCATATTTAGGTACCTGACCGACATCGCCGCCAAAGAAACGGGAATTGGCGATACGTGTTTCTTCCGTCAACGTTTTGATACGCGTGCGGGATACCAAAGAGGATGCAGGTTCATTAAAAGCGATGTGACCGTCATTGCCGACGCCGCCCATAAAGAGGTGAATCTTACCGTAAGACTTGATTTTTTCTTCATAACGCTGACATTCGACAGTGATATCTTCTGCGTTGCCGTTCAACAGGTTAATGTTTCCTTCCGGAATATCAACGTGGTTGAAAAAATTCTGGTACATGAAGGTCCGGTAACTTTCCGGATGGTCCGCCGGCAGGCCGACGTATTCGTCCATATTGAAAGTAACGACATGTTTGAAACTGACCTGGCCGGCGTTGTATAGCGCAATCAGTGATTTATAGGCCTCCAGCGGCGAGCTGCCGGTCGGCAGACCGAGCACGAACGGGCGCTCCGCCGTCGGGTTAAACGCATTGATGCGCTCGGCAATATAACGGGCGGCCCATTTGCCAACGTCGGCCGGGGTCGTTAATGGGATCAGTCTCATGGGGCTCTCCTCAGAAAATCGGTTAGCGAAGGCAATTATTCATCGTATAAGCGCAATCAGATAGACTCGGCGTCAGGTAATATGCCTGTACGACGCTTTGGTATTCATCTGGCGCTAGTGTAGCTCGTTTTTTTTAGTCTTGAAATAAGTTGTATTAATGCTACGCCATAAACTTTTTGTATGTGTTTTTGTGGTGATAATTATCACATAATTACCGCTATTAATTTGCGTGACGAATTATTTTTTTGGCACTCTGCTCAGGCCCACATGGCTGGCGGGTGATTTGGTAATAAGGCTGACAGACAATTTTATTGCCCGTAAGGGAAAGAGAGGGGAAGGTGAGTATATTCGGTTATTTACAAAAAGTAGGCCGTGCGCTGATGGTGCCGGTCGCGACGTTGCCCGCAGCCGCCATCCTGATGGGCGTCGGGTATTGGATAGATCCCGTCGGTTGGGGCAGTGAAAGTGCGCTGGCGGCATTGCTGATCAAGTCAGGCGCGGCGATTATCGAGCATATGGCGGTGTTATTTGCGGTCGGCGTCGCCTACGGTATGTCGAAAGATAAAGACGGCGCGGCGGCATTGTCCGGCTTTGTCGGTTATCTGGTGCTGACTACGCTGTGTTCGCCCGCAGCGGTTTCCATGATTCAGCACATCCCGCTGGCGGAGGTGCCGAAGGCATTCGGTAAAATTGAAAACCAGTTCATCGGTATTCTGGTCGGCGTGATTTCCGCCGAGCTGTATAACCGCTACAGTCAGGTTGAGTTACCTAAAGCACTCTCTTTTTTCAATGGTCGCCGTCTGGTGCCGATTCTGGTGTCTGTGCTGATGATTGCGGTGGCGTTTGTGCTGATGTACGTCTGGCCGGTGATTTATAACGCGCTGGTTTCCTTTGGCGAACACATTCAGCAACTGGGGTCGGTCGGCGCCGGTATCTATGCCTTCTTCAACCGCCTGCTGATTCCTGTTGGATTACATCATGCGCTGAACTCGGTGTTCTGGTTTGATGTGGCCGGCATTAACGATATTCCTAATTTCCTGAGCGGGCAGCAGGCGATTGATGCCGGTAAAGCGATTCCTGGTATTACCGGGCGTTATCAGGCGGGTTTCTTCCCGATTATGATGTTTGGCTTGCCGGGCGCGGCGCTGGCGATTTATCACTGTGCGCGTCCTGAAAATCGCAGTCGGGTGGCGGGTATTATGGTGGCGGCGGCGTTTGCAGCCTTTTTCACCGGCATTACCGAACCGCTGGAATTCTCCTTCATGTTTGTGGCGCCGGTGCTGTATGTACTGCATGCCGTGTTGACCGGCATTTCGGTATTCATCGCCGCCAGCATGCACTGGATTGCCGGTTTTGGTTTCAGCGCCGGTTTGGTGGACCTGGTGCTGTCTACACGTAACCCGCTGGCGACGAATTGGTATATGTTGCTGCTTCAGGGCGCAGCTTTCTTCGTCATCTATTATGTGGTGTTCCGCTTTGCCATCACCCGTTTTAACCTGATGACGCCGGGACGCGAAGCCGCTGTAGCGCAAGCCTCATCAGAAAACGCGGCTGCGTCTCAAGGTAATAGTCAGTCGGTGGCGAGAGGCTATCTGCAGGCTATCGGCGGCAAGGATAATCTGACCGGGATTGATGCCTGTATTACCCGTTTGCGCCTGAGCGTGAAGGACTCCGCTCTGGTAGATGAACCGGCTGCACGTAAGCTGGGGGCGGCAGGGGTGATTCGTCTCAACAAACAAAGCGTGCAGATTGTAGTCGGCACTCAGGCAGAAAATATCGCGGCGGCGTTGCGAGACGTTTCGCAGGAATAAGTCGGCCGGCGTGATTGCCGTCAATATCGACAAACGGAGCGTGCGCAAGACGTACGCTCCGTTTTTTTATCTTGAACTTTCATGAAACAAACGGTTGTTTCCCGGCGTGGCTTGTTGGATCATTAGCGGTTATGGGTTGTTTTTTCGCATTTGAGGAACCAAGCATGAGTGAGGCTGAAGCCCGCCCAACCAACTTTATTCGTCAGATCATTGATGAAGATCTGGCTACCGGTAAACACGACAACATCCAGACGCGTTTTCCACCAGAACCGAATGGTTATCTTCATATCGGTCACGCTAAATCTATCTGCCTGAACTTCGGTATCGCTGAGGATTACAACGGTAAGTGCAACCTGCGCTTTGATGATACCAACCCGGTAAAAGAAGACATCGAGTACGTTGAATCCATCAAACATGACGTTCAGTGGCTGGGTTTTTCCTGGAGCGGCAATGTTCGCTATTCGTCGGATTATTTTGATCAGTTGCACATGTATGCCGTTGAACTGATCAATAAAGGGCTGGCCTATGTCGATGAGCTGACGCCGGATCAGATCCGCGAATATCGCGGTACGCTGACCTCGCCGGGCAAAAATAGCCCGTACCGCGATCGCAGCGTCGAAGAGAATCTGGCGCTGTTTGAGAAAATGCGCAATGGCGGTTTTGCCGAGGGTGCCGCGTGTTTACGCGCTAAAATCGATATGGCATCGCCATTTATCGTCATGCGCGACCCGGTGTTGTATCGCATCAAATTTGCCGAGCATCATCAGACCGGCAACAAATGGTGCATCTACCCGATGTATGACTTTACTCACTGTATTTCCGATGCGCTGGAAGGTATTACACACTCGCTGTGTACGCTGGAGTTTCAGGATAACCGCCGGTTATATGACTGGGTGCTGGACAACATTACCATTCCCGCTCATCCGCGTCAGTATGAGTTCTCCCGCCTGAATCTGGAATACGCGGTGATGTCCAAGCGGAAACTGAACCAATTGGTGAATGAGAAGATCGTCGAAGGGTGGAATGACCCGCGTATGCCGACCATCTCCGGTTTACGTCGTCGTGGCTACACGGCGGCCTCTATCCGCGAATTCTGTCGCCGTATTGGCGTCACCAAGCAGGACAACACGGTAGAAATGGCGGCGCTGGAGTCATGTATTCGTGATGACCTGAACGAAAATGCCCCGCGTGCAATGGCCGTATTGAACCCGGTGAAAGTGGTGATCGAAAACCTGCCGGAAAGTCATGAAGAATGGCTCAGCATGCCTAATCATCCCAATAAGCCGGAAATGGGAACGCGGCAGGTAGCATTCAGCCGTGAGGTTTATATCGACCGCGCAGATTTCCGCGAAGAAGCCAACAAGCAGTACAAACGTTTAGTACTGGGTAAAGAAGTGCGCTTGCGCAATGCTTATGTCATTAAAGCTGAACGCATTGATAAAGATGATCAAGGCGTGATTACCACGATTTACTGTAGCTGTGATACGGATACCCTGAGTAAGGATCCGGCTGACGGCCGTAAAGTTAAAGGGGTGATTCACTGGGTATCGGCTGCGCATGCGTTGCCGGCTCAGTTCCGTTTGTATGACCGCCTGTTTAGCGTCGCGAACCCGGGGGCGGCGGATGATTTTCTCGCTACCATTAATCCTGACTCATTGCAGGTTGTGCAAGGGGTTGTGGAAGCCAGTCTGGCCAATGCCGAGGTCGAGAAAGCGTATCAGTTTGAGCGTGAAGGTTATTTTTGCGCCGATCGCGTTTATTCCAGCGCCGACAATCTGGTATTTAACCGGACGGTGGGATTACGCGACAGCTGGGCAGGCTAATCGCTGTCCGGTCAGGATGTGAGATAAAAATAAAACCGCCGCGGCGGTTTTATTTTTTGCTCAATCGACGTGTTTAACGTTCGTCGTGTGCGTTGTCGTCTTCACGGCAGTCGCCGCTACTGCAATGGCCGTACAGATACAGGCTGTGGTTAGTCAGCTTGATGCCGTGTTTTTCTGAAATCTCACGCTGGCGCGCTTCGATAGACTCATCGCTGAATTCAATCACCCGACCGCAATCCAGACAGATCAAATGATCATGATGGTGTTGCTGTGTCAGTTCGAAAACAGATTTACCGCCTTCAAAATTGTGGCGGGTGACGATACCTGCATCGTCAAACTGGTTGAGCACGCGGTAAACGGTGGCCAGGCCAATCTCTTCGCCCATATCAATCAGCTTTTTGTATAAGTCTTCCGCGCTGACGTGGTGGCATTGAGGATCCTGAAGGACTTCCAGAATTTTCAGTCGAGGAAGTGTGACTTTCAGGCCTGCCTTCTTTAATGCGGTGTTGTTGTCAGTCATGCGGATTTAGTCCTGTTACTTGCTTTATCTGGGAAGTTACTAGCCTAGTATCATCGGGCGGCGTAAAAAAGGTCACGTGTCTCAATTATAGAACCGCGCCATCGAAATGAAAACCACGGAACTTTTACAATATGATTCTCGTTAACTTGCTGTATTCAGGCTGGTTATCTATGAGAAACAAATCGTATGCCAGGATTTATCATTAAACATAATCTGGCTAGCCGGATGGACATTGTACCTTGTCGGCGTGAAAAGTTAAAAAAATGTATCACTGATTGTGATAGGTTTTACCTATCTGTATAGATAGGCTCTGAGTGCATTGCATCAGAGCCACAGGTGAATCAGGCCAGTAATGCTTTCAGATTCAGCTCTTCGCTGATCTGCTTGACCCAGTTGGATACTCGCTCGCTGGTGAGTTCAGGCTGGCGATCTTCATCAATGGCCAGGCCGATAAAGTGGGTGTCGTCCGCCAGACCTTTTGAGGCTTCGAAGTAGTAGCCTTCAGTCGGCCAGTGACCCACAATGGTCGCCCCGCGGGGTTCGATGATATCGCGGATCGTACCCATGGCGTCGCAGAAGTACTCGGCATAATCTTCCTGATCGCCGCAACCGAAGAGCGCAACCAGCTTACCGGCAAAGTCAATCTCTTCCAGTGTCGGGAAGAAATCGTCCCAGTCACATTGCGCTTCACCGTAATACCAGGTCGGAATACCCAGCAACAGGATGTCAAAACGCTCAAGATCCTCTTTGCTGCTTTTGGCAATGTCGTGCAGTTCGGCGACGTCGCTGCCCAGTTGCTGCTGGATAGTTTTGGCAATGTTTTCGGTATTGCCGGTGTCACTGCCAAAAAAAATGCCTATGAGAGCCATAGATAAAATAACCTCTTGATTCTTAAGGGTATGGTGCTTGCGTCACCCACGATCCGCTAATGATAACAGACACTGTCTGATGGATAAACGTGTATCTGTCGCCGGGGGTGGAAATGGTATCGAAACGATTAACTGGTTATTTTTTGATCATCGCCTTAATGATTTTTTAATTTTTTAAAATACGATCTTCGCACAGATAACTGAAAATATGGGTAATCCGTTAATTACCTAATTTTTATTAGCTTTTAAACAACAGAAAAAACTAAATATTCCTGTGGTTTTGACGATGACAGAACATGGTGCTTTATTGAATGTAAATGTGCAGCAATGTTTCTTACAAAACGAGAGATTTTCTCATCGCATAAATCAAAACAAACCTTACCTCCTCGATCAATAGCCCATTTATGGAGTCAATTATGCAATTCCTAAAAAATATTGCCATTCGCACAGCGATGCTGTGGGTACTTGGCATTTTCTGTGCGTTATGGATTGCGGTTTCGGTTTACACCATGTACTCGTTCAAAACCATGAATGAGACGTCTAAAACCAGTGCGTTGCTGGTTAACAATATGAATTTAGTCAATACCGGCAACGACCAGTATTTCCGCATGGTGACCCGACTGGCTCGTGCGATTGACTATCGGCAGAGCGGTGATAACCAGAAAGCGGACGAACAGCAAAAATCATCACAAGCCGCGCTGGATTTACTGAAATCCAACCTGGAAGCCTTCAGGAAGATTGATCATGCCGGCATGTCGCCCGAATTGGTCGAAGCAGTGACACGCGACTGGAGCAACCTGATTACTCAAGGGGTTGAACCCATGTTCCAGCGTGCGGTGGATAAAAAATTTGATGAGTATGACAAATATGCCAAAGACGTCGTGCCCGCCTTTAGCCGGCAGTTCAACGTCTCTTTCACTAACTTCAACAAGGCGGGATCAACGATGTTCGTCGATGCTGGCGAACGACTGGAAACCATCACCGGCGTTGGGCAAAACATTTTGCTGGCGGGGCTTATCGCCGGTTTGTTGATGTTGTTCCTGACTGATCGCTATCTGGTGGCTTATCTGGTGCGCCCGCTCAACGAGCTGCGGGATCATTTCCTGGTTATTGCTTCCGGTCATCTGGGAAAACCGATTCTGGATTTCGGCAACAACTGCGTGGGCAAGCTGTTCCCGTTGCTGCGTGATATGCAAACCAGTCTTGCGAATACCGTCAGTACGATCCGTACCAGTGCCGATTCTATCTATCAGGGGGTATCGGAAATTGCCTCCGGCAACAACGACCTTGCAGCCCGTACGGAGTCGCAGGCCGCTGCGCTGGAAGAAAGCGCCGCCAGTATGGAACAGCTGACCTCGACGGTGAAACAGAACGCAGAAAACGCCAGCCATGCCAGTCAATTGGCTCGCCAGGCTTCTACTACCGCCAGTAAAGGTGGAGAACTGGTGAACAATGTGGTGAAAACCATGGCGGAAATCTCCGGCAGTTCGAAGAAAATTGCCGAGATTACCAGTGTAATTAATGGTATTGCTTTCCAGACCAATATTCTGGCGCTGAACGCAGCGGTTGAAGCCGCTCGGGCCGGTGAGCAAGGGCGCGGGTTCGCCGTCGTAGCCGGTGAAGTAAGAAGTCTGGCGCAGCGTAGTGCGCAAGCGGCTAAAGAGATCGAAAACCTGATTGCCGAGTCGGTGCGTTGCGTGGATAACGGCTCTGCGCTGGTGGCCGATGCAGGCAGCACCATGAGCGAGATCGTTAAGGCCGTGACGAACGTCACTGATATCATGTCGGAAATTGCGACGGCATCGGATGAGCAAAGTAAAGGAATCGCTCAGGCGGGGCAGGCGATTACGGAAATGGACGGCGTCACTCAGCAAAACGCCGCGCTGGTGCAGGAAGCTTCTGCAGCTACCCGCTCGCTGGAAGAGCAGGCGATGGTGTTGACCGAGGCGGTATCGGTATTCCGACTGACGGAGGAACAAATGGCGGGCCTGTCGCCAAGACGTGAACGTCAGGCAGCGGTCAGATCCGTATCAGCTCCGGCAGCCAAAGCATTGCCGGCAAGTAGTGGTAAGAAGAGCAACGATAACTGGGAAACGTTTTAAGCTATTGAGGACAACCGGCGTCATGGACGACGCCAGTCATGTTTAGTTTTTTTGTTCAGCCAACTGCGCCAGCAGTATTTGTTCGATCAGCTCACTGCGGCTGATATTTTTCTGTTCAGCCAATGCATTCAGAATGTCTACCGCTTCACTATTGATTTTCAGCTCGACACGACGCAGCCCCCGCACTTTGTCACGCCGCAACTGATTGCGCTTGTTGATCCGTAATTGTTCGTCACGAGAGAGCGGGCTGGTTTTCGGGCGACCCGGGCGACGCTCGTTCGCGAACAGATCCAGCGTGGTGCGATCCGTTTGTTCTTTTGCCATAACTCATGGTACTGCAAGAAATTCGGCCAAATCGCCGCTTGGATTACCGGAATGCGAACACCGTGGGTAACCGTTGCGTTCAGCCGTTCAGGCCGCGTTTGGATGAAATGTGGTTAACGATGCAAGCGGCCAGACAGCCGTCCCTCATACTGAGCGGGCCATAATACCCCAGCCGTTACGGTGGCGACAATGTTTACTGGGGGACAATACTCAATTAAACCGTAGCTTGAGATGACGGGCCTGGCCGTGGATATGTCGGCAATACCTGGTCAGCATTCAGAAAACGATGAATGGCGCGCATCACCGCTTCCGGTTTTTCCGCATGGACCCAGTGCCCGGCGCCGCTTACCACATGCGCTTTGGCGGCGGGAAACTGGCGTAGCAGCGTATCGCGATAGCGGTCGTCAAGATAAGGCGACTCGCCGCCGCGGATAAACAGGATAGGCCCGGACCAGGCCGGCACCTCGCTCCAGCCGACAATATGCTCGTACTGGTCCCACAGCACCGGCACGTTGAAACGCCACTCGCCCTGTTGAAATGATTTCAGCAAAAACTGTACCACGCCTTCTTCGCCCGGCAGGTCGTCACGCATGATTTCCGCCGCTTTCGCACGTTGTTCCACACCGGCCTCGCTCACGGCGCGAACGGTAGCGAATACCTTGTCGTGACGACGAACCTGATAATCCACCGGCGCGATATCAATCGCGACAATACGGTCGATGCGTGCGGCGATCTGCTCGGTCAGCGCCATCGACACCTTTCCTCCCATGGAATGGCCGATCAGGATCACCCGCTCCAGCGCCAGTTCATCGATCAGTTCACGTACATCCTGCGCCATCGCCGCGTAATTCATCTCTGGCGAACGAGGCGATAATCCATGATTGCGTAGATCAATCTGCAAGGTATCGTGATGCTTTTGCAGATCGCGCGCCAGCACGCCAAGGTTGTCCAGATTGCCGAACAGGCCGTGAATAAGAATGACGGGTAATCGGTTTTGCGGGTGTTGTGCGTTTTGCCAGCGATAATTCAATTTCATGGTGAAGTTCATTCAGAGAGACAGTGGCTTAGGGTATCATGACTTTACCATGGTGCTCCGCCACAGGCTAAACTCTGTCGGACGGCGTCAACGAGGGCAGGGAAGTAAACCACGCTCATGTATGGGATTTGTACGGCACATTCAGGATAATCCTGAATGTGCCGTCACGGGCCGTCTGCCGCTGTTCGCGGGTTGCGTGTAGCCTGTATAATTCCTGATGATTGATTAAAGACATAAAACAGTACTGGATAAAGATGAAAACTATTGATGTCGACGACGAGCTTTACCGTTATATCGCCAGCCACACTCAGCATATCGGCGAGAGTGCATCGGATATTTTACGGCGCATGTTGAAATTCAGCAGCGCGCAGCCCGCGTCGGTGGCGACGGCCCCATCGGCGGCGGCGTCGACAAGTGTCCAGCCTGTTGCTGTGCAACCGCTGCGCGACCGGGTAAGAACCGTGCGTGAGTTACTGCTGTCGGATGAGTATGCCGAGCAGAACAGAGCGGTCAATCGTTTTCTGATGGTACTGTCTACCCTGCATCGTTTATCGCCGCAAGCGTTTGCCGCCGCTACCGAATCGTTGCATGGCCGTACCCGCGTCTATTTTGCCGCCGACGAGCAGACGCTGCTGTTGCACGGCGCGCAGACCAAACCCCGGCACATTGAAGGCACGCCTTACTGGGTTATCACCAATACCAATACCGGTCGCAAACGCAGCATGGTCGAGTACATCATGCTGGCGATGCAGTTCCCGCCGGAACTGACTGAGAAAGTTTGCGGCACCATTTAAATCACTGCGTCAGGAAGAAACGCCAATGGCTAATCACCCGAGAGCCGGACAACCTACCCGGCAAAGCGACCTGATTAATGTCGCACAGTTGACGTCCCAGTATTATGTGTTGAGCCCGGATGTCGCTAATCCGGCCCAGTCGGTTAAATTCGGTACTTCCGGCCATCGCGGCAGCGCCGCCCGCCACAGCTTCAACGAAGCCCATATTTTGGCGATTGCCCAGGCCATTGCCGAAGAGCGTAGCCGCCAGGGCATCACTGGTCCATGCTACGTAGGGAAAGATACGCACGCGTTGTCCGAGCCGGCGTTTATTTCCGTGCTGGAAGTGCTGACGGCAAACGGCGTTGATGTGATTATCCAGCAGGATAACGGTTTTACCCCCACGCCGGCGGTATCGAACGCGATTCTGGTTCACAACCGTCAGGGCGGAGCGCTGGCGGACGGTATCGTGATTACGCCGTCCCATAACCCACCGGAAGACGGCGGTATTAAATACAATCCGCCCAACGGCGGCCCGGCAGACACTAACCTCACCAGCGTGATCGAGAAACGCGCCAACGCGCTGCTGGCGGATAACCTGCGTGAGGTGAAGCGTCAGTCGCTGGATAAAGCGCGTCAGAGTGGTCACCTGCACGAGCGTGATCTGGTTGAGCCGTATGTCGAGGCGCTGGGCGATGTGGTGGACATGGTGGCGATCCAGCGTGCCGGTCTGAAGCTTGGCGTGGATCCGCTCGGTGGTTCCGGCATTGCTTACTGGCAGCGTATTGCCGAGCGCTATCAACTGGACCTGACGCTGGTCAACGACGCGGTCGATCAGACATTCCGTTTCATGACGCTGGACCACGATGGTGTGATCCGTATGGACTGTTCGTCGGTATCGGCGATGGCGGGCCTGCTGGCGCTGCGTGACAAGTTCGATCTGGCCTTCGCCAATGACCCGGATTATGACCGCCACGGCATCGTGACGCCGGCTGGGTTGATGAATCCGAACCACTATCTGGCGGTCGCCATCAACTACCTGTTCCGCCACCGCCCGCAATGGAGCGAATCGGTCGCGGTGGGTAAAACGCTGGTCTCCAGCGCGATGATCGATCGCGTAGTGGCGGATCTTGGCCGCAAGCTGGTAGAAGTGCCGGTGGGGTTCAAATGGTTTGTCGACGGCCTGTTCGACGGGACGTTGGGCTTCGGCGGCGAAGAGAGCGCCGGCGCGTCGTTCCTGCGTTTTGACGGCAAACCCTGGTCGACGGATAAAGACGGCATCATTCTGTGCCTGTTGGCCGCGGAAATCACCGCCGTAACCGGCAAAAACCCGCAGCAGCACTATGATGCGCTGGCCACCCGTTTTGGCGCGCCGAGTTACAACCGTTTGCAAGCATCGGCGACCCATGCGCAGAAAGCCGCATTGTCCAAGCTGTCGCCGGAAATGGTGTCGGCCAACACGCTGGCGGGTGATCCGATCACCGCTCGTCTGACGGCGGCGCCCGGTAACGGGGCGTCGATTGGCGGCCTGAAAGTGATGACCGACAACGGCTGGTTTGCCGCGCGTCCGTCTGGTACCGAAGAAGCCTACAAGATTTACTGCGAGAGCTTCCTGGGCGCTGAGCATCGCGAAAAAATCGAGAAAGAAGCGGTTGAGATCGTCAGCGCAGTGCTGAGCAACGCGAAGTAATGATTCATCAGCTTTAATCAGGGCGCTGTGCAAACAGCGCCTTTTTTACTGCCCATCGCCTACCCCAGCGCCACCAGCAACGCGCCGGCGGAAATCAGCGCGACGCCAACCCCTGCCAGCAGCGACACCTTTTCACCCAGTAGCAGCGCCGCCAGAATAACGGCAAACACCACGCTAAGTTTGTCGATGGGCGCCACCTGCGCGACGCTGCCGTTTTTCAGCGCCATAAAATAAAACAGCCAGGACAGTGCCCCCGCCACACCGCTCAGTACGATAAACACCATCGCTTTATGGTTGGCAAGCACGGCACCGAACAGCGATGATTTGCCTTGTACTACCACGACGCTGACCAGAAACAGCGCCATAATCACGGCACGAACGGCAGTGGCGGTGTTGGCGTCCAGCTGTTGCAGACCGATTTTACCAAACAGCGCCACCAGCGCGGCGCATAACGCCGACAGCAAGGCGTAAAGTAACCAGCTACTCATTGATATTTTTCTCGTGGGTAAAAATCAGGATGCTACGCCTGACACGGGCAGGGCGCCAGCGTCAGGCGTGAAGGCGAGTGCGCGCCTAGGGCATAAAGCGGTAGCCGATGGCCGTTTCAGTCAAAAAGTGGCGCGGGCGGGCGGGATCGTCTTCCAGTTTCTGGCGCAAATGCCCCATATAAATACGCAGATAATGGCTGTGTTCCACTGCGTTGGGGCCCCAGACCTGATTGAGCAATTGACGCTGCGTCAGAACCTTGCCGGGGCTAGCGAGCAGGGTGGACAGGAGCCGGAATTCGATCGGCGTCAGATGCAACTCCTGCTGGTTGCGTATCACCTGGCGATTAATCAAATCCACGGTGACGTTTGAAAAGGTAATCAGCGGGGTTTCCTGCTGCGATGCGCTCACGCGGCGTAGCGCCACCCGTGCCCGCGCCAGCAATTCGCCAATGCCGAACGGCTTGGTAAGATAATCCTCGGCACCGGCATCCAGCGCGTCGATCTTATCCTGTTCGTCGGTACGGGCGGACAACACGATAACCGGAATAGCGCTCCACTGCCGCAGATCGCGGATGTAATCAATGCCGTCACCATCGGGCAGACCCAAATCAAGAATAATGAGATCCGGTTTGCGGGTCGCCGCTTCTATCAATCCTCGTTGCAGCGTTTCAGCTTCAAATACGCGGCAGCCTTCGCCCTCCAGCGCGTTACGGACAAAACGCCGGATCTCTTTTTCATCTTCTACGATCAGAATGTTGGTCTGTAGCAGGGTCAGGACTCCATCTCTTCAGGTTCGAGCGCCGGTGGCGCAACCAGCGGCAAAGTAAAGTGGAACACCGCACCGCCTTCATCCGCGTGGGTAGCCCAGATTCGTCCGCCGTGAATCTCTACAATCGCCCGGCAGATGGCCAATCCCAGCCCAACGCCGGGAATGGAAGACTCTTTGTGCCCGCGGGCAAACTTGTCAAAAATCATTTTTTCCTGACCTGCGGGGATGCCGGGGCCGTTATCCTGAACCTGCACTTCCAGCAGGTCACCGGCAACCGATGAGGATACCCGGCTGGCGGAAACAATAATAGTCGCCTGCTCGCCAGCGTATTTGATGGCGTTTTCCAGCAGGTTGATCAACACCCGTTCGATCAGGCTGGCGTCGCAGTACACCAGCAGCATGTCCTGCGGCAGCCGTAATTGAATAGTATTGCTTGCCAGTGAGTTTTCCAACTGTCGTAATGCGCTGCCGATTAACTCTTCCAGCGTTTGCCACTCTTTGCGCAGACTAAAGCCGTCGGACTGGATACGCGCCATATCCAGTAAGTTATTGACCAGTCGCGTCGTACTGAGAATGTGCTGGCGAATCTGGCTGGCCTGCGGCGCATAAGGCGAGCCTTCGGAGGCCAGGTTGAGCGTCAGAATTTCCGCCTGACCGAACAACACGGTCAGTGGAGTACGTAAATCATGGGACAACGCCGCCAGCAGCGAGTTGCGCAGTTGCTCGCGTTCGGCGTCCAGACGCGCATTTTCGGCGCTATGGACCAGGTGCAGGCGTTCCAGCGCGTTGGTGATCAGGACGGTGAAGGTTTCCAACATGCGTTGCTGCTCCGGAATCATCAACTGGCGCACGTTACTCGGCTCGACGGCGATAATGCCGAACGTCGTTTGTGGTGTCGCCAGCGGCAACAATTGATAAGGAACGCCCGGCAGCGTGGACGTACCGGCCCCGGCGGGGGCGGCGTGATCGTAACTCCAGCGGGCGATAGCCCGGTCGACGATCAGTTGCTCTGGCTCATCGAGCGCGACCTGTTGTAGCTCCGCCATAGGGGAGGAGACCGGTTCGGCCAGCAAAATGGCGATCTTGGCCTGAAAGGTTGAACGCAGAAAATGATGGCTGGCTTTGGCAATATCCTCTACCGACAGGCTGCGGTTGAGCGCCTTGGACATTTCGTACAGATGCCTTACCCGCTGCTCGCGGTAGCGGGCGACGCGCGCCTGATAACGTACCCCCGCAGTCAGATTTCCCACCAGAATCCCGATGGTCAGCATCACCGCAAACGTGACCAGATACTGTGCATCGGCAACGGCGAAGGTGCCTTTCGGCACCACAAAAAACAGATCAAAGCTGGCGACGTTGATGACGGCGGCGAATACCGACGGCCAGCGACCATAAAACAGCGCGATGATCACTACGGCCAGCAGATAAAGCATCACCAGGTTGACCGGTTCCAGCATGGAAAACGGCGACCACAGCGCCAGTAGCGTAATCAACATGCAGAGTAGTACGGCAACGCCGCCGCCGTAGAACTGTAGTCGCCATTTGTCGGTTATTGCGCGGGCGTCCGGTGTTTTAGGCGGTGGCGGCGTGGCGTCGTCTTGTACTGAAACGACGACCAGATCGAGGTCTGGCCCTAATTTTCCGAGTTTCTCCGCAAAGCGGGTGCGGCGCCACCAGCCGAGTTTTTGCTCGGTGTGACGGCCAATAACAATCTTGCCGAGATTATGATCGCGGGCGTAGCGCAGTACCGCACGTTCTACCGATGGATCGGAAAGGGTGGCGGTCTCCGCCCCCAGATCCTGCGCCAGTTTCAGCGCGCGCAGAATCGCCCGCCGTTCGCCTTCCGGCAGGCGATGCAGGCGCGGCGTCTCGACGTAAATCGCGTGCCAGATACTGCCCAGTCGTGCGGCCAGACGAGCGGCGGTGCGCACCAGCTTTTCGTTGCCTGCGCCGCGGCCGATGCACAACAGGATGGCATCACGGGTATGCCAGACTCGCTCACGCCCTTGACTGGCGCGCATCGCCCGCATTTGATCATCCACCCGATCGGCCATACGCCGGAGCGCCAGTTCGCGCAGGGCCAGCAGGTTGCCTTTGCGAAAGAAGTTTTCGATGGCGCGTTCCGCCTGCATCGGCAGGTAGACTTTGCCTTCGTTGAGACGCTGGCGCAGGTCGTCAGGCGGCAGGTCTACCAGCACCACTTCATTGGCATCGTCAAAAATCGGATCGGGGACGGTTTCCCGCACCCGAATGCCGGTGACGCCGCCAACGATGTCGTTCAGGCTTTCCAGATGCTGCACGTTAACGGTGGTAAACACATCGATACCGGCGTCCAGCAACTCTTGTACGTCCTGCCAGCGTTTAGGATGGCGGGAACCGCGAATATTGCTGTGCGCCAGTTCGTCGATCAGGATCAGCGCCGGGCAGCGCGCCAGCGCCGCGTCCAGATCGAATTCATGATGATGACGGTCATAATGGCTGATTTTTTTCATCGACAAATGCGGCAGCCCCTCTACCAGCGCAGCGGTTTCGCTGCGCCCGTGAGTTTCCACCACCCCGACCAGCACATCCAGCCCCTGAGCCTTCAGACGCTGCGCTTCCTGCAGCATGGCGTAGGTCTTGCCGACGCCGGCGCAGGCGCCGAAGAAGATTTTCAGTTTGCCGCGCGGCTGTTCCTCAATCTGACTCAGCAGGCTGTCCGGGTCGGGTCGACGCTGTTCCTCGTCAGTCATTTCTGTTCCTCGCAGAGTGGTTCCTTAATCAGGGAAGCGGTTTAAGCTTATCCAGCGCCATATTCAATTCTACGACATTCACTATCGGCGCACCGATAAATGCGGGCATTGGCGTATCAGTATGGCTATTGATTAATTGATCCACCTGATCCTGCGACAAACCGCGGGCTTTGGCGACCAGTCCGGCCTGATAGCGTGCCGCTTGTACCGAGATATGCGGATCAAGGCCGCTGGCCGATGCGGTGACCAGTTCCACCGGCACCGGCGCGCTGTCGCCGCGGCGTTGGTGCCAGGCGGTCACGTTTTGGCTGACGGCCTTGTCCAGCGCCGGGTTGCTGACCGCCAGGTTGCTGCCGCCGGACGCCATCGTGTTATAGGCGCTGTCCGACGTGGCGGACGGGCGACCCTGGAAGTATCCGTCACGGCTGAAGGCTTGCCCAATCAGCGACGAACCGACCGGTTTGCCTTGCCGGTAGAGCAGGGAACCGTTGGCCTGCGCCGGGAACAGCGACTGCCCCAGCACGGTGACCAGTAACGGATAACCCACACCGGTGATCAGTGTCATCAGCAGCAATAACACCAGGGAAGAACGGATATAATTCATAATGATTACCTTCGGTTACGCCAGTCCGGTGATGGTGAGGAACACATCGATCAGCTTGATGCCGACGAACGGCACCAGCAGACCGCCCAGCCCGTAAATCCACAAATTGCGACTCAGGAGCGCGGCGGCACTCATGGGTTTGTAGCTGATGCCCTTCAGCGCCAGTGGGATCAGGAACACGATAATCAGCGCGTTGAAGATCACCGCCGACAGCATCGCCGAGGCAGGGGAGTGCAGGTGCATCACGTTCAGCGCGTTTAACTGCGGGTAAGTTGCAGCGAACGCGGCCGGAATGATGGCGAAATACTTGGCCACATCGTTGGCGATACTAAAGGTGGTGAGCGAACCGCGGGTCATCAGCATCTGTTTGCCGATATGCACCACTTCGATAAGTTTGGTGGGGTTGGAATCCAGATCCACCATGTTGCCTGCTTCTTTAGCCGCCTGAGTACCAGAGTTCATCGCCACCGCCACGTCGGCCTGCGCCAGCGCCGGGGCGTCGTTGGTGCCGTCGCCGGTCATCGCCACCATGCGGCCTTCCGCCTGATACTGGCGAATCAGCGCCAGCTTGGCTTCCGGCGTGGCTTCCGACAGAAAATCATCTACACCCGCTTCGGCGGCGATGGCGGCGGCGGTCAGCGGGTTATCGCCGGTGATCATGACGGTCTTGATACCCATGTTGCGCAGTTCGGCAAAACGTTCCTTGATGCCGCCTTTGACGATATCCTTCAATGCCACCACGCCCAGTACGCGCTTGCCCTCCGCCACCACCAGCGGAGTGCCGCCCTGACGCGCGACGCTGGCGACGGCGTCTTCCACCTCGGCCGGAAACTGGCCCTGATTGGCTTCAATGTAGCGGCGCAGCGCGTCCACCGCGCCTTTGCGGATAGTGCGGCCCTGAATATTGACGCCGCTCATGCGAGTCTGCGCCGAGAACGGCACGAAGGTGGCGTCCAGATCCCGCAATGCGCGTTCACGCAAACCAAAACGCTGCTTGGCCAGCACCACGATGCTGCGGCCTTCCGGGGTTTCGTCAGCCAGCGAAGCCAGTTGCGCGGCGTCGGCCAGCGACTGTTCGCTAATCCCCGGTGCTGGTAGAAACGCGGAGGCCTGACGGTTACCGAGCGTGATAGTGCCGGTTTTGTCCAGCAGCAGCACGTCAATGTCGCCAGCGGCTTCAACGGCACGGCCACTGGTGGCGATAACGTTGGCACCGAGCATACGGCTCATACCGGCGATACCGATGGCGGATAGCAATCCACCGATGGTGGTGGGGATCAGACACACCAGCAGCGCCACCAAAACGGTGATGCTAATGACCGAACCACTGTTGTTGGTCATTACACTGAAGCTGGAAAACGGCGCCAGTGTGGCAACCACCAGCAGGAAAATGATGGTCAGTTCCACCAGTAGGATAGTCAGCGCCACCTCGTTCGGCGTTTTGCGGCGTTTGGCGCTCTCCACCATGGCAATCATGCGGTCGATAAAGGTTTCGCCGGGGTTGACGGAGCACTGGATGACCAGCCAGTCGGACAGCACGCGGGTGCCGCCGGTTACCGAGGCGAAATCGCCGCCGGATTCACGGATCACCGGCGCGGATTCACCGGTGATGGCGCTTTCATCCACCGAAGCGCCGCCTTCCAGCACCTCGCCGTCGCAGGGGATCATCTCGCCGGCGGATACCCGCACCACGTCGCCCTTGCGCAGGCTGTCGGCCGGTACTTTCTGGCTGGCGGCGTCATGATGCGGGGCGGCAAGCTTGTTGGCCCAACTGGTTTTTTTCACGCCTTTCAGGGCTTCTGCCTGTGCTTTGCTGCGCCCTTCCGCCAGGGCTTCGGCGACATTGGCGAATAGAACCGTTACCCACAGCCATAGCGCGACGGCACCGGTGAACCCGGCGCTGCCGTCGGTTTGCCCACTGACGATAGCCAGCCAGATACCCGTTGTCAGCAGGCTGCCGATGTACACTACGAACATCACCGGGTTGCGCCACTGGATGCGCGGGTCGAGTTTTTTTACCGAATCCACCAGTGCATTACGCAACAGAGCGGAATCAAAAAGCGTTTGCTGTTTACGAATCATCTTCTTTCTCCGGCTCAGTGAACCAGACTGGACTGTAAATGCTCGGCAACGGGACCGAGTGCCAGGGCAGGGATAAAGTTCAACGCGCTAATCAGCGCAATGATGGCGATCAGCAGGCCGATGAACAGCGGGCCGCGGGTAGACAACGAGCCTTTGGTTTCCGGCTGGCGTTTTTTCGCCGCCAGCGAACCGGCGATCGCCAGCACCGGGATCAGCGACGAGAAACGCCCCAACAGCATGGCGATACCCAGCGTCAGGTTGTAGAACGGGGTGTTGACGGTTAGACCACCGAACGCGCTGCCGTTGTTATTGGCGGCGGACGAGTAGGCGTACAGCACTTCGCTAAAGCCGTGCGCACCCGGATTCAGGATGCCGGCGCGACCGGCTTCGGTACTGAGCGCCAGCGCAGTGCCCAGCAGCACCAGCGCCGGGGTAATCAGAATGACCAGCGCCGCCATCTTCATTTCCCAGGCTTCGATTTTCTTGCCGAGATATTCCGGGGTGCGGCCAATCATCAGCCCGGCGATAAATACCGTCAGCAAGACGAACACCAGCATGCCGTAGAAACCGGAACCTACGCCGCCGAAGATCACTTCGCCAATCTGTATCAGCCACATCGGGATCAGGCCACCCAGCGCAGTAAACGAATCGTGCATGGCGTTGACCGCGCCGCAAGACGTGGCGGTGGTGATGGCGGCGAAAAAGGCCGACGTCAGGACACCGAAGCGAGATTCCTTACCTTCCATGTTTTGCGCACTGTCTGCGCCCAGCGACAACAGATGCGGGTTACCGCTCACTTCGGCGTACATCACGATTGTTGTGGCGGCGATCAGCATCAGCGACATCGCCCACAGCAGGGTATGGCCCTGACGACGGTCATTCACCACCCGGCCAAAGGCAAAACACAGCGCTGCCGGGATCACCAGGATGGACAGCATCTGCACGAAGTTGGTCAGGGCATTCGGGTTTTCGAACGGGTGCGCCGAGTTGGCGCCGAAAAAGCCGCCGCCGTTAGTACCGAGCATCTTAATTGCTTCCTGCGAGGCCAATGGTCCCATCGGCAGCACCTGCGACGCACCTTCCAGCGTAGTGATATGCTGGTAGGGCAGGAAGTTCTGAATGCTGCCCTGACTGATAAAGAACAGGCTGAGCAACAGCGAGAACGGCAGCAGTAAATACAGATTGATGCGCAGCAGATCCAGCCAGACGTTGCCCAGTTCATGGGTGGTGCGGCGGGCAAAGGCGCGCATCAGCACGAACGCGATGGCAATACCGGTGGCGGCGGACAGGAAGTTCTGTACCGTTAGCCCTACCATCTGGCTGAAATAACTGAGCGTATTCTCCCCGCTGTAAGCCTGCCAGTTGGTGTTGGTCACAAAACTGATCGCCGTGTTGAGCGCCAGATGCCAGGACAGCCCCGGCATCTGCTGAGGATTTAACGGTAAACGATCCTGATACATCAGCATCAGGAACAGCAGCACGATACCCATCAGGTTGAACAGCAGAATCGCGATGGTGTAGTGCTGCCATCCCATTTCACGGGTTGAAAAGCCACACAGCCGGGCTACGCCCAGTTCGTAACGACGCAAGACACCGGTTTCGCCCTCCACCAGTCGCGCTATAAACTGACCGAGTGGTTGCGCCAGCATCAGCAAGCAGGCGAACAGGCTGACGATGAGTAAAAAAGCATCGCTGGGCATCAGAATTCCTCCGCGTTAAGCAATGCATAAAAAAGATAAACCAGCAGTAGTACTACCAGCATACCGCTTACCACCAGGCCAATATTCACAGTCACCTCCAACGGTGTTGAGACACTATCATCCGGTCATCGCCTTGCTCTGCGGCGCTACCGCGTAACCCTTTGCCGCAGGAAGGACGACTTTCCGCGATAGTCAGCCTACGCAGAGTGAGAAAAAGAAGGTGCAAATTTCCACGGAGCGGGCGTAAAAAAAGTATAAAAATGGTGAAAGATAGCTCAGTTAAAGTACGAGAAGCGGTCGGCCGGTACGCCAGAGCTGCGAAGAGGTCGGCGTGACGCTGCGGCAAGCAACTTGCGTAACTCAAAAATTTAACTTTTGATTAACCTATTGAGGGCCATGAAAAAACAGCCGTTTTTTGTGTTGCCATCTGGTCCGATGAGTGTAAGATTTAACCAGAGAGAATCATTTCATCAGGAGGCGTTATTATGATGTCCTATGCTGTCTATCCTTGGTATCGCATCGTACTGCGCCGTACTGCCGTGGTGGTGGTGGGCACGCTGGCGTTGCCGATTATGCTGTTCTGGCGAGGCCGTTCCCGCTTTTATAGCTACCTGCATCGCATCTGGCTTAAGACCAGCGATAAACCGGTGTGGCTGGAACAATCGGAACATGCCGCCGGGTATTTTTACTGATTTCCCCCCCGTCCCGGTAAGTCGCTTGCCGGGTGTTATTCCTTTCTGCGCCGTTGCCGTCGTGTCCTCTGTTCCCCGTTTTTTGCTGATCATCTGACTGCGGTATTCTGCGGCGTCATCGTGCGCTCTGCTATGCTATGGCAATAGCACTCTCTTTTAATCAAGGGGATATCATGACAGTCGAGCTGATTTCCGTTGGTATTAGTGCCTGTCTGCTGGGCAATCCGGTACGTTTTGATGGCGGACATAAACGGCTGGTTTTCGCTGTTGAGCAGTTGGCGCCTTATTTCCATTTTGAACCGGTCTGCCCGGAGATGGCGATTGGTTTACCGGTGCCGCGTCCGGCGTTGCGGTTAGTGAAGTCGGATTCGGGGGAGATCCGTTTGCTTGCCAGCAATGGTTCCGGGCTGGATGTAACGGAAAACATGGCGGCGTTCTCTGCGGCCAGAACGGCGCAACTGGCACATCTGTGCGGTTACATCGTCTGTGCCAAATCACCCAGTTGCGGTATGGAACGCGTCAAAGTGTATGAGGCCGGGCAGAATAACGCGCGTAAAAGCGGGGTAGGGTTGTTTACCCGGCAACTACAGCAAACCTTACCGTGGCTACCGGTGGAAGAGGATGGTCGCTTGCAGGATCCGCTATTGCGCGAGAACTTTATTACGCGTGTTTATGCACTTCATGAATTCAATCAGTTATGGGAAAAAGGATTGAGCCGTAGCGCACTGATGCGTTTCCATAGCCGCTACAAGTTGTTATTGCTGGCGCACTCACAGCCGGCGTACCGCGAACTGGGGCCGTTTGTTGCAGCGATGGACCAGTGGGCGTCGCTGGAGGCATTTGCGGCGGAATACCGCTTGCGTTTGATGCGGTTACTGTCGCGTCCTGCTTCTCGTCGCAATCACACCAATGTGCTGATGCATGTGCAAGGGTACTTCCGCCGTCAATTGACGGCCGGGCAACGACAAGAGCTGGCGCAATTGATCGAGCGCTACCGTCAGGGGGTGCAGCCACTGCTGGCGCCGCTGACGTTGCTGCGCCACTACATGACGGAATACCCGGATGACTGGTTATCGCAGCAGCGCTATTTCGATCCTTATCCAGAGGCGTTGCGGTTACGTTATGGCCACTAAGTTATTGCTTGTTTTCAGTTGGTTCTTGTTTTCAGTAGTACGTTAAGGATGGTTCATGACCACACATTTGGTTTGGTTTCGTCACGATTTACGCCTTACCGATAATCTGGCGTTGCACGCCGCTTGCCAGGATCCTGAAGCACGGGTTGAAGCGGTGTTTATCGCGATGCCGCAACAGTGGGCCAGCCATGAGATGGCGCCGTGTCAGGCGGCTTTCCTGCTGAGTAATTTGCGCTGTTTGCAACAGGCGCTACAGGAGAAAGGCATTCCACTGCACTACCACCAGTGCGATGATTTTGCCGCCAGCGTGCGCTGGCTGACTGCTTTCTGCCGCGAGCATCAGGTGACGCGGCTGTTTTACAACCGCCAGTACGAGTGGAATGAGCGCCGGCGTGATGAGCAACTGGAACAGGCGCTGGCAGGCGTGACCGATTGCTATGCTTTTGACGACAGTCTGCTGTTGCCGCCCGGCAGCGTGGTGACCGGCTCCGGCGACATGTACAAAGTGTTTACCCCATTTCGCGCCGCCTTTATCAAACGTCTGCAACAACAGGATGTCGGCTCGGTGCCGGCGCCGGTTGCCCGCCATCAGGGGGAGTTCACACTCGTGCCGCTGGCGCCGTTCAACTATCCGCAAGCCGATGTTCATGCTGATTTTCCCGTTGGCGAATCGGCCGCGTTACAACGCCTGCGGCAGTTTTGCCGTGAACAGGCGGCGTTCTACCATGAGCGACGTGATCTGCCCGCGCAGGCCGCTACCAGCAAGTTGTCGCCGTATTTAGCGTTGGGTATCTTGTCGCCACGTCAGTGTTTCAATCGGTTACGAATGGAGCACCCGGATTGGCTGGCCCGGCCGGAAAGCGGTGCGTTCACCTGGTTCAACGAGCTGGTGTGGCGCGAGTTTTACCGCCACCTGCTGGTATTCAGCCCGTCGCTGTGTAAGCACCAGCCGTTTATTGGCTGGACGCGTAAGGTCGTCTGGCGCCATGCGCCGGACGAACTGGCGGCGTGGCAGCGAGGGGAAACCGGGTATCCCATCGTTGACGCGGCGATGCGCCAGTTAAACCAGACCGGCTGGATGCACAACCGGCTACGTATGATTTGCGCCAGTTTTCTGGTGAAAGATCTGTTGATCGACTGGCGTGCAGGCGAACGTTATTTTATGAGCCGTTTACTGGATGGCGATCTGGCGGCCAATAACGGCGGCTGGCAGTGGGCTGCTTCCACCGGCACCGACGCCGCGCCTTATTTCCGTATTTTTAATCCGACCACACAGGGCGAACGTTTCGACCCGGAAGGTGAGTTTATCCGACGGTGGGTGCCGGAGCTGGCGCAGATTCCGGGGAAAGCCGTGCATCAACCTCACGATTGGGCGATACGCCAGCACCGACGCATTGATTATCCGGCGCCGATTGTTGACCATAAACAAGCGCGCACCCGCACCCTGGCGGCATTCGAGGCCGCCAAAAAGAGTGAAACGGCATGATCGCCACTACAGATACAAGGAGCACAAGCTATGCGTAATACCGAACTGGAAAGCCTGATTAACGGTTTTCTTAATGTAGCGGCGTTTCAGGATTACGGCCCGAATGGGTTACAGGTGGAAGGGCGCAGCGAGGTTCGGCGCATCGTTACCGGCGTGACGGCTTGTCAGGCATTGCTGGATGCCGCCGTGGCGCAGCAGGCCGATGCCGTGCTGGTTCATCATGGCTATTTCTGGCGCAACGAGCCTGCGGTAGTACGCGGCATGAAACGCCGGCGTCTGAAAACCCTGCTGGTTAATGATCTCAATTTGTATGGCTATCACCTGCCGCTGGATGCTCATCCCGACGTGGGGAACAACGCCCGGCTGGCCGCGATGCTGGACATTCGGACACTGGGTGAAATTGAATCGCTGTTGCCATACGGCGAGCTGGCTCAGCCTTGCAGCGGTGACGATTTGCGCCGCAAGCTGGAGGCGGTGCTGGAACGACCGGTGCTGCATTGCGGCGATAACGCACCTGCGCAGATCCGGCGCGTTGCCTGGTGTACCGGCGGCGGACAAGGTTTTATCGACCAGGCGGCGGACTTCGGCGTCGACGCCTTCATCACCGGCGAAGTGTCGGAGAAAACCATTCATACCGCCCGTGAGATGGGGTTGCATTTCTATGCCGCCGGGCATCACGCGACCGAGCGAGCCGGTATCCGCGCCTTAGGCGAGTGGCTGGCGTCGCAACACGGTTTTGAGGTGACATTCATCGATATTGCTAATCCGGCGTAATCGGGCTCGATGCTACGCATGATGCGATAGCGGGAGAGTACGTGATTTGAGTGCGTGATTAAGGCAGACAACAACTGGCGGGAGGACGAATGCAACGCGCACGCTGTTATTTATTGGGCGAGAGGGCGGTAGTGCTGGAGCTGGAACCACCGCTACGGCTGGAAAGCCAGCAACGGATCTGGGGGCTGGCGGAACGGTTGGCTGAACATGACGAGGTCAGTGAAGTCATTCCCGGCATGAATAACCTGACGGTGGTGCTGAGCAACCCGCACCAGCAGGCGCTGGATGCCATTGAACGGTTGCAGCGTTGGTGGGAAGAGAGTGAATCTTTCCTCGAGGTGCAGCCACGTGAAGTCAACATTCCGGTGATGTATGGCGGCGAACAGGGGCCGGATTTGAAGGTCGTGGCGGAACATTGCGGCATGACGCCGCAGCAGGTGGTGGAACGTCATGCCGCCGGGCGCTATACCGTCTATTTCCTTGGTTTCCAGCCCGGGTTTCCCTATCTCGGCGGGCTGGATGAGGCGTTGTCCACACCGCGCCGCGCCGAGCCGCGCGTACGAGTGCCTGCCGGGTCGGTAGCGATTGGCGGCAATCAGACCGGGATTTATCCACTCAGTACGCCGGGCGGCTGGCAACTGATTGGCCGGACATCGCTGGCACTGTTTCAGCCGACGCAAATGCCGCCTGTGTTGCTAAGGCCAGGGGACCAGGTACGCTTCGTACCGCAGCGGGAGGGAATATGCTGAAGATTATCCGGGCAGGATTACAGACCACCGTGCAGGATCTCGGGCGTCCGGGGTGGCGTCGGTTGGGGATCAGTCAGTGCGGCGCGCTGGATAGTCCGGCATTAAAACTCGCTAACTTGCTAGTAGGCAATGATGAGAACGCGGCGGCGCTGGAAATCACATTAGGGCAACTGGTGGTCACGTTTACCACGCCATGCTGGATTGCGTTGAGCGGAGCGGACTGCCATGCCGCGCTGGATGGCAAGACGTTGTGGACCGGCTGGTGTTTCGCCGTACAACGGGGGCAGACGCTACGCCTGCGCTCACCGCGCAACGGTATGCGCAGCTATCTGGCGGTATCCGGGGGCATTGCGGTGCCGGAAGTGCTGGGATCCCGCAGTACCGATTTAACTGCCGGGATCGGCGGGCTGGCAGGACGCCCGCTGGCGGAGGGGGATGAGCTGCCGCTGGGCGTGCCGCGGCGCTTACCCAGCCGTTCGGTCGGCGTTAAGCAACTGCTGTTCAGCAACCGGGTGCGAGTATTGCCGGGGCCGGAATATCAGGAATTTAGTGAAGAGGCGCGCGATGATTTCTGGCGTACCGGCTGGCATCTGAGCCCACAGAGTAACCGCATGGGCTACCGCCTGCTGGGGCCGACGTTGAAGCGTGAAAAACAGCGGGAAATGTTGTCGCACGGCTTGCTGCCGGGGGTTATTCAGGTACCGCATAACGGTAAACCGATCGTATTGATGGCCGATGCACAGACTACTGGCGGTTATCCGCGTATTGGCTGTGTCATTGATGCCGATTTATACAATATGGCGCAGTTACGTTTAGGGGAGCCGGTTCACTTTATCCGCTGTTCGCTGGATGAGGCTCAGCGAGCATGGCAGGAGCAGCAACGTTATCTGGATCAATTGGCCTGGAGGTTACATGGTAATTGACCTGAACGCCGACCTGGGTGAAGGCGGGCAACATGACGAGGCGCTGTTACAGCTGGTGTCTTCCGCTAACATCGCCTGTGGTTTCCATGCCGGAGACGCCAGTCTGATGCGCCAGTCGGTGCGTTGGGCTATCCAGTATGGCGTGGCGATCGGTGCTCACCCGAGTTTTTTCGATCGTGAAAACTTCGGCCGGACGGCCATGAATGTACCGCCGGAAACGGTGTATGCACAGGTGCTGTACCAGATTGGCGCACTGGCGGCGATCGTCAAGGCGGAAGGTGCGCGTCTGTTTCATGTTAAACCACATGGCATGCTTTACAATCAGGCGGCGCGTGACCCCGCGCTGGCGGATGCGATTGCCCGTGCCGTCGCGGCAGTTGACTCGTCATTGTGTCTGGTCGGGTTGGCGGGCAGTGAGTTGACTCGTGCCGGCAAACGAGCCGGGTTGAAAACCCGCCAGGAGGTGTTCGCTGACCGCAGCTATCAGGCGGATGGTTCGCTGGTGCCGCGTGATCAGCCTTCTGCCGTGATCAGCAGCGATGAGCTGGCGCTGGCTCAGACGCTGGAAATGGTGTTGCGTCAGCGGGTTCGTGCCGGCAATGGCAGTTGGGTTGCGGTGCAGGCGGAAACGGTCTGCCTGCATGGCGATAACGCGCATGCACTGCTTTTTGCCCGTCGACTCAGGGAGAGTTTCGTCCAATACGGTATACAGGTTACGGCACGCTAACGAAGATGACGTGCCTGAACATCAAGGAAATAGCGGTGCCATTAGTAAAAAGGTCGGGTAAAAACCCGACCTTTTCCGATTAACGGCAATAGTATTTAGCGCTTGGTGATAACCGGTTCGAAATTGCGTTCGGTATGACCGGTGTACAACTGGCGCGGACGGGCGATTTTCAGCCCTTCGCCGTGCATTTCGCTCCAGTGGGCAATCCAGCCAACAGTACGCGCCATCGCGAAAATCACCGTGAACATGGTGGACGGAATGCCCATGGCTTTCAGGATGATGCCGGAGTAGAAGTCTACGTTGGGGTAGAGTTTACGCTCGATGAAGTACGGGTCGTTCAGCGCGATGTTTTCCAGCTCCATCGCCACTTCCAGCAGGTCATCTTTGGTGCCCAGTTCTTTCAGCACTTCGTGACAGGTTTGACGCATAACCGTCGCACGCGGATCGTAGTTCTTATATACACGGTGGCCGAAGCCCATTAGACGGAACGAGTCGTTCTTGTCTTTAGCGCGTTTAATGAACGCCGGAATGTGCTCCACTGAGCTGATTTCTTCCAGCATACGCAGACAAGCCTCGTTGGCGCCGCCGTGTGCCGGCCCCCATAGCGACGCGATACCGGCGGCGATACAGGCGAACGGGTTGGCACCGGAAGAGCCTGCGGTACGTACGGTGGAGGTGGAGGCGTTTTGCTCATGGTCGGCATGCAGGATCAGGATGCGGTCCATCGCGCGTTCCAATACCGGATTCACCACATATTCCTCACACGGGGTGGAGAACATCATGTGCAGGAAGTTACCGGCATAGGACAGGTCATTGCGCGGATAAACAAACGGCTGGCCGATAGAGTATTTGTAGCACATCGCAGCGACGGTCGGCATTTTCGACAGCAGACGATAAGCGGCAATCTCACGGTGACGCTCGTTGCCGATGTCCAGCGAATCATGGTAGAAGGCCGCCAGCGCACCCGTTACGCCGCACAATACCGCCATGGGATGAGAGTCACGACGGAAGCCGTGGAACAAGCGGGTGATCTGCTCGTGAATCATCGTGTGACGGGTAACGGTGGTCTTGAAGGTGTCATACTGTTCTTGCGTCGGCGCTTCGCCGAACAACAGGATATAACAGACTTCCAGATAATTGGATTTTTCCGCCAGTTGCGCAATCGGATAGCCGCGGTGCAGCAGTACGCCCACGTCGCCGTCAATGTAAGTGATTTTGGATTCGCAGGATGCGGTGGAGGTGAAACCGGGGTCAAACGTGAAATAACCTTTAGAACCAAGGCTACGAATATCAATTTCATCGTTGCCGAGCGTACCAGACAAGACATTCAGCTCAATCGCTTCTTTGCCGTCTATCGTAAGCGTTGCTTTTTTATCAGCCATTTACAGTCTCCTTAGCGCTTTAATTTTAAAAATTCGTCACTGCAGAAATACCGTCATGCCCGCACGCTGGACAAAGTAAACAGACCAGACATCACTCTGTGATCGGAAATGGAATCGGGTACAGAGTTGACCATTATATCGTCTATCGTCAGGCAGCCACTGTCAGGATGAACGCGTTGCTCTCCCAGCTCGGGTATTTAGCCCTGTCCTACTCTAACAAGTGTAGCCAGTACTTATCACTTTTCCGGGGACTTTGTTTCCCACTGTTACATAACTTTGGTGAATGGGAAAGAGCTACCGATGAGCTTTAACAGGGCAATAGGGTTTCTTGGGCCCTAGTTGTAATTTAAATGTTGAAGATTTGTCAAATCAGATAATTAATTTTATATAAATTGTGAAAATCGTGATCTCAATCACTGTTCAGGGCAAATGTGCCCAAACAGTTTGTAGGGTAATTGTAATGGGAATGTGAAGTGCCTATACTGCCGCCAGGTCTCCGGAATACCCTGCAGTAGGAGCACCCAGTGTGATCGATTTGTGTGAGTGAAATAAAGGATTCATATTCAGTCGCGCATTGACAGAGACAAGCATCGTCTCATCGTCCACACTGTCTGACCCCACAACAGGTCCGGAGGAAGAAAATAATAAAAGCTGTGTGGGCAAACCCGTGAAAAAACAAAGACCTGTCAATCTGGATCTGCAGACGATCCGGTTCCCCGTTACCGCGATAGCATCTATTCTTCACCGTGTCTCCGGCGTTATTACGTTTGTCGCTGTGGGTATTCTGTTGTGGCTGTTGGGCCTTTCACTCTCTTCGCAGGAAGGGTTTGCTCAGGCAGCGGCCATCATGAGCGGCTTCATCGTAAAATTCATTGTCTGGGGCATTCTGACCGCACTGGCCTATCATATTGTCGGTGGTCTGCGTCATCTGTTGATGGATTTCGGCTACATCGAAGAGAACTTCGAGGCGGGATCACGTTCTGCAAAAATCTCTTTCATCATTACTGTCGTGCTTTCACTTTTGGCTGGAGTCCTCGTATGGTAAGCAATGCCTCCGCATTGGGGCGTAATGGCGTACACGATTGGTTGTTAATTCGCGCTTCTGCCATCGTCATCGTGCTGTATATCCTTTATATCGTTGGTTTTGTGGCCAGCGCCGGCCACATCACATATGAAGTCTGGCGTGGTTTCTTCGCTATGCATCTCACCAAGGTGTTCACCCTGCTGACTTTGTTCGCCATTCTGGTCCATGCCTGGATCGGGATGTGGCAGGTGTTGACTGACTACATCAAACCGCTGGCTATTCGGCTGACCTTACAGCTGGCTATTGTGGTCGCGTTGTTGGTGTATGTCATTTATGGAACTGTTGTGGTGTGGGGTGCGTAATGAATTTGCCAGTCAGAGAGTTTGATGCCGTTGTTGTCGGTGCAGGCGGTGCAGGTATGCGCGCTGCGCTGCAGATTTCCCAAATGGGGTTGTCTTGCGCCTTATTATCAAAAGTGTTCCCGACTCGTTCTCATACTGTATCCGCTCAGGGCGGCATTACGGTAGCGCTAGGCAATAGCCACGAGGATAACTGGGAATGGCACATGTATGACACCGTAAAAGGCTCCGACTATATCGGTGACCAGGACGCGATTGAATATATGTGTAAAACAGGCCCGGAAGCGATTCTGGAACTGGAACATATGGGATTGCCGTTCTCCCGTCTGGATGATGGCCGCATTTATCAGCGTCCGTTCGGCGGTCAGTCCAAGAATTTCGGCGGCGAGCAGGCTGCCCGTACCGCGGCGGCGGCGGACCGTACCGGCCATGCGCTGTTGCATACGCTGTATCAGCAGAACCTGAAAAACCACACCACCATTTTTTCCGAATGGTATGCGTTGGATCTGGTGAAAAACCAGGATGGCGCGGTGGTCGGTTGTACGGCTATCTGTATTGAAACCGGCGAAGTGGTTTATTTCAAAGCCCGTGCCACGGTGCTGGCAACCGGCGGCGCCGGCCGTATTTATCAATCCACTACCAATGCTCACATCAACACCGGCGACGGCGTCGGTATGGCGCTGCGTGCCGGTGTACCGGTGCAGGACATGGAAATGTGGCAGTTCCACCCGACCGGCATCGCCGGCGCCGGTGTGCTGGTGACCGAAGGTTGCCGCGGTGAGGGCGGTTACCTGTTGAACAAACACGGTGAGCGTTTTATGGAACGCTATGCGCCTAACGCTAAAGATCTGGCAGGGCGTGACGTGGTGGCTCGCTCCATCATGATTGAAATCCGTGAGGGGCGTGGCTGTGATGGTCCTTGGGGGCCGCATGCCAAGCTGAAACTCGATCACCTGGGCAAAGAGGTGCTTGAGTCTCGTCTGCCGGGAATTCTGGAGCTGTCTCGTACATTTGCCCACGTCGACCCGGTGAAAGAGCCGATTCCGGTTATCCCGACTTGCCACTATATGATGGGCGGTATCCCAACCAAAGTAACGGGACAAGCGCTGACGGTGAACGAGAAGGGCGAGGACGAGGTGATCCCAGGTCTGTTCGCTGTGGGTGAAATCGCCTGTGTATCGGTGCACGGTGCTAACCGTTTAGGCGGCAACTCGTTACTGGACTTGGTGGTATTCGGTCGTTCCGCCGGTATGCACCTGCAGGAGTCTCTGGCTGAACAAGGCGTTACCCGTGATGCCGGCGATTCCGATATCGAAGCCTCGCTGGACAGACTTAACCGTTGGAACAACACGCGTTCCGGTGAAGATCCGGTAGAAATCCGTAAAGCGTTGCAGTCTTGTATGCAGAACAACTTCTCGGTGTTCCGCGAAGGCGATGCGATGGCGAAGGGGCTGGACGA
Organism: Dickeya chrysanthemi NCPPB 402; assembly: GCF_000406105.1. Lineage (NCBI taxonomy): Bacteria > Pseudomonadati > Pseudomonadota > Gammaproteobacteria > Enterobacterales > Pectobacteriaceae > Dickeya > Dickeya chrysanthemi. Next base: position 3,303,848 of record NZ_CM001974.1, on the reverse strand, counting down.
GTTGAAAGTGATTCGCGAACGTCTCAAAAACGCCCGTCTGGACGACACATCAAGCGAGTTCAACACCCAGCGTATCGAATGCCTGGAGCTGGATAACCTGATGGAAACGGCTTATGCCACCGCGGTGTCTGCAAACTTCCGTACTGAAAGCCGTGGTGCCCACAGTCGATTCGACTATCCTGATCGTGATGACGAAAATTGGTTGTGCCATTCGCTGTATCAACCGCAAACCGAAAGCATGACGCGCCGTGAGGTCAACATGCAGCCTAAACTGCGTCCGGCGTTCCCGCCGAAAGTGCGTACCTATTAATTGTGCGGAGATAAAGCGATGAAAGTTGAATTTTCCATTTATCGTTACAACCCGGATGTCGATAGCGCCCCGCGCATGCAGGACTATACGCTGGAGGCGGAAGAAGGCCGCGACATGATGCTGTTGGATGCGTTGATTCTCCTGAAAGAGCAGGACCCGACGCTGGCATTTCGTCGTTCCTGCCGTGAAGGCGTGTGCGGTTCCGACGGCCTGAACATGAATGGCAAGAATGGCTTGGCGTGTATCACCCCAGTATCCACCCTACGCAATGGTAATAACAAAATTGTGATCCGTCCCTTGCCGGGGTTGCCGGTGGTGCGCGATTTGGTGGTAGACATGGGGCAGTTCTACGCCCAATATGAGAAAATTAAGCCTTACCTGTTGAATAATGGGCAAAATCCGCCTGCTCGCGAGCATTTGCAATCGCCGCAGCAGCGGGAAAAACTGGACGGGTTGTATGAGTGCATTATGTGCGCTTGCTGTTCTACATCCTGTCCGTCGTTCTGGTGGAACCCGGATAAGTTTATCGGGCCTGCCGGTCTGCTGGCTGCCTACCGTTTCCTGATCGATAGCCGTGATACGGAAACGAAATCGCGTCTGGATGACCTGAACGATGCTTTCAGTGTATTCCGTTGTCACAGCATCATGAACTGCGTCAGCGTTTGCCCGAAAGGGCTGAACCCGACGCGTGCCATTGGGCATATCAAGTCGATGTTGTTGCAGCGTAGCGCCTGATTTTCAGACGCATGTATAGCCGAAATAGTTCGAGTTGCAGGAAGGCGACGATACAGCGAATCCCTGGGAGCTTACACAAGTAAGTGACCGGGGTGAGCGAGGAAAGCCAACGCATCTGCAGCTTGAAGTATGACGGGTATAGTCAATATGTTCCCCCGCAGCAACGCGGGGGAACGGCAGGAAACCTTTAAAAACCGGCTCGCGCGCCTGAACCGTTTTTTAAAGGTTCCTTCGGGATAGGAATATCCAAATGGTGCGAAATCAGGCACAGCAAGTGAACCGTTTTTACGGCAACCCGTTTTATAACGGCAAGATTAAGACATGTTAACTACGGCGAAAACTGAAGCTTATTAGCTTAAGGGATCATAATGCAGAACGGCGCAATGAAGGCCTGGCTGGATTCCTCCTATCTGGCGGGCGCGAACCAGTCCTACATAGAGCAGCTCTATGAAGATTTTTTAACCGACCCTGACTCTGTCGATCACAGCTGGCGTTCGATTTTTCAACAACTTCCTACCACTGGGGTTAAACCGGATCAACTTCACTCCAAAACCCGCGATTATTTTCGCCGTCTGGCGAAAGATGCATCGCGTTACACTTCTTCCATTACTGATCCTGACAGTGATGCCAAGCAAGTCAAAGTATTGCAGCTGATTAACGCATTCCGTTTCCGTGGGCATCAGCACGCCAATCTTGATCCGTTGGGGTTGTGGAAGCAGGATCGTGTAGCGGATCTTGACCTGGCTTACCACAATCTGACGGACGATGATCTGAAAGAGACCTTTAACGTTGGCTCGTTTGCCATCGGTAAAGAAACGATGCCGCTCGGCGAGCTGTATGCTGCGCTTAAGCAGACTTACTGTGGTTCGATCGGCGCGGAATACATGCACATCACCAATACTGAGGAAAAACGCTGGATTCAGCAGCGTATTGAATCAGTGGTGGGGCAGCCGAGTTTTACCGTTGAAGAAAGAAAACGTTTCCTGAAAGAACTGACCGCTGCCGAAGGGCTGGAGCGCTATCTGGGCGCCAAGTTCCCCGGCGCCAAGCGTTTCTCGCTGGAAGGCGGCGATGCGCTGATCCCAATGCTGAAGGAAATTATCCGTCACGCGGGTAAGAATGGTACGCGTGAAGTGGTCGTAGGGATGGCCCACCGTGGGCGTCTCAACGTGCTGGTGAACGTGATGGGGAAAAAATCCCAGGACTTGTTCGACGAGTTTTCCGGTAAGCACAAAGATCACCTTGGCACTGGCGATGTGAAGTACCATCAGGGCTTCTCATCGGATATGGAAACTGAAGGCGGCAAAGTCCATCTGGCGTTGGCGTTCAACCCCTCGCATCTGGAAATTGTCAGCCCGGTCGTGATCGGGTCGGTGCGGGCTCGTATCGATCGTCTGGATAATCCCAGCAGTTCTCTGGTATTGCCGATTACGATTCATGGCGATGCGGCGATTACCGGTCAGGGTGTGGTGCAGGAAACCCTGAACATGTCCAAGGCGCGTGGATATGAAGTCGGCGGCACTATTCGTATCGTCATCAATAACCAGGTTGGTTTTACCACTTCCAACCCTCGCGATGCACGTTCCACCGAATATTGTACTGACATCGGTAAGATGGTGCAGGCACCGATCTTCCACGTCAATGCTGACGACCCGGAAGCGGTAGCGTTTGTTACCCGTCTGGCGTTGGATTTCCGCAACACCTTCCAGCGTGATGTTTTCATCGATCTGGTGTGCTACCGCCGTCATGGCCATAACGAAGCCGACGAACCGAGCGCTACCCAGCCGGTGATGTACCAGAAAATCAAAAAGCATCCGACCCCTCGCAAAATTTATGCCGATCGTCTGGAACAGCAAAAAGTGGCGACGCTGGAAGACGCTACCGAGATGGTTAATCTTTATCGCGATGCGCTGGATGCCGGCGAATGCGTGGTAGACGAGTGGCGTCCGATGGATATGCATTCTTTCACCTGGATGTCTTATCTCAACCATGAGTGGGACGAGCCTTATCCGCATAAAGTTGAAACCAAGCGTTTACAGGAACTGGCGCGACGTATCAGCGAAGTGCCGGAAGCGCTGGAAATGCAACCACGCGTCGCCAAGATTTATAACGACCGTGCTGAAATGGCGGCGGGAGAAAAGGCGTTTGACTGGGGCGGAGCGGAAACCCTGGCATACGCTACGCTGGTGGATGAAGGCATCCCGGTGCGTTTATCCGGTGAAGATGCCGGGCGCGGCACCTTCTTCCATCGTCATGCTGTGGTGCATAACCAGAAGGGCGGTTCCACCTATACGCCGTTGATGCACGTTCATAATGCTCAGGGCGTCTTCAATGTCTGGGACTCGGTGCTGTCTGAAGAAGCCGTGCTGGCGTTTGAATACGGTTATGCGACTGCCGAGCCGCGTACGCTCACCATTTGGGAAGCGCAGTTTGGTGACTTCGCTAACGGCGCGCAGGTTGTGATTGACCAGTTCATTAGCTCCGGCGAGCAGAAGTGGGGCCGTATGTGCGGGCTGGTCATGTTGCTGCCGCACGGTTACGAAGGTCAGGGACCGGAGCACTCCTCCGCACGTCTGGAGCGCTATTTGCAATTGTGCGCGGAACAGAATATGCAGGTTTGCGTTCCGTCAACACCGGCACAGGTTTACCACATGTTGCGCCGTCAGGCGTTGCGCGGTATGCGTCGCCCGTTAGTGGTCATGTCGCCGAAATCGTTGCTGCGCCATCCGCTGGCGACGTCTACGCTGGATGAGCTGGCTAATGGGCAGTTCCAGCCAGCGATAGGGGAAATCGACCAACTGGATCCAAAAGCAGTGAAGCGCGTCGTGCTGTGCTCCGGCAAGGTCTACTATGATTTGCTGGAGCAGCGTCGTAAGAATGAACAGAACGATGTGGCGATAGTACGTATCGAACAGCTATATCCGTTCCCGCATCAGGCGGTACAGGCTGCGCTGGAGCCGTTCGCTCACGTACATGATTTTGTCTGGTGCCAGGAAGAGCCGCTGAACCAAGGCGCATGGTATTGCAGTCAGCACCACTTCCGTGAGGTGATTCCTTTTGGCGCATCGTTGCGGTATGCCGGTCGCCCGGCCTCTGCCTCACCCGCCGTTGGCTATATGTCCGTACACCAGAAACAACAACAAGCTCTGGTTGATGACGCGCTGAACGTTAATTAAATGAATAAGGATAGATAATGAGTAGCGTAGATATTCTTGTCCCTGACCTGCCGGAATCCGTAGCTGACGCGACAGTTGCTACCTGGCACAAGAAACCGGGCGATAGCGTCCAGCGTGATGAAGTGCTGGTTGAGATTGAAACCGACAAAGTGGTACTGGAAGTGCCTGCGCTTGAAGCGGGCGTATTGGAAGCGGTGCTGGAAGCTGAAGGCGCGACGGTGACATCACGCCAGGTGTTGGGGCGTCTGCGTCCTGGTGATAATTCCGGCAAAGAAACCAGCGAAAAAGCACAAAGCAAAGAGTCTACTCCGGCACAGCGCCACACCGCCGGGTTGGAAGATGAGAATAACGACGCCTTGAGCCCGGCTATTCGTCGCCTGATTGCTGAACATGATCTGGATGCCTCGGCGATTAAAGGCAGCGGCGTCGGCGGGCGTATTACTCGCGAAGATGTGGAAAAACACCTGGCAGGGCAGAAGTCGGCGGCTAAGCCGGCTGAGGCACCTGCCGCTGCGTCGGCGCAGCCTGCTCCGGCCTTGGCGAGCCGCAGCGAGAAACGCGTTCCGATGACCCGTTTGCGCAAACGCGTTGCTGAGCGTCTGCTGGAAGCGAAAAACAATACCGCGATGTTGACTACGTTTAATGAAGTCAACATGCAACCGATCATGGACCTGCGCAAGCAATACGGTGAGGCGTTTGAAAAACGTCATGGCGTTCGTCTGGGTTTCATGTCCTTCTATATCAAAGCGGTTGTAGAAGCACTGAAACGTTATCCGGAAGTGAATGCATCTATTGATGGCGAAGATGTGGTTTACCACAACTACTTCGACGTCAGTATCGCCGTGTCTACTCCGCGCGGCCTGGTTACACCGGTGCTGAAAGATGTCGACCTGCTGGGTATGGCTGAGATCGAGAAGAAAATCAAAGAACTGGCGGTGAAAGGTCGTGACGGCAAGCTGACCGTCGAAGAGCTGACCGGCGGCAACTTCACCATCACTAACGGCGGCGTGTTTGGCTCGCTGATGTCGACCCCGATTATCAATCCGCCGCAGAGCGCGATTCTGGGGATGCATGCCATCAAAGATCGTCCTATGGCCGTTGACGGTCAGGTTGTGATCCTGCCGATGATGTATCTGGCGCTGTCTTACGACCATCGTTTGATCGATGGACGGGAATCGGTCGGTTTCCTGGTTACCGTGAAAGAAATGCTGGAAGACCCGGCTCGTTTGCTGCTGGATGTCTAACCCGTTGTAGTAGAAGGCGGCCGGCCTGCGCCCTGCCGCCTTTATTTATGTGCTATGCAGGCCGTTGCACATGTGCGGCGGCGTTATCCACGACAGAGAGTCTCTGGACTTATCTTCAAACTTAAATGGATAGAACATCATGAACTTACATGAGTATCAGGCAAAACAGCTCTTTGCTCGGTATGGTTTACCGGCACCCACCGGCTACGCCTGCACAACACCGCGCGAAGCGGAAGAAGCGGCCTCCAAGATTGGCGCCGGCCCATGGGTCGTGAAATGTCAGGTGCATGCCGGCGGTCGCGGTAAAGCCGGCGGTGTAAAACTGGTGAACAGCAAAGAAGAAATTCGTGCTTTCGCTGAAAACTGGCTGGGTAAACGTTTGGTGACTTACCAAACGGATGCCAATGGTCAGCCGGTTCATCAGATTCTGGTGGAAGGCGCCACGGATATTGATAAAGAACTTTATCTGGGAGCGGTCGTCGACCGTGGTACTCGTCGTGTTGTCTTTATGGCTTCCACCGAAGGCGGTGTTGAAATTGAGAAGGTTGCCGAAGAAACGCCGCACCTGATTCATAAAGTCGCACTGGATCCGTTGACGGGGCCTCAGCCGTATCAGGGGCGAGAGCTGGCGTTCAAACTGGGTCTGAATGGCAAGCAGGTTGCTCAGTTCACCAAAATTTTCATGGGACTGGCGACATTGTTCCTGGAGCGCGATCTGGCGCTGGTAGAAATTAACCCATTGGTTATCACCAAACAGGGCGATTTGATTTGTCTGGACGGCAAACTGGGTGCTGACGGCAACGCGTTATTCCGCCAGCCGGAACTGCGTGAAATGCGTGACCACTCTCAGGAAGATGCGCGCGAAGCGCATGCCGCACAGTGGGAACTGAACTATGTCGCGTTGGACGGCAATATCGGTTGTATGGTGAATGGCGCAGGTCTGGCCATGGGCACCATGGACATCGTGAAACTGCACGGCGGCGCACCGGCCAACTTCCTTGACGTGGGCGGCGGCGCAACCAAAGAACGTGTGACCGAAGCGTTCAAGATAATCCTGTCCGACGATAAGGTGAAAGCGGTACTGGTGAATATTTTCGGCGGCATCGTGCGTTGCGACCTGATTGCCGACGGTATTATCGGTGCGGTAGCCGAAGTGGGTGTTAACGTTCCGGTTGTCGTGCGTCTGGAAGGTAATAATGCCGAACTGGGGGCGCAAAAACTGGCGGATAGTGGTTTGAACATCATTGCTGCGACCAGCCTGACGGATGCGGCTCAGCAAGTGGTTGCTGCAGTGGAGGGTAAATAATGTCCATTCTGATCGATAAAAATACCAAGGTCATCTGTCAGGGTTTTACCGGCAGCCAGGGATCGTTTCATTCTGAGCAGGCGATTGCCTACGGTACGCAGATGGTCGGTGGCGTAACGCCGGGCAAAGGCGGTACAGCACATCTGGGACTGCCGGTATTCAATACCGTGCGCGAAGCGGTAGAAGCGACCGGCGCGACGGCATCGGTTATCTATGTGCCTGCACCGTTCTGTAAAGATTCCATTCTGGAAGCCATTGATGCGGGTATTCAGCTGATTATCTGTATCACCGAAGGTATCCCGACGCTGGATATGTTGACGGTGAAAGTGAAACTGGAGCAGAGCGGCGTGCGCATGATCGGCCCGAACTGCCCAGGCGTGATCACGCCGGGTGCCTGTAAGATCGGTATCATGCCGGGCCATATCCACCTGCCGGGCAAAGTAGGGATTGTGTCCCGTTCCGGTACGCTGACTTATGAAGCGGTGAAACAGACCACTGACGCTGGTTTGGGCCAGTCTACTTGTGTCGGTATCGGCGGTGACCCGATTCCGGGTTCTAACTTCATTGATATTCTCAAGCTGTTCGAACAGGATCCGCAGACCGAAGCTATCGTGATGATCGGTGAAATCGGCGGTACCGCGGAAGAAGAAGCGGCGGCTTACATCAAAGAACATGTTACCAAGCCGGTGGTTGGTTACATCGCTGGGGTAACGGCGCCAAAAGGCAAACGCATGGGTCATGCCGGTGCAATCATTGCCGGCGGCAAGGGTACGGCTGATGACAAGTTTGCCGCGCTGGAAGCCGCAGGCGTTAAGACAGTACGCAGCCTGGCAGACATCGGCGATGCGGTAAAATCCGTGTTGGCGCGTTAATCGGGATGCTCGGCACTAAAAATAGTGTGTCATTACCTTCAAAGTTCGACATGTTTGGCCACCACTGGTGGCCTTTTTTTATATTTGAACTTTGTCGCAAAAATGCATCCCAAAGGAAAAGATATTTAATCAAATGGGTAACAATAAAATAACAAGAAGAGCATAAATTAAAAAATTACATATTTGGGATCAACTCACGCTATTTTTCACTAAAATAAAAAATATATTATTAACGGCATACTGGAAATCATCTGATTACATTAAATTAACATTCAACTGGATGTAAAATAAAAGACGATATTTATTAACATCTGCGCCAATAATTGTTTTAGATCAAAAATCTAAGCTGGATATCCGCCTGGAAATGAGATTAAATTGCGATGTGTCAATTATGCCCCTGGCTGCTCGCGATTTGAGAATTGGCGTAGAATCAAAAACTCAATCCGCATCACGTAAAAACCTATTTATTGTAAGGTTGTAGAGGCGTAATATACTTATACTCATATCTGAGTATGTTGTTTGTAATTCTGTAATTTTTCTTTGGCTTACTTTTCAAATGCGCCGTGGCAACGTGGTAGCGCATATTGAAGCCTGTGCTAAAGCAATTGTTGTGTTCTTTAGGTTACTAACTGCCGGGTATTTAGTGGCTTGTCCGTACAGCGAGCTAAAGACCCTCCTGCGAGGAGCAAGGAGTTAAGATGTTTGATGTAGTCGAACTGTCACGTTTACAGTTTGCCTTGACCGCGATGTATCATTTCCTGTTCGTGCCTTTAACGCTGGGGATGGCGTTTTTGCTGGCGATCATGGAAACCGTGTATGTCTTGTCCGGCAAACAAATCTACAAAGATATGACCAAGTTCTGGGGCAAGCTGTTTGCGATCAACTTTGCTCTCGGCGTTTCCACCGGTTTAACCATGGAATTCCAGTTCGGTACTAACTGGTCATATTACTCTCACTATGTCGGCGATATCTTCGGTGCACCTCTGGCAATCGAAGGATTGATGGCGTTCTTCCTGGAATCAACCTTTGTCGGGTTGTTCTTCTTTGGCTGGGATCGTCTGGGTAAAGTGCAGCACATGGCGGTAACTTGGTTGGTCGCTTTAGGGTCTAACCTGTCTGCGCTGTGGATCCTGGTCGCCAACGGCTGGATGCAGAACCCGATTGCATCGGATTTCAACTTCGAAACCATGCGTATGGAGATGGTGAGCTTCGCTGATTTGGTGTTGAACCCGGTTGCGCAGGTGAAGTTTGTTCACACTGTCGCGGCGGGTTATTGCACCGGCGCAATGTTTATCCTGGGGATCAGCTCCTACTATCTGCTTAAAGGTCGTGATATTGCTTTTGCCAAGCGATCTTTTGCGATCGCAGCAAGCTTCGGTATGGCATCCGTACTCTCCGTTATTGTGCTGGGCGATGAGTCCGGTTATGAAATGGGCGACGTGCAGAAAACCAAGCTGGCGGCTATCGAGGCTGAATGGGAAACCCAGCCTGCGCCGGCGGCGTTCACCTTGTTCGGCATTCCGAATCAGGAGACGATGGAGAACAAGTATTCAATCCAGATCCCTTATATGCTGGGCCTGATTGCTACCCGTTCTACCGATAAGACCGTTACTGGTTTGAAAGAATTGATGGAACAGCACGAAGTTCGCATCCTTAATGGGATGAAAGCCTATCACCTGTTGCAGCAACTGCGTTCTGGTAACACCGATCCTGCTGTACGTAATGAGTTTATCAAGAACAAACAAGATCTTGGTTATGGCTTGCTGCTGAAACGCTATACCCCGAATGTGGCGGATGCCAGCGAAGCACAAATTAAACAAGCGGTTAAAGACTCTATCCCGCGTGTGGCGCCGTTGTACTTCTCCTTCCGCATCATGGTGGCTTGCGGTGTGTTGATGCTGCTGATTATCGGCCTGTCGTTCTGGATGGTTCTTCGCAACAAGATTGGCCAAAAACGCTGGCTGCACCGTATCGCGCTCTATGGTATTCCGTTGCCGTGGATTGCCGTTGAAGCGGGTTGGTTCGTTGCAGAATACGGCCGTCAGCCGTGGGCAATCGGTGAAGTTCTGCCGACAGCTGTCGCTAACTCCTCGCTAACCGCGGGAGACATCCTGTTCTCCATGGGGCTGATTTGCGGTCTTTATACGCTGTTCCTGGTGGCTGAAACGTACCTGATGTTCAAGTATGCGCGTCTGGGTCCAAGCAGTCTGAAAACAGGTGCTTATCACTTCGAACAGCCGATCGCGGCTCAGGAAGTACGGTAACAGGAGTCCACTATGTTTGATTATGAAGTCTTGCGTTTTGTCTGGTGGCTGCTGATTGGTGTGCTGCTGATTGGTTTTGCCGTCACCGATGGTTTCGACATGGGCGTCGGTGTGCTGGTGCGTCTGATGGGGCGTAATGATGTAGAGCGCCGTGTGATGATCAACAGCATTGCGCCGCACTGGGACGGTAACCAGGTGTGGTTGATCACGGCTGGCGGCGCGCTGTTTGCTGCCTGGCCGATGGTGTACGCCGCTGCGTTCTCCGGTTTTTACATTGCGATGATTCTGGTGCTGGCATCGTTGTATTTCCGTCCGGTTGGTTTTGACTACCGTTCGAAAATCGAAGATCCACGCTGGCGCAACATGTGGGACTGGGGCATTTTTATCGGCAGCTTCGTACCGCCGGTGGTTATCGGTGTGGCATTCGGCAACTTGTTGCAGGGGGTACCGTTCCACGTGGATGAATACCTGCGTTTGTACTACACCGGTAATTTCTTCCAGTTACTCAACCCGTTCGGCTTGCTGGCCGGTATCGTCAGTCTGAGCATGATTGTGGCGCAGGGGGCGACGTATCTGGTGATGCGTACTACCGGCGATCTGCATTTCCGTGCCAAGAAAGTCGCTCAGTTCTCTTCGCTGGCGCTGACGGTGACTTTTGCTCTGGCGGGTGTCTGGGTGGTTTATGGCATCGATGGTTATGCGGTAACATCCGTCATCAATACCGCCGGTGAGTCTAACCCGCTGCATAAAGAAGTAGCCCGTCAGGCTGGCGCCTGGTTGGTGAACTTTAACAACCATCCGGTGTTGTGGGCTATCCCGCTGCTGGGCGTTGTATTGCCGTTGGTGACGGCTGTCATGGCGCGGGCTGAAAAAGGGGCGATGGCGTTTTTGTTCTCTTCTCTTAGCATCGCTTGCGTGATTCTGACTGCCGGGATTGCCATGTTCCCGTTCATCATGCCGTCAGTGACAGTACCGAATGTCAGCCTGACCATGTGGGATGCCACCTCCAGCCTGCTTACGCTCAGAGTGATGACCGTGGTAGCGATTATCTTCGTCCCGATCGTGCTGTCCTACACCATCTGGTGCTATTACAAGATGTTCGGACGCATCACTAAAGAGCATATTGAGCAGAATTCTCATTCGTTGTACTAAAGTAAGGAGCCTGATTTATGTGGTATTTTGCCTGGATATTGGGAACGCTTCTTGCTTGCTCGCTGGGCGTGATTACCGCTCTGGCACTGGAACAGAGCGAAGCAACCAAGACGAATCAAGATAAACCGCAATGATTGTTATTGATCGTCTTTACCGCTGCATGGATAAGGGCCCGCTACGGGCCCTTTCCCTGATCATGGCGTTATTGTTGGCCGGGTGCGTATTTTGGGAGCCTGCCCGCTTTGCCGCTCGCACCAGTTCGCTGGCGGTTTGGCAGGGGATGGTGCTGATTTGGGCGGTTTGCGCCGGTGTTGTTCACGGCGTGGGATTTCGTCCTCAACGCATGCGCTGGCGTGCCTTCTTTTCGCCCCTTCCGGCCTTTGTGATCCTGGCCGCAGGATTGTATTACTACTTCCTGTAAAATAGTTTCTCATTCCTTTTGGTTATGGGTTGTTCGCAACCCATAATTATTTACCTTCCTGTACATAGAACCCATTCCCAACTTTATTCCTCTTGCGTATAGTAGCGGGGTTTATCGCATTACCGGGATGTAGAGTGAGTAATAAAGTGTTCCGCTGGCCAGTACGCGTCTACTATGAAGATACAGATGCAGGTGGTGTGGTTTATCACGCGCGTTATGTGGCCTTCTATGAACGAGCCAGAACCGAAATGTTGCGCGCGCACGATGTTCATCAGCGCGTACTCATGAGTGAACATATCGCCTTTGCTGTTCGTAAAATGACGATTGAGTATCTTGCCCCGGCGCGTCTTGACGATTTACTGGAAGTGCAAAGCGAGATCGTTAAGATACGCGGCGCTTCCATGACATTCGCACAGCGCATTCTTGACTCGCATGGCGCCCTGCTGAGCCATGCTGAGGTTTTAGTCGCATGTATCGATCCATTTCAAATGAAGCCGGTTGCGCTTCCTAAGTCTATTGTCGCGGAGTTTAAGCAGTGACTGACATGAATATTCTTGATTTGTTCCTGAAGGCTAGCCTTCTGGTTAAACTTATCATGTTAATTTTAATCGGTTTTTCCATTGCCTCCTGGGCGATTATCATTCAGCGTACCCGTATTCTGAATGCTGCGACGCGTGACGCCGAAGCGTTTGAAGACAAATTCTGGTCGGGAATCGAGCTGTCTCGCCTTTATCAGGAAAGCCAGACACGTCGTGAAAATCTGACGGGCACAGAGCAGATTTTCTATGCGGGCTTTAAAGAGTTTGCGCGGTTGCATCGCGCCAACAGCCATGCACCGGAAGCGGTGGTGGAGGGGGCGTCCCGCGCTATGCGCATTTCCTTGAACCGTGAGCTGGAAACGCTGGAAACGCATATTCCTTTCCTCGGCACCGTCGGGTCTATCAGTCCGTATATCGGTTTGTTCGGTACCGTGTGGGGGATTATGCATGCGTTTATCGCGCTGGGTGCGGTGAAGCAGGCGACGTTGCAGATGGTAGCACCGGGTATCGCAGAAGCGCTGATTGCTACCGCCATCGGCTTGTTTGCGGCGATTCCGGCAGTCATGGCTTACAACCGTTTGAATCAGCGCGTTAACAAGCTTGAGCAGAATTACGACAACTTCATGGAAGAGTTTATTGCTATCCTGCACCGTCAGGCTTTCTCCAGCGAAGGCAACCGTTAATCAGGAGGTGATATGGCTCGTGCACGTAGCGGCCGCCGGTCGCTGAAATCCGAGATTAATATTGTTCCTCTGCTGGATGTGTTGCTGGTGCTGTTGTTGATATTCATGGCAACTGCGCCAATCATCACTCAGAGCGTGGAAGTGGATCTGCCGGATGCAACCGAATCCAAGACCGTATCCAGCAACGATAATCCGCCGGTGATTGTCGAGGTATCCGGTGTAGGGCAATACAGTCTGGTGGTTGATCATAATCGTATGAATCAATTGCCTGCGGAGCAGGTGGTGGCTGAAGCTCAGTCTCGCCTGACCGCAAACCCGAAAACGGTCTTTCTGATCGGGGGTGCCAAAGATGTTCCTTATGATGAGATCATCAAGGCGCTGAATTTGTTGCATCAGGCCGGTGTCAAATCTGTCGGGTTGATGACGCAGCCGATTTGACCGGCGAGTCCGTGAATGATGAAGTCTATGAAGGATGAGTAGTCATTTGTCTGGCAAAACTGTTTTTGGGAACCCTTTGTGTTAAAGGCAAACGAACGAAACGATAAGCTAAAGCGAGCCGTCATTATCTCGGTCGTTTTGCACGTTATTCTGATTACGTTGCTGATTCTGAGTTCGCTGACCCAGAAGATGGATGACGCCAGCGGCGGCGGCGGCGGGTCGTCCATTGACGCGGTGATGGTTGACCCAGGTGCGGTGGTCGATCAGTACAACCGTCAGCAACAGCAACAGAGCGATGCCCGCCGTGCCGAACAACTGCGTAAAAAGCAGGCGGAGCAGCAGGCCGAAGAGTTGCAGGCGAAGCAGGCTGCAGAGCAGCAGCGATTAAAAGAACTGGAAAAAGAGCGGTTACAGGCGCAGGAAGAGGCCAAGCAACAGGCTCAGGAACAGGCCGAACAGCGTAAACAGGCGGAAGAAGCCGCGCAGAAAGCCAAGGAACAGCAGAAACAAGCCGAAGCGGCTGCCGCTAAAGCCAAAGCAGAAGCCGAGCAACAGGCTAAGGCTGCCGCCGCTGCGAAGAAGCAGGCGGAAGACGAAGCGAAAAAACAGGCTGCTGCCGACGCTAAGAAAAAGGCGGAAGAAGAGGCCAAAGCCAAAGCCGCCGCGGCTGCCGCTGAAGCAAAGAAGAAAGCGGAAGAGGAAGCCAAAGCGAAGGCGGCGGCTGAGGCTAAACAGAAAGCTGAGGAAGACGCAAAAGCTAAAGCAGCAGAGGCCGCTAAAGAAAAGGCGGCCGCTGAGGCGGCCAAGAAAGCCGAGGCAGCGGCAGCAGCGAAGAAAGCGGCTGACGATAAGAAGAAAGCGGCGGCAGCGGCATCTAAGCAGGCGGGTGAAGTGGATGACCTGTTAGGCGGGTTGGCTTCATCGAAGAATGCGCCGAAGGGCGGCGGTAGCGCTACCGGCGGTGAGGCGCCTGCCGGGGTTGGTAATAATAAGAAGAGCGGGGCATCGGGCGCTGCGCTGGACAGCTATGGCAGTCAGGTCCGCACCGCGATTCAAAGCAAGTTTTATGATTGGGAGTCCTATAAAGGACGAACCTGTACGTTACGCATTCGACTGGCGCCAGATGGATTGCTGATCGATGTGAAGAGCGAAGGCGGCGATCCCGCGTTGTGTCAGGCGGCCATTGCCGCGGCTAAACAAGCGCGTATACCGAAGCCGCCCAGCTCTGATGTATATGAAGCATTCAAGAACGCACCGATAGACTTTAAACCGCAGTGATCCGGCTGCCAGTTGGCGGAGTTTAAGACTATGACTATATCTGGTCGCCGTACACATCGTGTTTGTTGATATGGGGTTGTTAAAACGCTGCCAGGTTATCGTAGGCTCTGGAGCCGGGATAAGGGAGATGAGATGAAGCAGGCATTAAAAATTGCATTGAGTTTTCTGATGCTGTGGACGGCTGTGTTACATGCAGAAGTCCGTATTGAAATTACTCAGGGGGTCGACTCCGCTCGGCCTATCGCCGTGGTGCCGTTTAAATCGGCGGGCGGCGCTGTTCCTGAAGAGATCGGCAATATTGTTGCTGCAGATTTACGTAACAGCGGCAAGTTTAATCCTATCGATCCGAGCCGTATGCCGCAACAACCGGGCACCGCGGCGGAAGTCACGTCATCCGCCTGGACTGCGCTGGGGATTGATGCTGTGATTGTAGGCCAGGTGCAGCCGACTGCAGATGGTTATCTGGTTTCTTATCAGTTGGTAGATACCTCCGGTAATGCCGGCAGCGTGTTGGCACAGAACCAATTCAAGGTGACTAAGCAGTGGCTGCGTTATGCCGCTCACACCGCCAGCGACGAGGTGTTTGAAAAGCTGACCGGCATCAAGGGGGCTTTCCGTACTCGTATCGCGTATGTGGTGCAAACTAATGGCGGGCAGTACCCGTATGAATTGCGTGTTGCGGATTATGACGGTTATAACCAATTCGTGGTGCACCGTTCTCCTGAACCGCTGATGTCTCCGTCCTGGTCGTCGGATGGCAGCAAACTGGCGTATGTTACGTTTGAAAGTGGTCGCTCAGCATTGGTTGTGCAGACACTGGCAAACGGCGATATCAGGCAGATTGCCTCTTTCCCGCGTCACAATGGCGCGCCGGCATTCTCTCCGGATGGGTCTAAACTGGCATTTGCTCTGTCCAAGAGCGGTAGCCTGAATCTGTATGTGATGAATCTGGGTTCTGGTCAAATTTCCCAGGTGACGGATGGTCGCAGCAACAATACCGAACCGACCTGGTTACCTGATAGCCAGACGTTGGCCTATACTTCTGATCAGGCTGGTCGTCCTCAGATTTATAAAGTGGGTATTAACGGCGGAGCTCCCCAGCGTCTGACCTGGGAAGGTTCCCAGAATCAGGATGCTGAAATCAGCAGCGATGGTAAATTCCTGGTGATGGTCAGCTCCAACGGTGGCGCTCAGCATATCGCCAAACAGGATCTGGTAACGGGTGGCGTTCAAGTGTTAACGGACACGTTCCTGGATGAAACGCCGAGTATCGCACCCAATGGCACCATGGTAATCTACAGTTCCAAGCAGGGACTGGGTTCCGTGCTGCAACTGGTTTCGACCGACGGGCGTTTTAAAGCGCGTCTTCCGGCGACTGATGGTCAGGTGAGATTCCCTGCCTGGTCGCCGTATATGTAATCAAAATATGTACAATAACCTATTTAAAGGACATAGAAATGCAATTCAATAAAGTGCTGAAAGGCCTGATGTTGGCTCTGCCGGTGCTGGCTGTTGCCGCATGTAGCTCCAACAAACACGCTAATAATGACCAGTCTTCCCTGAACGGCGGCGCTGGCATGGAAAATGGCGGCAACATGTCTTCTGCTGAGCAGGCTCGTCTGCAGATGCAGGAACTGCAGCGCAACAATATCGTTTACTTCGATCTGGACAAATACGATATTCGTCCTGATTTCGCTCAGATGCTGGATGCTCACGCGGCTTTCCTGCGCAGCAACCCGTCTTACAAAGTGACTGTTGAAGGTCACGCGGACGAACGTGGTACGCCGGAATACAACATCGCGCTGGGCGAGCGTCGTGCCAATGCTGTGCAGATGTATCTGCAGGGTAAAGGCGTGTCTGCCGATCAGATCTCCGTGGTTTCTTACGGTAAAGAGAAACCTGCCGTTCTGGGTCATGACGAAGCTGCATGGTCCAAGAACCGTCGTGCCGTTCTGGTATACTAAGAGCATCGCATGAGCAGTAACTTCAGACATCACATGTTGAGTCTGTCGTTACTGGTTGGCGTAGCGGCCCCCTGGGCCGCTACTGCCCAGGCGCCAATCAGTAATGTCGGCTCAGGCTCGGTAGAAGATCGAGTCACTCAACTGGAGCGTATCTCCAACGCTCATAGTCAATTATTAACCCAACTTCAGCAACAACTCGCCGACACTCAGCGCGACATCGATGGCTTGCGCGGCCAGATCCAGGAAAACCAGTATCAGTTGAATCAGGTCGTTGAACGTCAGAAACAGATCTATCAACAGATTGACAGCCTGGGTTCTCAGAGTGGCGCTCAATCCTCTTCTGGCGCGTCATCAGCGGGTAATGCATCGGCGGCGTCTGCACCGGCTGCAGCCACCGATACCGGGGCTGCAAACAGTGCGGCTGCTCATTCGGCGGCGGCGCCAGCCATGACCGGCGATGCCAATACCGATTACAACGCGGCTGCCTCGTTGGTGCTGGAAAAAAAGCAGTATGACCAGGCAATTGTGGCGTTTCAGAATTTCGTCAAGAAATACCCTGATTCAACCTACCAGCCGAATGCGAATTACTGGTTAGGACAATTGTTCTACAACAAGGGTAAAAAAGACGATTCGGCGTACTATTTCGCCAACGTCGTCAAAAGTTACCCTAAATCACCTAAAGCATCAGAAGCCATGTTTAAAGTTGGCCTCATCATGCAAGAAAAAGGTCAGACTGATAAAGCCAAGGCAGTCTACCAGCAGGTGATAAAGAACTATCCCAACACTGATGGTGCGAAACAGGCTCAGAAGCGTTTAGACAGTTTGTAATTCTCTTTCTGGTGCAAAAACTGCGCGTTATGCGTGGTTTTTGCGCTGGAGCGTTCAAGGGATAAGCAGTTGAGCTTTTTTTCGGAAAATGTGTTGCACAGAAAAATTATATTAGTAATATATGCCGCCGTTGCCAAGGCGATGCTGAATCGCTAAAAGCAGCCGAATGTTTGGGTCGTTAGCTCAGTCGGTAGAGCAGTTGACTTTTAATCAATTGGTCGCAGGTTCGAATCCTGCACGACCCACCAAACAATCTCTATGTAGCCATTCCGTAGCGGGTCGTTAGCTCAGTCGGTAGAGCAGTTGACTTTTAATCAATTGGTCGCAGGTTCGAATCCTGCACGACCCACCACCGCTAAATACTTCACTCTTCCTGATTCTCTCGCTATGCACCATGTACCACGATGTCGTGCGGGTGAAAAGCTGCGTTCAGGTTCGAGTCGAGCGGAGCGAGACAACAGCGCGTTGCGCTGGCCCGAAGGGCGAGGCCGCAGGCCGAGTCATCCTGCACGACCCACCACCGCTAAATACATCACTTTTCCTGATTCTCTCGCTATGCGCATGTACCGCTGTATCGTGCGGGTGAGAAGCTGCGTTCAGGTTCGAGTCGAGCGGAGCGAGACAACAGCGCGTCCTCTTTCCATGTCGGTTTTTGTTATATCTGTTTTTGCCTTAACCCGGTTTAATCACACCCTGACATTTGGCGTATAGTAATGGCTTCTTTTTTGATTGACGGCGATGTTCCTTCTTAGCCCGACAAGTCGAAGGGTACGCCTAAGAGATACGTGATGATGATTGGTCCGCTTATCAATGGTGCCGCTATTTTAATTGGCGGCGCACTGGGCGTAGCATTACGCCGCTTTATTCCTCAACGTATGCGTGATGGCTTACCGCCGGCGTTTGCCATGGTGTCGATTGCGATGGGGGTGACGTTGGTGATAAAAGTTCATCAACTGCCGGCAGTGGCACTGGCGATTATTCTGGGGGTGGGTATCGGCGAGTTGCTGTGTCTCGAAGCCGGTGTTCAGAAAGGGGCGATAGTGATTGAACGCCTGCTGAGTCGGGTTGTTCCGCCGCCTGAGCATAAATTGCCGCAGGATGTGTACACCCAGAATTTTACGGCATTGATTGTGTTGTTCTGTGCCAGCGGTACTGGGGTCGTTGGTGCAATGACGGAAGGACTGACCGGCGATTATCAACTGCTGATCATTAAATCAGCGCTCGATATTTTTACGGCGCTGATTTTTGCGATTACGCTGGGTGTCGCCGTCATGTCGATAGCCATACCTCAGCTTTTGGTGCAGGCGCTATTATTTTTCTCTGCCAGACTGATCATGCCGTTTATGAATGAGGTAACGATGGGAGATTTTGCGGCGTGTGGCGGTATCGTGATGATGGCGGTCGGATTACGTATCGCTCAGATCAAAACCTTCGCTGTGGTTAACTTCCTGCCTGCGCTCGTGCTGATTATTCCTTTCTCGCTTTACTGGCATCGCTTGTTTTCCTGATAACCTTTCAGGCGGCCTGCTCAGGCCGCCTTGTGTACCTGCACGCTTTTATTTTTAATAAATTAAACACATCGAGCATTTCTGAAATTTATTAACAAAGAAAAAGCAGACTTTGGGATGCTGTTGCGATATTTTGTTTAGTATATAAAACGAAATGCGTGTTAACCCCTTTGCCTTTACGCTGGTAACTGCACGGAATCCCATGATGAGCCTGTTTTTTGAACCACCTGCCATTGATTACCCTTTTCCCGCCAAACCCAGGCGGTTATCAGAAGAGGAAAAACAACAGCTCCGTCACCACATTAAGAGCCAACTAAAAGCCCGTAACGCGGTGCTGGTGGCGCACTATTACACCGACCCGGAGATTCAGTCCCTTGCCGAGGAAACCGGTGGTTGCGTGGCGGATTCGCTGGAAATGGCGCGTTTCGGCCGTAACCATTCTGCCGGTACGCTGGTGGTTGCCGGCGTTCGGTTTATGGGGGAAACGGCGAAGATACTGAGTCAGGAGAAAACTGTGCTGATGCCTACGCTGGAAGCCGAATGCTCGTTGGATTTGGGGTGCCCAGTCGAGGCGTTTAGCGCTTTTTGTGATAGCCATCCAGAACGCACCGTGGTGGTGTACGCCAATACCTCGGCGGCGGTTAAAGCGCGGGCAGATTGGGTGGTGACCTCCAGCATTGCTGTGGAGCTCATCGAACATCTGGATAGTTTGGGCGAAAAGATTATCTGGGCGCCGGATCGTCACCTCGGCCATTATGTGCAAAAACAGACGGGGGCCGATGTACTGTGCTGGCAGGGCGCTTGCGTCGTGCATGACGAATTCAAAACCCAGGCATTAAAACGGATGAAGGCGTTATACCCGCAAGCTGCGGTACTGGTCCATCCTGAGTCTCCACAAAGCGTAGTCGAGATGGCGGATGCGGTAGGCTCGACCAGTCAACTGATCCATGTCGCGAAGCAGTTGCCGCATCCAGAACTGATTGTGGCGACCGATCGCGGTATCTTTTACAAGATGCAGCAGGCTTGTCCGGAAAAGGTGCTGCTGGAGGCGCCGACGGCCGGTGAAGGCGCAACCTGTCGCAGTTGTGCTCATTGCCCGTGGATGGCGATGAACGGGCTGGAAGCGATAGCCGCAGCGTTGGCGCAGCCGTCGGCGTCTCACCACGCTATTGAGGTCGATGCTGATATTCGTCAGCGTGCACTGCTACCGTTAAACCGGATGCTGGAGTTCGCGGCTACACTCAGGTCATAGTCACCGTCATTAGGAGCAGAGATGGATTTTTTTAGCACCAGCAATATTCTGGTTCACATCCCGTTAGGGGCCAACGGTTATGACCTGTCGTGGGTTGAAGCGTTGGGGACGTTATCCGGCCTGATATGTATCTGGTTGGCGAGTCTGGAAAAAATCGCCAATTATCTGTTTGGGCTGGTCAATGTATCGTTGTTTGCATTGATCTTCTTTCAGATTCAGTTATACGCCAGCTTGTTGTTGCAGATTTTCTTTCTCGCCGCCAACGTATATGGCTGGTATGCCTGGAGCCGCACTACCGAAGACAAGGCGGCGGCGTTGCAGGTCCGCTGGTTGTCGCGCCGACAAGCGCTAGGCTGGAGCATCGGATGTGTGGTCGCCATTGCGCTGATGTCCCGGTATATCGACCCGTTATTCTCCCTGTTGACCCGTATTGCGGTGGTACTGATGCAGGGCGCAGGTCTGGATGTATCAATGCCGACGCTGCAACCGGATGCGTTTCCCTTCTGGGATTCAGCCATGACGGTCTTGTCGGTGGCGGCAATGTTGCTGATGACCCGTAAATATGTGGAAAACTGGCTGTTGTGGGTCATCATCGACATCATCAGCGTGGTGATTTTTGCCTATCAGGGCGTTTATGCCATGTCGCTGCAGTATGTGGTGCTGACGTTGATTGCGCTGAACGGCGCCTGGTTGTGGGTAAATGCGGCCCGAAATAATCACTCGCAGCCGCTGGCCCGGGTGATGTAACCGGTAATCAGGCATGCTCGCGTGTACGGTTCAGCGCAGTGGTTAAGCCGTACTCAGTGTTTTCTCAAGCCAAATGAACAGTAGCCGTTACTGCTGTGAATACTGGTGAGTATTATTTGCCCCAGGCGTGAGCCGCTTGACTTATAATAGCCAGCCTGCAATATGAACGACGACGTTTTTATTTTTCGTTTTTTACTCCGGGCAGACAGGGGACTATCGTCTGTTGCTGCGGAGACATGGACCTATTATGAATTACCAGAATGACGATTTGAGAATTAAAGAAATTAAAGAATTGCTTCCCCCCGTTGCGTTGCTGGAGAAGTTTCCGGCCACTGAACACGCAGCACAGACCGTATTTAATGCCCGTAATGCCATTCACAAGATCCTGAAAGGTAATGACGACCGCCTGCTGGTGGTGATTGGGCCCTGTTCCATCCATGATCCGAAAGCGGCTAAAGAGTATGCCGCGCGTTTGCTGAAATTACGCGAAGAACTGCATGACGATTTAGAAGTGGTGATGCGCGTCTATTTTGAAAAGCCGCGTACTACTGTGGGTTGGAAAGGGTTGATCAACGATCCGCACATGGATAACAGCTTCCAGATCAACGATGGTCTGCGTATTGCCCGCCAGTTGCTGCTGGATATCAACGACACCGGTTTGCCGGCGGCGGGTGAGTTTCTGGATATGATCACGCCGCAGTACGTGGCGGACCTGATGAGCTGGGGGGCCATCGGCGCTCGCACCACTGAATCTCAGGTGCATCGCGAACTGGCGTCCGGCTTGTCTTGCCCGGTGGGCTTCAAGAACGGTACCGACGGCACCATCAAGGTAGCGATTGACGCCATTAATGCCGCTCGTGCGCCGCACTGTTTCCTGTCGGTAACCAAGTGGGGTCATTCGGCGATCGTGAATACCAGCGGCAACCACGACTGCCATATCATTCTGCGCGGTGGCAAAGCGCCTAACTACAGTGCGGAGCATGTGCAGGCAGTGAAGGAAGGCCTGGAAAAAGCGGGCTTGCCGACACAGGTGATGATTGATTTCAGCCATGCCAACAGCTGCAAGCAGTTTAAAAAGCAGATGGACGTTTGCGAAGATGTGTGCCGTCAGGTCGGCGGTGGCGAGCAGGCGATCATGGGCGTGATGGTGGAAAGCCATCTGGTGGAAGGTAACCAGAGCCTGGAAAGCGGCGAACCGCTGGTATACGGCAAGAGCGTCACCGATGCCTGTATCGGCTGGGATGATACCGACAGCCTGCTGCGTCAGTTGGCTGCTGCGGTGCGTCAGCGTCGCGGCTAATACCTGTATCGTCAGATAAGAAAAACCCGGTGGTTAAACCGGGTTTTTTTACTGCTTCATCATCACCCGCAGTAGCGGCGATGTGTTGGCCGAGCAAGAGCGATTACTTCGCTTTACCCTGATTGGCTACTGCTGCGGCTTTCGCGGCGATTTCGTCGGCATTGCCCAGATAGTAGCGTTTGATCGGTTTGAAGTTTTCGTCGAATTCGTAAACCAGCGGTACGGCGGTCGGGATATTCAGCTCCAGAATTTCTTCTTCGCTCATGTTATCCAGATATTTCACCAGCGCACGCAGTGAGTTGCCGTGAGCGGCGATGATCACGCGCTCGCCTTTTTTGATACGCGGCAGAATGCTTTCATTCCAGTACGGCACCACGCGTTCAATGGTCAGCGCCAGGCTTTCGGTCAGCGGCAGCTCTTTATCGCTCAGCGACGCGTAACGCGGGTCGTGGCCCGGGAAACGTTCGTCGTCACGGGTCAGTTCCGGCGGAGTAACCGCGAAGCCGCGACGCCACAGTTTCACCTGATCGTCACCGTATTTCTCAGCGGTTTCCGCCTTGTTCAGGCCCTGCAACGCACCGTAGTGACGTTCGTTCAGTTTCCAGCATTTTTCTACCGGCAGCCAGGCCTGATCCAACTCGTCCAGCACGTTCCACAGGGTGTGAATGGCACGTTTCAGCACAGAGGTGTAGGCAAAATCAAAGCTGAAACCTTCTTCTTTCAGCAGTTTACCTGCCTGTTTGGCTTCATTGACGCCTTTTTCGGACAGTTCAACGTCCATCCAGCCGGTGAAGCGGTTTTCGTTGTTCCACTGGCTCTCACCATGTCGCACCAGTACCAGCTTAGTTACAGCCATAGCTTAACTCCTTCATATACTAAGATTTCTATGATAACTGCGCCCATTATAGGGCCGGAGAGCGGTTATCGGCAATCGCTACTCATCTGGCCGCCTGATTTATATGTCGCCACAATGGCGATAAAACAGGTGGCTTTATCGTTTCAGCTTGCTTGTTTATCCACCGAATTGCGATGGAGCAACAAAAACAGCGCCGGAATCACCAACATGGATAGCAACGGCGCACTGACCATGCCGCCGACCATTGGCGCCGCGATGCGCTGCATGATTTCCGAACCGGTGCCGCCGCCCCACATGATAGGCAACAGCCCGGCCATGATGGTGGCGACGGTCATCATTTTCGGGCGTACCCGCAACACCGCGCCTTCACGGATGGCGGCCGTCAACTGCTCGTTGGTCAGCGCCTGTCCCGGCCGGCGATGCTTTTCCACCGCGTGATTCAGATACAGCAGCATGATCACGCCAAACTCCGCCGCCACCCCGGCCAGCGCGATGAACCCTACCGCAGCGGCGACAGATAAATTATAGCCGAGCAGATACAACAGCCAGACGCCGCCGATCAGCGCAAACGGTAGTGTACCCATAATCAGCAGCGCGTCTTTGATCTGGCCGAAAGTCACGTACAGCAGGATGAAAATAATCAGCAGCGTGAAGGGCACCACCAGCTTCATGGTTTCCGTCGCACGCTCCAGATATTCGAACTGACCGGACCAGCTAACCGAGACGCCCTGCGGCAGTGTGACCTGCTGCGCTACCTGGCGTTGCATCTCCTCCACGGCGGATTTCAGGTCGCGCCCGCGCAGGTCGACATAAATCCAGTCGGACAGGCGGCCGTTTTCGCTTTTCAACATCGGCGGCCCTTCGCTGACGCGTACCTCGGCCAGATCGGAGAGCGTCAGGCGCGCACCGCTTTGCGTCACCACCGGCAGATTTTTCACTGCGTCTATTGAGTCACGAATTTCCCGCGGGTAACGCACGTTGATCGGGTAACGCTGGCGGCCTTCCAGCGTTTCGCCGATGTTTTCCCCGCCGATCAGTGTCGCGACCATCGACTGCAACTCCTGCACCGATACGCCGTAGCGGGCGGCCCGCCGCCGGTCGATATCGATGTCGATATAGCGCCCGCCCGCCAGCCGTTCCGCCAGTGCCGACGTCACGCCGGGTACGCGTTTCACCACCTGTTCTATCTGTGCCGCCACCTGTTCGATGTCATGCAGATTGTCGCCGTTCACCTTGATGCCGACCGGGCTTTTGATGCCGGTCGCCAGCATGTCGAGCCGGTTGCGGATCGGCGGCACCCACACATTGGCGATGCCGGGAAGGCTGACGGTTTGATCCAGTTCGGCTACCAGTTTGTCCATAGTCATACCCGGCCGCCACTGTTCCCGTGGTTTGAGACGGATGGTGGTTTCCAGCATGGTCAGCGGCGCCGGGTCGGTGGCGCTCTCGGCGCGACCGGCCTTGCCGAATACGCTTTCTACTTCCGGTACGGTTTTGATCAGTCGGTCGGTTTGCTGTAATAACCGGGCCGCTTCGCGTGGTGAAATGCCGGGCAGGGTGGACGGCATATACAACAGGTCGCCTTCGTCCAGCGGCGGCATGAATTCGCTGCCGAGACGAGCAAGCGGGAACAACGTCAGCGCCAGCAGCGCCAGCGAAACAGCCAGCGTGGTTTTAGGAAACCGCAGCACCTGCTGTAAAATCGGTTGATACAGGGCGATCAGCCAGCGGTTGAGCGGGTTGGCCTGCTCGTCGGGAATACGGCCGCGCACGAAATACCCCATCAGCACCGGCACCAGCGTAATGCCAAGGCCGGCAGATACCGCCATCGCGTAGGTTTTGGTGAACGCCAGCGGCGAGAACAGGCGGCCTTCCTGTGCCTCCAGCGAGAACACCGGGATAAACGACAGCGTAATGATCAACAGGCTGCAAAACAGAGCCGGCCCCACTTCCGTCGCCGCCTGAGTGGCGAGTTGCCACCAGGTGGCGTTATCCGGTTCGCGGTCCGGGTGTTGATGTCGCCACTGTTCGACCACCTTGTGCATGTTTTCGATCATCACAATCGCCGCGTCCACCATGGCGCCGATAGCGATGGCGATCCCGCCCAACGACATGATATTGGCGTTGATACCCTGATGGCGCATGATGATAAACGCGCCCAGAATCCCCAGCGGCAGGCTGATGATCGCCACCAGCGAAGAGCGGAAGTGAAACAGGAACAACGAGCACACCAACACCACCACCACGAACTCTTCCAGCAGTTTGTGGCTAAGGGTGGTGATGGCGCGTTCGATTAGCGGCGAGCGATCGTAAGTGGTGACGATCTCCACCCCGGCGGGCAGGCTTTGGCGAACCTGTTGCAGGCGGGCATGTACCGCACGCAGCGTTTCCAGCGCGTTTTTGCCGGAGCGCATCACAATCACGCCGCCCGCCACTTCGCCTTCGCCGTTAAGCTCGGCAATGCCTCGGCGCATTTCCGGGCCTTGTCGTAAGGTCGCGACATCCTGCAACAGCACCGGGATACCGTCGCGCCGACCGACCGCCACGTTGAGAAAGTCTTCCGTTTTCAGCAGATACCCGGAAGTTCGCACCATGTACTCCGCTTCACCCAGCTCGATAACCGAACCGCCGCTCTCCTGATTGGCCGCCCGCAGCGCGTCGATCACCTGCTGGTGCGTGACGTTAAGGGCACGCAGCCGTTCCGGATTCAGCACCACTTGATATTGGCGCACCATACCGCCGATGCTGGCGACTTCCGCCACATTGGGCACGGTTTTCAGCTCATATTTCAGTAGCCAATCCTGAATGGCGCGCAAATCCGCCAGGCTGTGCCGGCCGCTGCGATCGACCAGCGCGTATTCGTAGATCCAACCGACCCCGGTAGCGTCCGGCCCCAGCGAGGCTTTTGCCTCAGTGGGCAGGGTGGATTGCACCTGACTCAGGTACTCCAGTACGCGGGAGCGCGCCCAGTACGGGTCGGTGCCATCCTCGAACAAGACGTAAACATAGGCGTCGCCGAACATGGAAAAGCCGCGCACGGTTTTCGCGCCGGGCACCGACAGCATGGTGGTAGTCAGCGGATAGGTCACCTGATTTTCCACCACTTGCGGTGCCTTGCCGGGATAGCTGACCCGGATGATCACCTGTACGTCGGAGAGGTCCGGCAGGGCATCCAGCGGTGTTCTCTGTAGTGAAATGACGCCCCAACCGGCCATCAGCAGCGTGGCTACCAGCACCAGAAAACGGTTTTGGATCGACCAACGAATCACTGAAACGATCATAAGTGACCTCCGTGGGGGGTAACGGCGACGGGCTGGATAGCCAGCAGGCGCGCACCGTTGTCATCCAGACGGAAACGAAATGTCACCGTCATGCCGGGCTGGAGGGTTGCAGGCAGCGCGTCACCATCGAAAGTGAAATCCATGGTCATCGGCGGCCAGTTGAGCGCTGGCACGGCGTCGTGAGCGAGAGTGACCTGTTTGCCGTTGATGGCTTTGATCACGCCGTTGGTTTGGTAATCGCCGGCGTGCGTTGTTGGTGATGCGGGAACTTTGTCCTGAACTTTGTTCTGAACACTACTGTCGCTAAACGCGGTCAACGCACTGCGCAAGCTGGCTTCGGAGTCGATCAGGAACTGGCCGGAGATAACCACTTTGTCGCCGTCGTTAAGCCCGGAGCGGATTTCTGCCCAGCCTTCCTGAGTGACGCCGACTTCAACCGGG
Source organism: Dickeya chrysanthemi NCPPB 402 (assembly GCF_000406105.1). NCBI lineage: Bacteria > Pseudomonadati > Pseudomonadota > Gammaproteobacteria > Enterobacterales > Pectobacteriaceae > Dickeya > Dickeya chrysanthemi. The sequence continues at coordinate 3,277,253 of NZ_CM001974.1, read as the reverse complement.
CGTGGGGTGAAATAGCCCTGACCGTCGCTCAGCAATACCCGGTTTTGCCGGCTGCTGACCAACAGCGCCTGTTGCGGCACCATCAGCGCCTGGCGGGCGGTACCGGCGGCCAGCCGTACCGTCAGGTACATACCGGGTTTGAGGCGTTGCCGGCGGTTGTCCAGCACCACGCGGGCTTTCAGCGTACGGGTGGCCGTGTCGAGCTGCGGCAACAGCTCGGCAATGCGACCCCGAAAGGTGTCGTCCGGCCAACTGTCGCTGATGGCGAGCATCTCGTCGCCGATATGCAACGCTGCCGCCTGTGCGGCCGGATATTCCACTTCAACCCACACCGGGTCGAGACTGGCCAGCTCAAACAGCGGTTGCGCCGGGGTCAACTGAGTACCGGTACGCACATCCAGCCGGTTGATGTAGCCGTTCTCCGGTGCGGTGATGGTCAGTCGCGGTTGCGGTTTGCCGCTGCGCTCCACCTGACGGATCACGCTTTCCGGCATGAACATCAACGCCAGCTTTTGTCGCGCGGCCTGGCTGAGTTCCGGGTCTCCCAACTGGCGCACCGCCAGATACTCTTGCTGAGCCGCCGCCCAGCTCGGGTTCCACAGTACTGCCAGCGTCTGGCCTTTCTGCACCGGTTGTTGCACTGCGCTGACGTTAAGCTGTTCCACCACGCCGCCGCTGGGGGCAACCAGTGTACGCAGCGTGCGTTCATTGAGCGCCACGGTACCGTAACCGATCGCCTGAGGTCGCAGTTCACGGCGCTCCGCCTGGGCGGTACGCACGCCAAGATTCTGTTGCTGGCGCGGGCTGACCGTCACGCCGCCGTTATCCTGCACTTCATCGGCGTAACGCGGCGTCAGCGGCATATCCATAAACGGCGATTTGCCGGGCTGATCGAAGCGTTTGTCCGGCACCATCGGATCATACCAATAGAGAACCTTGCGACCGCCGTTGGCATCGGGGGTTGCGGTGGTGACATGGGGCGAGGTCGTGCGGCTGCCGCTGTAATACCCGACCGCCGCCGCGGCCAGCGCCACCATCGTCAGGCTGACAAGAAAAGTTCGGTTCATTTTGCAGCGGTTCCTTGTGGCATCAGATAACGGAGATTGGCCCACAGTGCCGCCATGTCGCGGGCGGCGTTCTGGGCGGCGATGCGGCTGTCCAGCAACGCGCGGCGTGCTTCCAGCACGCCGGCCAGATCACTGCTGCCGCTCTGATATTGGCTTTGCAGCAGCCGAATGCGTTGTTGCTGTAGCGGTAACACCTCGTCGTTCTGGCGGCGCCAGCGTGACTGAGCGGCTTGATATTGCGCCAGCAGCGTATCGAGCTGCGCCCGATGTTCCCGCTGGGCCAGCGCAACCCGGTCGCGGGCTTCCATGCTGCGCGCGACGTCGGCGGCGTGATCTTTGTCCTGCCTGCTGGACTGGAACAACGGCAAGTCCATGCTGATCTCAACGCCGGCCATGTCGTCGAAATTGTTGCCGCGACGGCCGTAATAGACTTCAACGCCGACATCCGGAATGGCCGCAACCGCGGATTGCGCCGCCCGAGCCTGTGCCAGCCGGGTTTCCTGTTCGGCCTGGGCGATTTCCGGGTGGTGAACGATAGCGGCGTACAACACCGCCGGTTCGGCAGGCAGGCGCTCGAAGCGGGGCAACGGCCCTTGTGTGGCGACATCGGCGATGCCGGTCAGCCGGGTGAGCCGGGTTTGCGCGACGGCGACATCCCGGGTGGCGTCCGCCAGCCGATCCTGCATGGCGGAGAGCGTCAGCCGGGCGTCCAGCACCCGGGCTGATTCGCCACCGGCTGCTACGCCGGCTTTTTGAACGGCTATCTGACGCTGGCTTTCCTGCACCAGCGCGGCAACGTCTTGCAGTGTCTGGCGGGAGAGCGCCAGCTCCAGCCAGGCTTGGGCGGTATCGCGTTGCAACTGGGCGCGCAGAGCGTCGCTATTGCCACGCACGGTGTCGGCTTCCGCCTGAATGGTTTGCGCTTTACGTTCGCGCTTGGTGGCGCTGACGTAAGTCTGCATGATGCCGACGCGTTGCATGGTCATGCCTTCGCGTGTCAGGCGCTGGTTGTTATTACCGCCGAGCGGGACGTTTTCGATGCCGTATTTCAGTTGTGGGTCCGGCAGTTGTGTGGCGGCGTCGGCCATGTTTTGCAGCGCGTTCATCCGGTGCTGGTTGGCGGACAGATCGGCGGAATACTGTTCCGCCGCCTGTAGCGCGCCATCCAGATCCAGCGCTGCCGCAAATGACGCGGCAGGCAGCCACAACAACATCACCAGCCACGCGCGCGGAGCGCGGAGCGTGCATGTATGCATGGTGGTCTCCGGTTAGTGTTGCTGCGGTGTGATGTCGGTCAGGGTGTAGCCGTCCGCACGTTGCACGAAGCTGAAACTGGCCGTGCTGCCCAGCGGCAGCGGCGCCCGGTTATCGTTCGCCGACAGGCGGAAGGTCATGGTCATCGCCGGCCAGCGCAGGGCGGGAATGGCCTCATGCGCCAGCGTAACGCCGCTGGCGTTCCACTGCTTGACGATGCCGGTGGAGTGGTAGACCGTTGCGGATTCGGATGGCGCAGGCGACATACCGTTATGGTTCATGTCGCCCGTCATCGAATGAGACATGCCGTTCATCTCGCCGGTCATGGTGTGGTGCTGAGGCTGTTCGGCCAGCAGTGAAGTGGAGAACAACGATGTGGTGATGACCACGAAAAAAGTGGCGATGGACACGAAAAAGGTACGCATGATAATAGCTCCATAAATACGATAAATAACAAGTTGTTGCGCAAAAATGCACGGAGTTGTTTATCGCGGAAGCTATTCTCTAAATCGGCAAAAACGGATTTCGGCCGGCGGACCGGCGACAGGCGGCGTAAACCACCGGTTGCTGCCGACGGTGACGGGTTCCGGCGGCTGCGCCGGCAGGAGTTCGCTGCTGACCGGCAGCGCCAGTAGCGATAACGATGGTAAATCCGGGCTGGCGGTGTCGGGCTGACAATGTTTTTCACACAGCGGGCTGACGCCGGTGGTAGTTTGGATGGCATCAGCGGCCGGCATGTCGGGCATGACGGCGTCGGGCTGCATACGGTGCGCATCGTGCTGAATACTGACCGGTGCGGCGGTAACGGCGAGATTGCAGCGATGGCCTGCCACCGCCAGTTGAGCATTCAACAGCAGCCAGCAGAGCGCCAACATCCAGCCCCATCTGCTTTTGTAGCGCAGATGCCGCAGGCTGAGTGGATGATGGCGCGAGGCTGTCATGAAGTGAATATCCTTATAAAAAGTGCGTCCAGTGTAAGAGGCGCAGTCCGCGCCGTACAAGCAGGAATTTGCACAGATTTGTAAAGAGCCGGCGGTGCCGGCTCTTTGGTGTGCGTCAGTCCGGTTGGCTGACGTTAAATGCGTACCGGGTGAGCGAACGATAGCGTTTGCCGGGTTTCAGCCAGCAGTCGGGCTGCGGCCAGTCCGGGTGGTTGGGGCTATCCGGCAGAAATTCGCTTTCCAGCGCCAGCCCGGCGTGGTTGGCATAAGGCGACCCGTCGCGCGATGGTGTGCCGGCCAGAAAGTTACCGCTGTAGAGCTGCAACGCCGGTGCGCTGGTGTAGACCTGCATCTGTATTTTTCCGTCCGCCGACCACAGGCTGGCGGCCGGGCTTTCAGCGGAGCCGCCGGTGCGATGCAACAAAAAAGCGTGGTCATAGCCGCGCACGGCCTGCTGGTCGGCATCGGACAGAAAATCCTGCATCAGGGTTTTCGGCTGACGAAAGTCAAAACTGCTGTTCGCGACTTCCTGCAACGCCTCGCCGGGAATGCCATCCTGATTCACCGGCAGATAGTAATCCGCCATCAGTTGTAGCCGATGATGACGAACATCGGTGGGTTCGCCGTCAAGGTTAAAATAGGCATGGTTGGTCAGACATACCGGGCAGAGCTGGTCCACTTCGGCCTGATACTCGATGTCCAGCGTGTTCTGGTCGGTCAGTTGGTAACTGACCTGCGCCGTCAGCGCGCCGGGAAAGCCCTGATCGCCGTCCGGCGAATGCAACTGGTAGGTGACCTGATCGTCACGCTGTTGCAGTACCTGCCAGCGCCGGGCGTGGAAGCCGTCTGGGCCGCCATGTAACTGGTGCGGCCCTTGGTTGGCTTTTAGCCGGATGAGCGTATCGCCCTGATGCAAGGTCGCGTTGGCGATACGGTTGGCATAGCGACCGACCGACGCGCCAAGATAAGCGGCCTGATGCGGATACTGTTCGGGCGCGCAGCCCAGCAGCACTTCACGCGTTGCGCCGCCAGGCAGCGGCAACAGACAAGAGAGCCAGGCGGCTCCCCAATCCATCAGCGTTACCTGCGTACCGTGGCGGTTTTGCAGTACGGTCAACCGAAATGGCTGACCATCCGGTGCGAGCGCCGTTTGCGGCGCACGCGGTTCAACAGGGTCATTCGACATAACCGGCTCCTGGCGAGGCCTGGCAGACGTAACAGGTCGGTTGTAATCCGGTTTTCGCCGGATACTCCCGCATCACGGCATTTTGCACCGCGGTGACATGCTGTTGTGGGATCAACGCCACGATACAGCCACCAAATCCACCGCCGGTCATGCGTACACCGCCTTCATCGCCGATCACCGCTTTGACGATCTCCACCAGCGTATCGATCGGCGGTACCGTGATTTCGAAATCATCCCGCATTGAGACGTGAGAGGCGGCCATCAGTTCGCCCATCTGGCGCAGGTCGCCGCGCGTTAAGGCCTCGGCTGCCGCCAGCGTGCGGTCGTTCTCGGTAATGATGTGGCGTGCACGGCGCGCCGTTACCTCATCCAGCCCGGCCACGCGGGCGGCGAAGTCCGCTTCGCTGACGTCACGCAGCGCCTTGACCTGAAAATGGCGCGCGGCGGCTTCGCACTGCTGGCGGCGGGTGTTGTACTCGCTGTCCACCAGACCGCGTTTGACGTTGGAGTTGATGATCATCACCGCTACGTTGTCCGGCATCGACACCGCACGCGTTTCCAGCGAGCGGCAGTCGATCAGCAACGCGTGGCCGCGCTGGCCTTGTGCTGAAATCATCTGGTCCATAATGCCGCAGTTACAACCGACGAACTGGTTCTCCGCTTCCTGGCCGTTAAGCGCCAGCGCCACATTGTCCAGCGGTAGCTGATACAGCGCCTGAATCGCCTTGCCGACCGCCACTTCCAACGACGCCGACGAACTCAGACCCGCGCCCTGCGGCACGTCGCCGCTTATCACCAGATCCGCGCCGCCAAAGGCATCGCTGCGGTTTTTCAGATGCTTGATGACGCCGCGCACATAGTTCGCCCACTGCCACTGCGGGTGATGTTCGATCGATGCGTCCAGCGAAAATTGATCCTGCTGGCTGTCGTAGTCCACCGCAATCACCCGGATTTGCCGGTCATCGCGCGGGGCGGCGCTGATGGTGGTGGAATAGTTGATGGCGCAAGGCAGCACAAAACCATCGTTGTAGTCGGTATGCTCGCCTATCAGGTTGACCCGGCCCGGAGCCTGCACGGTAAGGGCTGCCGGGTAACCGAACTGTTGCTGGAAAACCGCCTGGGTGCGTGCTGATAAGGTCATGCCTGAACTCCTGAATCATGAGAGTGACTGTCGTCACGGTAATGGGTGTCGTCACGGTAATGAATATCGCTGACGGCCCGCAGCCGTTCCGCGGCTTGTTCAGCGGTCAAATCACGCTGGGTTTCCGCCAGCATTTCATAGCCGACCATGAACTTACGCACAGTAGCGGAACGCAGCAACGGCGGATAAAAATGCGCGTGTAACTGCCAGTGCGGGTGATCACCGTCGGTAAACGGGGCGCCGTGCCAGCCCATGGAATAAGGGAATGAGGTCTGGAACAGGTTGTCGTAGCGGCTGGTGAGCTGCTTCAGCGCCAGCGCCAGATCCTGTCGCTGTTCTGCGGTGACATCCGGCAGGCGCAGGGTGTGGGCTTTGGGCAATAACAGCGTTTCGAACGGCCAGGCAGCCCAATAGGGCACCACCGCCAGCCAATGCTCGGTTTCCACCACATGCCGCGCGCCATCCTGCAATTCGCGTTGCAGGTAGTCCACCAGCAACGGCGAACCGTACTGCTGGAAATAGTCGCGTTGCAGTCGATCTTCCCGTTCCGCTTCGTTGGGCAGGAAATCGTTGGCCCAGATCTGGCCGTGCGGATGCGGGTTGGAACAGCCCATCGCCGCTCCTTTGTTTTCAAACACCTGCACCCACGGGTAGGTTTTCCCCAGTTCGGCGCTCTGTTGTTGCCATGTCGCGACTACCTGTTCGAGCGCGCTGAGCGGCAGTTCCGGCAGGGTTTTACTGTGGTCTGGTGAAAAACAGATCACCCGGCTGGTGCCGCGCGCACTTTGGCAGCGCATCAGCGGGTCGTTGCTTTCTGGGGCAGGCGGGGTATCTGCCATCAGCGCGGCAAAATCGTTGGTGAACACAAAGGTACCCTGATAGTCAGGGTTGGTATCGCCGGTGACCCGTTCGTTGCCGGGGCAGAGAAAGCAACTGGGATCATGCGAGGGTAACGGATCGCTCGACACGCTTTCCTGCTGCCCTTGCCACGGACGTTTGGCGCGGTGCGGCGACACCAGTACCCACTGGCCGGTCAGCGGGTTGTAGCGACGATGCGGATGTTCAACGGGATCAAAGTACGCCATGGGGATACCTTCTGTGTTATCGAAACCACGTCTGCCATTGAAACGTGGTTTCCGGGAAAAGAGTACGGGCTGAAAACGGGGCTCCCCCCGTGTTAATCAGTCTGAAAAGCCGTTCGGATGGCGGGATTGCCAGCGCCAGGTATCGGCGGCCATCTCGTCCAGCGTCAGGCTGACGCGCCAGTTAAGTTCGCGAGCGGCTTTTTCCGCGTCGGCCCAGTAAGCGGGCAGGTCGCCGTCGCGGCGGGGCGCAAAATGATACGGCAGCGGCTTGCCGCAGGCGCGGCTGAAGGCTTCCACCACTTGCAGCACGCTGTAGCCGACGCCGGCGCCAAGGTTGTAGGTGTGTACGCCGGGCTTGCCGTGCAGAGTATTCATGGCGGCGACATGACCATCGGCCAAATCCACCACATGGATGTAGTCTCGCACGCCGGTGCCGTCGACGGTCGGGTAATCATTACCGAAAATCGCCAGCGAGTCGCGGCGGCCTACCGCCACCTGCGCAATGTAAGGCATCAGGTTGTTGGGCACGCCCTGCGGGTCTTCGCCCATCTCGCCCGACGGGTGCGCGCCCACCGGGTTAAAGTAGCGCAGCAGCACCACGCTCCAGTCCGGCTCCGCGCGCTGCAAATCCTGCAGGATCTGCTCTACCATCAGTTTGCTGCGGCCATACGGGCTGGCGGGGGTGCCGGTGGGGAAGCTTTCCTGGTACGGGATTTGCGGCTGGTCGCCGTAGACGGTGGCGGAAGAGCTGAAAATCAGTGTCTTAACGCCGGCGTGCTTCATGGCTTCCACCAGCGTCAGCGTGCCGTAGACGTTGTTATCGTAATAACTGATGGGTTCGCGTACCGATTCGCCCACCGCTTTCAGGCCGGCGAAGTGGATCACGGCACCGATATCGTGCTCGGCAAAAATCGTCTGCAACAGACTGCCGTCGCGGATATCGCCTTGATAAAACACCGGCGTCTGCCCGCTGACGTGGGCAATGGCGTTTACTACGCTGGCTTTACTGTTGCACAGGTTGTCGAGAATAACCGGCTGATGACCGGCGGCGATCAGTTGCACACAGGTATGACTTCCTATGTAACCGCTACCACCTGTAACCAATACTTTCATAATGACCTCTGTTACAGAAAACTGATTGGAAAAATAGCATGACCATGGCGGGAAAAAGGTGATCAGCGCCGTAAATAGCGATAATTAAGGCTACCGGCTCACTTTTCACCTGTTCCCAGAGTGGTGAACGACCAGCATAGCGCGATGTGGCGTCGAGTGAAATACGTTACATTCTTCGTGGTAACGTTATCACTAAAGCGTTCGTTGCTGCGGGTAAGGCGACGGTTTCGCCTGAAGCGAAACCGTGAGTGAGCGCGTCAGCGGCTTTCCGTCAGGTAACGGTAGCCGTCGCCGTCGGCGACGAACGTGAGACGATGGGTAATGCAATCCGGTGCGTCTTGCGCATGGTGTGAAACAAACAACAGTTGGGTGTGTCCCTGACCGATCAAAATATCCAGCCAGCGCCGGATAAGCTGGCGGTTGAGCGGGTCTAATCCCTGTAGCGGTTCGTCCAGAATCAGCAAGGCCGGGTGTTTCACCAGTGCACGCACAATCAGCGCCAGCCGTTGTTGTCCCCAGGAGAGTGACTGAAACGGGGCATCGGCCACGCTGTCCGGTAGCCCGAGCAGCGCCAGCCATTGGGCGGCGAGAAAACGCTGGCGATCGGATACCGCCTGATAAATGCCGATAGAATCGAAAAACCCGGACAGGATCACATTGCGCAGGCTGGTGCTGACGCGGTACTCCAGATGCAGGCTGCTGCTGACATAGCCGATGTGGCGCTTGATGTCCCAGATGGTTTCGCCGCTGCCGCGCCGGCGGCCAAACAGCGTCAGGTCGTTGCTGTAGCCCTGCGGGTGGTCGCCGGTGATCAGGCTGAGCAGGGTGGACTTACCCGCGCCGTTCGGCCCGACGATTTGCCAGTGCTGGCCCGGCAGCACTTCCCAGCTCAAATCGTCGAGAATGCGGCGATCGTTGTAGCTCACCACGCCATGCAGTAGCCGAATACGGGGTTGATCCGGCGGCAAAATGGGGGATTGTTGCGGGTCTTCCGCTTCCGGCAATGCGCTATCGACCAGCGTTTCGCTGTGTGCCAGTTGTGATACCAGCGCATCGGACAAAATCGCTTCACGTGCGCCTTGCCGGGTCAGGGTACAGTCCGCCAGCACGCCGACCTGCCCGATGAAGTCCGGAATATCTTCAAAGCGGTTGAGGATTAGCACCAGCGCTTGCCCTTGCGCCGCTAGCGACGCCAACAGTTCGATCAACTGCGCGCGTGAGGCGACGTCCAGCCCGTCGAACGGTTCGTCAAGAATCAGCAGGTCCGGCTGCGCCATCAGCGCCTGACACAGCATGGTTTTGCGGGTTTCGCCGGTAGAGAGGTATTTGAAGCGCCGGTTTAATAAATGGGCGATGCCGAATTGCGCGGCCAACCGACCGCAGCGTTCGGCGTCGTGTACGCTGTCCTGAATCACTTCGGCGGCGGTGCGCCCGGTGTCGTCTTCATCGGCGCTCAGCATATCCGTATTGTTGCGCTGCCACTCAAGCGACACCAACTGTTGCAGTTGTTCGAAGGAGAGGCGCGCCACGCGCTGAAAGTCACACCGTCGTTGCCCCGACAGCAGCAGTAATTCGCCACAGAGTGCGCGCGCCAGCGCCGATTTTCCGCTGCCGTTGGCGCCGACGAACGCCCAGCATTGTTCCTGATGTAGCTTGAGTTCATCCAGACGCATCATCCGGGTGTCGCTTAACCGGAACTGCGCCTGCTGGATGTGCAGCAATGACATGATGATTCCCTTTACAAAATGACGGACTTGTTACGGGTAAAGCTAAGCAAGCGGCTTGTCAAGGTACGTGATATCGGGTGTGTTAGCACAGGGTGGCGATAATCACCTGGTCGGCATTAAAACTGGCGTAGACCGCCATCCCCGGCTGTAAGCCTTGCCGCGTTACCTCATCGTTGGACAAGGTGGCGCATACCACTTCGCCGCCTTCCAACGTCACCAGCACTTCACTGTGCGCCGAGCCGGGCTGCAGGCTGCTGATACGGCCCGGCAATACATTATCGTGAGCCGGCGCATTGTCGTGAGCTGGCACATTGTCGTGAGCCGGCGTCGGTTCCTTTTGCGGGGTGACGGTGACCCAGGGGGCTTTGATTAACGCCAGCACTTCTTTGCCGCTGGTCAGTTGCAGCCTGTCGGCACTTTGTTGAGTCAGTGCGCCTTGAATGCGGGTATGACCATCCGCCAGCAGGATGGACAGGTGCTGTTGTACCTGTTGCCGATCACGTTCCAGAACGGTGCCGAAAAACTGGTTGCGAGCGCTGGTTTGCAGCGAAAAACGGGCGATAGCCGCCAGCAGGCTGTCCAGCGGCAGCGTATCGTCTTGCAGGACATCAAAGGCTTTCTGTTGAATCTGCCCTAACAGATCATACAGTTGCAGCAGCCGTTCACCGTAACGCGTCAGCACCGCACCGCCGCCGCCTTTACCGCCGGTGGTGCGCTCAACGATGGTTTGCTCCGACAACTGATTCATTTCATTAATCGCGTCCCAGGCGCTTTTGTAGCTGATATCGGCCAGCCGCGCTCCCTGGCTGATGGAGCCGGTTTGCTGCACTTGCTTGAGTAGTGCGATGCGACGCGGGTCGGCGAAGAGCCGTTGCTGGAGTTTGAGGGTAAGAAGAATTTCTGCTTGCATGATCACATCCGTATCTGGGCCGCTAATCGTTTGTATTGTCATCGTTTTGCGTCAAACAGGCAAACCGCACAAATGGCCGCTCTAATTCCGGCGATTCAGGTAAACTCGTTGGCAGCAATAGGGTCAGGATAGCCTACCCTGAATCAATGAGATGCTGGCGTTGTAACGGCCAGCCATGGTGAAAGATGAGGTCGATATGTTTGAATTGCTGAAAAGCTTGGTGTTTGCGGTGTGCATGGTGCCGGTGATGATGGCACTGATTTTGGGGGCTATTTATGTGCTGGGCGAAGTATTCAACCTGTTTTCCGCCTTCGGCCATCGCGAGTCTTCCGTGGCGCGTAAATAATCTCTCTCGATTTCCTGTTTTGACGAATCCGGCGTTTGCCGGATTTTTTTTGCTTAAGAACAATGACAATGCGATGGATATTCTGTATTTATCGTTATGTGATTAACTACATAACGAAAATATCAGGAGAGAGAATGAAACAGCAATGGAATTATTGGTTGACGGCCGCTGCGTTAACTCTGGGTATGAGTGCAAACACGGCGCTGGCGCAGGATAAAGTGACGGTGTTTGCCGCCGCCTCGCTGACCAATGCATTACAGGATATCGCCGCGCAATACCAAAAGGAAAAGCAGGTTTCCATCGTGGCGTCCTATGCTTCATCCTCAACGTTGGCGCGCCAGATAGAACAAGGCGCCCCCGCCGACCTGTTTATCTCGGCCGATCAACAGTGGATGGATTACGCTCAGGGTAAACAACTGACCGAAAACGATACCCGCTATACCTTGCTGGGGAACCAACTGGTGGTGATTGCCCCTAAATCCGCCGAGACGAAAGGCTTCAAGATCGATGACAAGACCGACTGGAAAGCGCTGCTGAACGGCGGGCGTTTGTCGGTCGGCGATCCGGATCACGTGCCGGCGGGGATCTACGCCAAAGAAGCGTTGCAGAAACTGAACGCCTGGGACACGCTGTCGCCGCTGATGGCACGCGCTAATGACGTGCGGGCGGCCATGGTGCTGGTGGAGCGTGAAGAAGCGCCGTTGGGGATTGTCTACGGGTCGGACGCCGTCGCCAGTACGAAGGTGAAAGTGGTCGGCATTTTCCCGGATAACACCCATAAACCGGTGGAATATCCGATGGCTATCGTCAAAGGCCACAATACGCCGGCAGTCAAAGCCTTCTTTGATTACCTGAAAACCCCGCAGGCTGCCGTCGTGTTTAAACAATACGGATTTACGCCGGTTAATGCTGCTCAGTGATTACGAATGGCAGGCGGTTGCGCTGAGCCTTAAAGTATCGCTGGTGGCGGTCAGTTGCAGTTTGCCGCTGGGTATTCTGGCCGCCTGGGTACTGGCGCGTTGCCGTTTTGTCGGTAAGTCGCTGCTGGATAGCGTGATCCATCTGCCGCTGGTGCTGCCGCCGGTGGTGATCGGCTATTTGCTGCTGATCGTCATGGGGCGTAAAGGCGTGGTGGGGAGCTGGCTTTACCACTGGTTCGGCTTTAGCTTCAGTTTTAGCTGGCATGGCGCGGCGCTGGCGTCGGCGGTGGTGGCGTTTCCGTTGATGGTGCGCGCCATTCGGCTGGCGCTGGAGGCGGTGGATACCCGGCTGGAACTGGCGGCGCGTACGCTGGGCGCCGGGTGCTGGCGGGTGTTTTTCACCATCACGCTGCCGCTGACGCTGCCGGGTATTATTGTCGGCACCGTACTGGCGTTCGCCCGGTCGCTGGGGGAATTCGGCGCCACCATCACCTTTGTGTCCAATATTCCAGGCGAAACCCGCACCATTCCCAATGCCATGTATACGCTGATCGAAACGCCGGGAGCGGAAATGCAGGCGGCTCGCTTGTGCGTTATCGCCATTGGGTTGTCGTTGGTGTCGTTGCTGTTGTCGGAATGGCTCACCCGCTGGAGCCGTAAACGGTTGGGGGGATAATGCTGCAACTGGATTTTACCCAGCAACTGGGCGACCTGACGCTCAGCGTCGCCGCCCAGCTTCCGGCCAGCGGGATTACCGCGGTGTTCGGTGTCTCGGGGGCCGGGAAAACTTCGCTGATTAATGCGATTGTCGGCCTGACCCGGCCGGATAGCGGGCGCATTCAGCTCAACGATCGGGTGCTGTCCGATCGGGAGCAAGGGGTGTTCCTGCCGCCGGAGAAACGCCGCATCGGTTACGTGTTTCAGGATGCGCGACTCTTCCCGCACTACCGGGTATTAGGGAATTTACGTTACGGCATGGCCGCGACGATGCAGGCGCAGTTCGACGATATCGTGCAGTTGCTCGGTATCGGGCATTTGCTGAAACGCTATCCGTTGACGTTGTCCGGCGGGGAGAAACAGCGGGTGGCGATTGGCCGTGCGTTGCTGACGGCACCGGAACTGTTGCTGATGGACGAGCCGTTGGCGTCGCTGGATGCACCGCGCAAGCGTGAACTGCTACCGTACCTGGAGCGACTGGCCCGTGAGGTCAACACGCCGATTTTGTACGTCAGCCATAGTCTGGAAGAGGTGGTGCGGCTGGCGGACGGGGTGCTGATATTGGATAACGGGCGGGTGAAAGCGCAAGGCTCGCTGGAAGAAGTCTGGGCCGGCAATGCGCTGCGCGCCTGGTTGCCGCGAGAAGAGCAGAGCAGCATTTTGAAGGTGACGGTGATGGAGCACCATCCGCGTTACGCGATGACGGCGTTGTCGCTGGGTGAACAGCCGCTGTGGGTCGGCCGTGTTGACGCACCGCACGGCAGCGTGCTGCGTATTCGCATCAACGCGGCGGACGTATCGCTGGTGACGCAACGTCCGGCAGCCAGCAGCATCCGTAATGTGCTGTCGGCTCGTGTGGTGGAATGTATTGAGGTCGGCGAACAGGTGGAGGTTAAGCTGGATCTCGGCGGGCACATTCTATGGGCGCGTATCACGCCCTGGGCGCGGGACGAACTGGCGTTGACGGCCGGGCAACGTCTCTACGCTCAGGTCAAAAGCGTGTCGATTACGCCATGATGTTCTTCCCGGCCCGTCACGGCACCACATCCGTGGGCCGTGGTGGCGTCAGGCCAGCACCCGGCGGCGAATCACCTCGGCGATGCCGGGTTGTTCATGATGTTCGATCACCAGATCGGCGTGAGCTTTGACGTCATCGGCGCTGTTGCCCATCGCGACACCCAACCCGACGGCGGACAACATGCTGATGTCATTGTAGTTATCGCCGAACGCCACCACCTCGTCCATGCTGAACCCTTGCGATTCTACCCACCGTTGCAGTAACCGGCCTTTGCTGTTGCCGGTCTGGGCGATATCCACCTGATCCATCCATGACCATTCGCAGGCCAGCCCTAACTCCTCTTCAACCCGTTTGGCGAAGTCATTTAGCACGGCGGTATCGGTATGGTGGGTGGCGAATTTCCAAATAGAACGGCTGTGGTCGGTGGCGGTCATCAGGTCGTCCACCTGACGAAGTACCGGCCGCTGTGATTCCGGCAGTTGTTCCGCCCAGGTCTGCGTGCGGGTAATGTGACCGGTAATGTGTTGATAGAGCATTGCATCGTCCGCGTACATCAGGCCGTGAATGGCGAATTGCCGCAACCGTTGCAGCACGCTTTTGGCCTGCGTCGGCGTCAGCGGGTTGGCGTCGCGGGTTTGCCCGGTCTGGTAGTCGTAGAGGTAGGTGCCGTTGCAGCAGATCGCCGGGGTATCCAGCGCCAGCGCCTGATAAAACGGATGGATAGCCGAGTGGTGGCGGCCGGTCACGATGATGACCTTGATCCCGGCCTGCCGGGCCAGCGCCAGCGCCTGCAAGGATTCCGGTAAAATCGTTTTCTTTTGCGTTAACAAGGTGCCGTCCAGATCGAGGGCAATGATGCGATAGGTCATGGTATTCTCAACGGGTTATCGGGTTCACTTCTTTGGGATGGTACACTGGAAGCCATTCAAAGTAACAGAGCCTTTTTCCGTGCGGGTTCTCACGTCAGGAGCCTGTACCGATGAACGAAAGCATAGCCTGAGTTAACGAGGCGCACCTGTCGCCTTAGCGTTGCCAACAAGGAGAATCGAATGCAGCAAGTGGTTTATATCGCCAGTCCGGAAAGTCAGCAGATCCATGTCTGGCAACTCGCTTCCAGCGGGGAGTTGAGCTTGTTACAGGTGGTTGACGTTCCCGGGCAGGTGCAGCCGATGGTTATCGCGCCGGATAAACGTCACCTGTACGTCGGGGGGCGCCCTGAGTTTCGGCTGATCAGCTATCGGATTGATGCACAAGGAAAACTGAGTGAAGCCGGTGTGGCGCCGTTGCCGGGCAGCCCGACGCACCTGTCTACTGATCAGCATGGGCGTTTCCTGTTCAGCGCCTCTTACAGCGACGCCTGTGTCAGCGTCAGCCCGATTGGCGACGACGGTGTGGTGCAGGCGCCTATCCAGCAATTAGACGGGTTGGAAGGCTGCCATTCCACCAACATCGACCCGGCTAACCGTGTGTTGTGGGCGCCTTGCCTGAAAGAAGATCGTATCCGTTTGTATGACGTCGCCGACGATGGACGTCTGACTGAAAGCCAGCCCGCAGAACAGCGTGCGGCGGCGGGTGCCGGGCCGCGCCATATGGCTTACCACCCGAATAACCGTTTTACCTACTGCATCAACGAACTGAACAGTTCAGTGGATGTGTTCGAACTGGATGCGCAGGGCGAAGGCAAACGGATCCAGACGTTGAACGCCATGCCGGCCGATTTCACCGACACCTGCTGGGCGGCGGATATCCATATCACGCCGGACGGTCGTCACCTGTATACGACGGATCGTACTGCCAGTCTGATTTCCATTTTCCAGGTATCGGCACAGGACGGTACGCTGACACTGGCCGGGCACCAGCCGACGGAAACCCAGCCGCGCGGCTTTAACATCGACCATAGCGGCCGCTTCCTGATCGCTGCGGGTCAGAAATCCCATCACATTGAGGTTTACGGCATTCAGCCGGACAACGGTAGCCTGACGCCGCTGGCGCGCTATGCGGTGGGGCAAGGGCCGATGTGGGTGTCGGTACTGGCGCTGGATTAATCACTGACAAGCGATGCTTGTATCACGCGCTGCCGTAAGGCAGCGCGTGTTCCCTCGGTACTCAGCCGCGGTATTCGATAATCGACAATCCGGCGTTGTAGTCGGTGCTGTAGATAATCCCTTGTGCATCGACAAACACGTCGCAGGATTGAATAACCTGAGGGCGGCCGGGGCGTTTATCGATCATGCGCTCGGGCGCGGCGGGCACCAGCGCGCCGGTTTCTTTCGGCCGATACGGGTTGCTGATGTCGTAAGCGCGCACGCCGGCATTCTGGTAGGTGGCGAAAATCAGCGTCGAGCTAATGAAGCTGCCCGGCCGGTTTTCATGCAGATTGTGCGGGCCGAAGTGCGCGCCTTTCTTCACATAGTCGGTTTCACTGGGCTGCGGGAAGGTGGCGATGCTCACCGGGTTGGCCGGCTCGCGGATATCAAACACCCAAATCAGCTTTTCCCCATCTTCCTGATTATCCAGCACCGCTTCATCCAGCACGATCAGCAGGTTGCGGTCCGGCAACGGCAGCGCCGTGTGGGTACCGCCGCCGAACGGCGGGCTCCAGTTGCGATGGCTGATGAGCCGCGGCTGGGTGCGATCGCTGACGTCCAGCAGCGTCAGGCCACCATCACGCCAGCTGCCGTAGGCGGTGTCGCCGCTGACAATCGCATGGTGCAGCGCGTAGCGTTTGCCTTCCGGCCAGCTCGGTGTTTCGCCGCTGGCAGTGTGCATTCCTGGCAGCCAGTAACGTCCGGCGACTTGCGGTTTGCGCGGGTCAGCCAGATCGATAGTCAGAAAAATATAGTCGCTGTAGCCATCCAGTAACGCGGAAACGTACGCCCAGCGCCCGCCTACGTACCAGATGCGGTGGATGCCGATGCCATCAAGCGGCAGGAAGCTGATTTCACGCGGTTGGTGCGGTGTGGCGATATCGAAGATGCGCAGCCCGGCGCTCCAGCGTTTATCCTGCTGGCCGGTACTGACCGTCTCCGCCACCGAGCGGGTGTAGTAGACCTTTTCTTCGGCGAAGCGGGCGTCGGCGAACAGATCACGGGCGTTGACCACCAGCAGCAGGTCATCGTGGGTTTGCAGGTGGATGTTCCAGGTGCCCGGCGGCGCGGCGATGAAACCGGCCGGTTTGGGGTTTTTCGGATCTCGCACGTCAACAATGGAAACGCCCTGCGACACCATGTGTCCGATGTAGGCGTAACCACGATGAACCATGACCTGTACGCCATCAGGACGCCCGCCCTGATCGCTGTGTCCAATCAGCCGCATGTTGCGGCTGTATTCCGGCATGGGCAGGGGCGTTGATGCCATATAAGCCTCCGTTATGACAGACCTTTATTTGCTTTTGGCTTCCAGTGTAGCAAACCACGGAGCGATAAAGTCATTGGTCTGGCCCCATCCCGGGATGATTTTTGAAAGCCCCGCCACGTTGACCGGCCCGGGCTGGCTGACCAGTAACGCCTGTGGAATGCTGGCGGCGCGGAATTCGTAGGTTGGCGGCGTCGGTTCGCCGGCTATCTTGTTAGCCACCAGACGCAGGTTAACCTTGCCGATCAGTTTCGGGTCCACCGCCACGCTCACTTTCCACGGGCTATTGGCTTCACGCATCAGTTGCAGATCCTGATTGGAAATATCGATGCTGTAGAGCTTTACCTCGGTGCGACCGTTTTCTTTCAGCGCCTTGTAAGCCCCCTGACTGAAGGCATCCCAGGCCCCCCAGATAGCGTCAATCTTGCCTTTCGGGTATTTCGCCAGAATCGCGCCCACTTTATTGGCGGTATCGCCCTGTACATCAGAGGAGACGGCACCGATGGATTCCAGCTCTTTAATGCCGGGATTGTCTTTCAGGATCTGCTGGTACGCCGTCTGGCGACGTTCCATCGGCGGGAAACCGGCCACCCACAGTTTGATGATGTTGGCTTTGCCGTTGAAATCTTTCACTAACTGGCCCAGTGATTCGTTGGCCAGCGAAGCGTCATCTTGCTGGGTCACGGTAACGCCGGGGATGGTTTTATCGACCGCAGTATCAAACACCGCCACCTTGATGCCGCTGTCGACAATGCGCTGGATAAGGTCGGTGGAATAGGGCGCACGACCTTGCGACAGGATAATGCCGTCATATTTCTGGCTGATGGCCTGATTGACGAAATCCTGAAATTTAGCGTCGTCGCCGTTGCTCAGGAAGGTACTGATTTTAAATCCCAGCTTTTTGCCTTCTTCCAGTACGCCGGAAACGAACTGGGTGGTGTTGTCATCTGAACCGAGATTGCGGATCACGGCGATGCGCACCGGTCCCTGATGATTGGCGATAGCGGCCGGTACCGGGGCGGCGGTAGCCGGTGTTTCTGCCGCCAGCGTGGAGAACGACGCCGTCAGGCTCAGTGCCAGCAATGCCGCAGGGAATTTTTTCATTTTCAATCCTCGGTGTTGTGAAGCAAGTTTGCCAGGTTATGGATATCTTTATGTCTGGATGTCTGTTTTAGTGATGAGGAATCATAGCGGGTAACCGCACAGCGTGCAAAGGGGGCGGATTATGCCTTTTGGGCTTAGCTTATAACTTTTCGTTCAATGTGATGGCAGGCGACGGGAGCGGGGGGGAAATAAACGCACCCAGCCGGCCGGCCAGGCGCGTCCGGTCAGACTTACTGCACGAAGAAGCCGATATCCTGACCCAGTTTGCACTGATAACTCAGCGTGTTGCCGCGCTGTTGCAGGCTGGGCAGGTTAAACATAAAGGTGGTGAAGCGTACGGTGTTGTCCGGCTGCACCTGATAACGCATGAACTGCTGGATCGGCGTGCCGTCGTTGGCAACGGTAAAATGTGCATCGCTGAACGACAGCGTGCCGTTATCTACCAGACGATAGGCGCTGATCTGCAGACCGCCGCGGGTCTTGCTGGCCGGGGTGCCCTCCTGTGGCGTACAGGCGGACAAATCGATGGTGACATTGACGCTGCGTCCCTGATTCAGGGCAGTAATCACGTCATCGGCGCTTTTCAGCGATTTGGCCGCCATCGCCGGGGCGGTGGTGGCAAGCAGGGCTGCGCTCAGCAGCACAGGGGTGATACGGGACATTCGATATTCCTCCATGATCGAGAATTAGCTTGGGCGTCGTGACTATCACGTACGGCACGAAGCACGCACTGCGTGAAGGTGCAGGCCAACGACGCACGCCGCTAAGTGCGCGACGTGATAATCACGACGAGACACTGTTTACCACGGCAGCGACGAAAGTGCTATGCCGTTTATCCGAATAACGACATGGTCAGAGGTGTTAACAACGGTGACAGGCAGGGAGAAGACGCGGTATATCGACAGCGAGACGGAAAGAATCAGGCCGGTAGACCGGCCTGATTTTCATGGATTTACTTGATTTGCATCCCGGGTTGGGCACCGCTGTCGGGGCTCAACAGGAAGATGTCTTTGCCACCGGGGCCTGCTGCCATCACCATACCTTCGGAGACGCCAAAGCGCATTTTACGTGGTGCCAGATTGGCGACCAGTACCGTCAGGCGGCCTTCCAGCGCGCTCGGATCCGGGTAAGCGGCGCGGATACCGGAGAACACCTGGCGGGTTTGCCCCCCCAGATCCAGCGTCAGCCGTAGCAGCTTGTCTGAACCCTCTACCATCTCAGCTTTCTGGATCAAGGCCACACGCATGTCGACTTTGTCGAAATCGGCGAAATCGATGGTGTCCTGAATCGGGTTATCGGCCAACGGGCCGGATGCCGGTTTGGCGGCTGCGGCCGCTTCCTCTTTGGAGGCTTCCACCATGCCCTGCACGTGTGCGATGTCGATACGGTTGAACAGCGCCTTAAACGCCCCGACGCGATGGTTTGTCAGCGGCTGAGCCAGGTTATCCCAGCGCAGTTCGGTTTGCAGGAAGGCTTCGACACGTTCCGCCAGCGAAGGCAATACCGGCTTCAGGTAGGTCATCAGCACGCGGAACAGGTTGATGCCCATCGAGCAAATCGCTTGCAGGTCGGCATCGCGGCCTTCCTGCTTGGCGACGACCCACGGCGCCTGTTCGTCGACATAACGGTTGGCGAGATCCGCCAGCGCCATGATTTCGCGGATAGCCTTGCCGGACTCGCGACTGCCGTACGCCTCGGCGATGGTCTGTGCAGCGTCGATAAAGGTTTGATACAGCGCCGCATCCGCCAGTTGATCCGCCAGTTGGCCGTCAAAGCGTTTGTTGATGAAACCGGCGTTGCGCGACGCCAGATTCACTACCTTGTTGACGATATCGGCGTTCACGCGCTGCACGAAGTCTTCCAGGTTGAGGTCGATATCATCAATGCGCGACGACAGTTTGGCGGCGTAGTAGTAACGCAGGCAGTCGGCATCCAGATGTTTCAGATAGGTATCAGCCTTGATAAAGGTGCCACGTGACTTGGACATTTTGGCACCGTTTACCGTCACATAGCCGTGCACGAACAGGTTGGTCGGCTTGCGGAAACCGCTGCCTTCCAGCATCGCCGGCCAGAACAGGCTGTGGAAGTAAACGATGTCTTTGCCGATGAAGTGGTACAGCTCGGTGCTGGAGTCTTTACGCCAGAACTCGTCGAAGTTGAGATCGCCACGCTTGTCGCACAGGTTTTTGAATGACCCCATGTAGCCGATCGGCGCGTCCAGCCAGACGTAAAAATATTTACCCGGCGCATCCGGGACTTCGAAACCGAAATAAGGCGCGTCGCGGGTAATATCCCACTGTTGCAGCCCGGCATCGAACCACTCCTGCATCTTGTTGGCGACCTGTTCCTGCAACGCGCCGGAGCGGGTCCAACCTTGCAGCATGTCGCTGAATGCCGGCAAGTCGAAGAAGAAGTGCTCGGATTCACGCATCACCGGCGTCGCGCCGGACACGGCGGATTTCGGGTCGATAAGCTCGGTCGGGCTGTAGGTGGCGCCGCAGACTTCGCAGTTGTCGCCGTACTGATCCGCTGCCTTACATTTCGGGCAAGTGCCTTTTACAAAGCGATCCGGCAGGAACATGCTTTTTTCCGGGTCGAACAGTTGGGAAATCGTGCGGTTCTTGATAAAACCGTTTTCCTTCAGACGACGATAAATCAACCCGGACAATTCGCGATTCTCCTCGCTGTGCGTGGAGTGGTAGTTGTCGTAGCTGATGTTGAACCCGGCGAAATCCTGCTGGTGTTCCTGACTCACCGTCGCAATCATCTGCTCCGGCGCTACGCCCATCTGCTGTGCTTTGAGCATGATCGGCGTGCCGTGGGCGTCGTCCGCACAGATAAAGTGGACCTGATTGCCGCGCATTCGCTGGTAACGGACCCAAATATCCGCCTGAATGTGTTCGAGCATGTGGCCTAGGTGGATCGGACCGTTAGCATAAGGCAGCGCGCACGTTACCAAAATTTTGTTTGCGACTTGAGTCATAGTGGGGAACTTGCTTGTTGGTTGGTGAATAAATTAAGAAGGAGTCCAGATGTTACCCCATCGCGCCGTAATGCGTAAACCTTGGGGCGACGGGGGCTGCAACAAAACCTTTTCCTGTCGGCGGTGATGACGGTGCCGCTGGGTTTGAGTTGCGCCAGGTGCGGAGACGTTCCGGCTCTTTTTTCCACATCGGGCATTGTGCGATACACCCACGTACGGGCGTTCTGCTATGCTAGGGCCGCTGTGACAATGACTTTAATTCAAACTCAAGGAGCCGGGATGAACGATAAACTCCCCGCGCAAAACCCCGAGATGTTGCGCGCCATGGTAAATGGCGTACTTTCCTCCTTTTCGCACCCGACGCTGAAAAATAACCTGACCGCGCTGAATGCGTTGCATCACTGTGCATTGATGGATGATGTATTGCATATCGAACTGACTATGCCGTTTGTCTGGCTGAGCGGGATGGCGGATTTAAAAGACCGCGTTAGCGAAGAGCTGTTACGCCTGAGCGGCGCCCATGAAGTGGAATGGCGATTGACGCATAACATCGCCACGCTGCGCCGCGTTAACAATCAGGCCGGTGTGAAGGGGGTGAAGAATATTATCGCCGTCAGCTCCGGCAAGGGCGGCGTCGGGAAATCCAGTACCGCGGTGAATATGGCGTTGGCGCTGGCGGCCGAAGGGGCGAGCGTCGGCATTCTGGACGCGGATATTTACGGGCCGTCCATCCCCACCATGCTGGGGGCGGCCAACGAACGGCCGACTTCGCCGGATGGGCAACACATGGCGCCGATCATGGCGCACGGTCTTGCCACCAACTCCATCGGTTATCTGGTCACCGACGATAACGCCATGGTGTGGCGCGGGCCGATGGCCAGCAAGGCGCTGCTGCAACTGTTGCAGGATACGCTGTGGCCGGATCTGGATTATCTGGTGCTGGATATGCCGCCGGGCACCGGCGACATCCAACTGACGCTGGCGCAGAATGTGCCGGTGACCGGTGCGGTGGTGGTCACCACGCCGCAGGACATCGCGCTGGTGGATGCGATGAAAGGCATCGTGATGTTCGAGAAGGTGAAGGTGCCGGTATTGGGCATCGTGGAGAACATGAGCGTACATATTTGCAGCAATTGCGGTCACCTGGAGCCGATTTTCGGCACCGGCGGTGCGCAAAAACTGGCGGAAAAATACCACTGCGCCTTGTTGGGCCAGTTGCCGCTGCATATTTCGCTGCGTGAAGACCTCGACCGTGGCGAGCCGACGGTGGTCAGCCAGCCGGACAGCGAGTTTACCCAGTTGTACCGCGAACTGGCAGGGCAGGTTGCAGCCCAGTTGTTCTGGCAGGGCGACGTGATCCCGACGGAAATCGCGTTTCGCGCGGTGTGACTGTCTTAAACGGATACCGTGATGTGAGGCGGTATCCGTTGTTTTTACCGCCCGACGTAACGTGACGACCGGATGCTGAGCGTACCGATAGCATAAGTCCGCGTATAGCATCAGCCCGCGTAATGCTGGCGCGAATCGTGCTAACTCCCTATAATTGCCGCGTCCAGACACGCCAGGCCGTATTCCGCAATCAACCACGCAGGTTGCGGGTGACTCTCTCAGGCGGACGATTTCGAACGAATCGTGCCTGAACCGTACGGCGTGTCCCCCTCCTTTTTTATTTTAATCAGGTCTTTATTGCCATGACTGATAAGTCTCGCCAGTGTGTCATCATCGGGATTGCCGGCGCGTCCGCGTCCGGAAAAAGTCTTATTGCCAGCACCCTGTATCGCGAATTACGCGATCAGGTCGGTGATGAACACATCGGCGTTATTCCGGAAGACAGCTACTACAAGGATCAATCCCACCTGACCATGGACGAACGGGTCAAAACCAATTACGACCACCCCAGCGCGATGGATCATAGCCTACTGTTGCAACACCTGCAGATGCTTAAAGCCGGTCAGCCGATTGCGTTGCCGCAATATAGCTATGTGCAGCACACCCGTTTGCAGGAAACGGTGCATCTGGCGCCGAAAAAGGTGATTATCCTGGAGGGTATCCTGCTGTTAACCGATGCCCGGTTGCGTGAAGAGCTGAATTTTTCGATTTTTGTCGATACTCCGCTGGATATCTGCCTGATGCGCCGTATGCGTCGTGATGTTAATGAGCGCGGCCGCTCAATGGATTCGGTGATGGAGCAATACCAGAAAACGGTACGGCCGATGTTCCTGCAATTTATCGAGCCGTCCAAGCAGTATGCGGACATTATCGTACCGCGCGGCGGCAAAAACCGTATCGCCATTGATATTCTGAAGGCGAAAATCAGCCAGTTCTTTGAATAGGCCGATTTGCTGAGAAAATCCTTAAAGTAGGTGGAATCAGCGTGGTATTTCCGGCGCTGCTGTGGCAGTTTGAACACCTGCAAGAGTCTGACTGGAGAAGATGATGAGACTGTGCGACCGTGACATTGAAGCCTGGCTGGATGACGGCCGTCTGGTGATTACGCCGCGTCCCCCGATTGAACGGATTAACGGAGCTACGGTGGATGTGCGGTTGGGCAATCAGTTCCGGGTGTTCAGCGGTCATACCGCGCCGTTTATCGACTTGAGCGGGCCGAAGGATGAAGTGAGCGCCGCGCTGGATCGCGTCATGAGTGATGAGATCAATCTGGCGGAAGGCGATGCCTTTTTCCTTCATCCGGGCGAGCTGGCGTTGGCGGTGACGCTGGAATCGGTCACGCTGCCGGATAATTTGGTCGGCTGGCTGGATGGCCGTTCCTCGTTGGCGCGTCTGGGGTTAATGGTGCATGTGACCG
This sequence comes from Dickeya chrysanthemi NCPPB 402, assembly GCF_000406105.1. NCBI lineage: Bacteria > Pseudomonadati > Pseudomonadota > Gammaproteobacteria > Enterobacterales > Pectobacteriaceae > Dickeya > Dickeya chrysanthemi. The sequence continues at coordinate 3,253,581 of NZ_CM001974.1, read as the reverse complement.
CTCACCGTATCGATCCGGGATGGCAGGGGTGTATCGTGCTGGAGTTCTACAACTCGGGTAAATTACCGCTGGCGTTGCGCCCCGGTATGATCATCGGCGCGTTGAGTTTCGAGCCGCTCTCCGGCCCGGCGGCCCGGCCGTATAACCGCCGTGAAGATGCGAAATACAAGGATCAGCAAGGCGCAGTGGCAAGCCGGATCGATAAAGACTAGCTGGGCCAGAGGCGACAGCGAATGAGGATGGCATGAGAAGATTGTTGACCGCGCTGGTGATATTGCTGGTGGTGCTGGCCGCCGGTATGACGGCGTTGGTGGTGTTGATCAACCCGAATGATTTCCGGGCTTATATGGTGCGTCAGGTTGAGGCGCGCACCGGTTACCGATTGAATCTGGACGGCGACCTGCGCTGGCATGTCTGGCCGCAACTGAGCATTCTGTCGGGCAATCTGTCGGTGAGTGCGCCAGGGGCCGCCGCTCCGGTGATCAGTGCTGAGAATATGCGGCTGGACGTGAAGCTATGGCCGTTGTTATCTCATCAACTGGAAGTGAAGCAGGTGATGCTGAAAGGCGCCGTTATTCGTCTGACGCCGGACAGCGAAGCGAAAGTGGCGGGCCCGGCGCCGATTGCGCCGGCGGGCTCATCGGTGCCGGAACCGGAAACGCCGTGGCGTTTCGATGTTAATCGGGTGGAGGTCGCCGATAGCGTGCTGGTGTTCCAGCGGGGTAACGCGCCGGTGCTGAATGTGCGGGATATCAACCTGAAAATGGAGAGCGACGACACCCGGCAGGTGCGGGTATCGCTCTCCAGCCGCTTTAACCGTGATCAGCGCGATTTGTCGTTTTCTCTTGATGCCTTGCTGGATATGCAAAACTATCCGCAACAGATCGGTGCCGATATCGGCAGCGTCAACTACCAGTTGCAGGGCGCAGGTCTGCCGACGGAAGGTATCAGCGGTAAAGGCGCGATTCGCGGCAGTTATCAGCGCCAGCCAGAGAAACTGACCGTCAACCAGTTTACGCTCAGCGCCAATAATAGTCAGCTAACCGGATCGCTGTCGGCCACGTTCGGCACGACGCCGGAATACGTGCTGGCCTTGCAGTCGGAAAAACTGGATCTGGATGCATTGCTGGGCCTGGCGCATACCTCTTCGGCCAGCGAGAGCGGCGACAAAACGGTCATCGCCAGGCCGGTATTTTCGCATGAACAACCCCCGGAGCCTTATCAGGGGCTGCGTAATTCCATTGCTCGGGTAGCGGTAAATGCCAATACGCTGATCTACCACGGCATGAGCATCAATCAGTTTGTCCTGAAAGGCAGTAATCAGCACGGCAACGTCAAGGTGGCCGACTTTAGCGGTCAGATTGGTGACGGCCGTTTCTCTATACCGGGGAGTATGGATGTTGATGCTTCTCCTGCGATCACGATTCAGCCAACCCTGAGCGCTTTGCCGTTGTCGGCGTTGCTGTCGGTGTTTGATCTGCCCGACGGTCTGGACGGTAAGCTGAGTCTGCGAGGCCGGCTAAGTGGTAACGAGCTGTCGCGGCAGGCGTTGATGTCGCAGTGGCACGGCACGGCGGCGGTACAGTTCGACGCATTACGGCTCTCCGGGCTGAATATTCAGCAACTGATCCAGCAGGCGGTGGCGCGCAGCAATAGCGGCGTTCAGGTGCCGGATGACTATACCCGTTATACCGACATTCAACAGATGCGCGGCGAGGCGACGCTTAACGCCGGCAAGCTGGATTTGCAGTCATTATCCGGGCAGTCTGACGTGTTGGCATTACAGGGCGACGGGCAGTTCGATTTACCGGCGCAGCGCTGCGATATCAACGTCGATGTGCGGGTAACGCAAGGGTGGAAAGGGGATGGGCAGTGGGTTCAACTGTTGCAGGATACTGCGATTCCTTTCCGGTTGTATGGCGAGTTCGGTAACCTGAACTACCAGTTGCAGGTTGATCAGGTTCTGCGTAAGCGCTTGCAGGATGAAATGAAAAAACGCCTGAACGACTGGGCCGAGAAAAATCAGCCTGCGTCTAAAACCCCGGCGACAGGTATGTGATCTGTATTCGCTATTTCCGGTGAAACCCTGTTTGGTAAAGCAACAAAGGCGACGCAAGTCGCCTTTGTTGTTATTGCATATGTTGTCATTGCATATGTTGTCGTTGCATACGCGGCGATACACCGCGTAAATCACACCTCATAATCCGGCTGCGGTTCCTGCTCAGGGATGATCAGCACCTTCATAATCCGATGGCTTTCCACCGTCAGTACCCGGAATAGGGTATTGTCGATGTGTACTTCGTCGCCCTGCTGCGGGATCTTCTGCGCGTACTCCATCAACAGGCCGGCCAGCGTGTGGTATTCCCGTTTTTCGTTGAGTTGCAGCGGAATGTACATCAGCAGGTCCTCGACCGGCAGGTAACCGTTAGCGGTCAGCGTGCCATCGTCGTTTTCCTGAATATCATGGCGAGCGTCCAGTTCCTCCCCCTCCAGCGGCAGGTTACCGGCGATGGTTTCCATAACGTCGCTGAGGGTGACGACCCCTTCAATAGAGCCGAATTCATCGGCGACAAAAGCAAAGTGCGTGTGTGCTTCACGGAATTGCTCCAGTGCCGAGAGCAACGACAATTGTTCCGGAAACACCAGCGGTTGGCGGATCAACGCCCGCAGATCCAGGGCTTGCCCATGTAGTTGCTGACGTAGCAGATCGATCACGTGCACTATGCCCAGCGGCTCGTCGGACACATGGCTGTCGAACATCACCAGCCGGGTATGCTGATTTTTTTCCATCAGCGCCGGGAAATCCGCCGGATCGGTGTTGATATCCACGTGTTCGATATCATGGCGGATGGTCATGATACTGCTGACGGAGCGCTGCGACATACCGAGTACGCGCTCGATCATGCGTTGTTCCTGCCGATTGAATACCGGCTGGCTGGCATTGCCGATGTTATCCGCGATCCGATCGACCGCTTGTTTATCCAGCTCGGCCTTTTCATGCTCACCGCGCAGTAATCGCAGCACGGCCTCGGCGGTACGCTGGCGTAACGGGGTCGATGAAGAGAGGAAACGTCGACGATTGAACTGTGCCAACTGGTTGAGCATTTCGATCATGACGGAGAAACCAATGGCAGCGTAGAGGTAACCTTTTGGAATCGGGTAGCCAAACGCATCCGCCACCAGACTGAAGCCGATCATCAGCAGGAAACTCAGACACAGGATCACAATGGTCGGGTGGGCATTAACAAAACGCGTCAGGGGTTTGCTGGCCAGCAACATCAGGCCGATGGCGATAGTGACCGCCGCCATCATCACCGACAGGTGCTCGGTCATCCCGACAGCCGTGATCACCGAATCCAGCGAGAATACCGCATCCAATACCACAATCTGCGCGACTACCGGCCAGAAACGCGCCCCCTGACGTTGGGTCTGCTGCGCCTGATCTTTGCCTTCCAGCCGTTCATTCAGTTCCGTGGTGGCTTTGAACAGCAGGAACAGCCCGCCCACCAGCATAATCAGGTCGCGCGCGCTAAACGGGTGCCCGTAAATGACGAATAACGGGTGGGTCAACGAAACCAGCCAGGAGATGGACGACAGCAGTACAAATCGCATCAACAGCGCCAGCAATAACCCGACGACCCGTGCCCGATCACGGGATTTTTCCGGCAATCTCTCCGCCAGAATGGCGATGAAGATCAGATTATCGATACCTAAAACCAGTTCCAGCACCACCAGGGTAGCCAGGCCGGCCCATATTGTCGGATCGGCGATCCATTCCATAGACTGAGTTCACCTTTTTCTCTATCAGTTTGTATGCGCATAGCGTATCAGGCGTTGCGTTGATCAACCATAACGCGACCGATTGCCATTGACGGATATCAAATTGCAGCTTACCGGGATTCCGTTTTTCTATGTGAGAGAGATCACAAGACTTTCAGCAAGATGGAATGTATTGCAGCGCGTATTGATAAACGAAAAAACACGACGATAGGTCAAAAAATAATCCATTTCATTAAGGCGGTGCATTATATGCCACATTCAGATTATGGTCGGAAAAAAGGGGCATTCCATGACCCTATTATGAGCGCATTGATGTGTTAACAACATTATTATATGAAAATGAAATATTTATTAAGATGTCTCTGATATATTTAATTATTTGTTTTTAAAGGGTAAAAATATCTTTGATCATAAGGGGAATTGCATGGAATGTTAGTATTTTTCCGAAAAAAAACATCAGGAAGATATTTGTCTTGTTATAAGCAAATATTTTTTACTACTCTCCGGTGTGGCGATATTGACACAACTTTAAAAATATTTAATTCGAAACTTTAGTGTCATTAATGTTTTTGCGAGCCATTTTTACGAGTCAGTTAATGACGAGTCACAGCAATAGCTGGGCAAGTCTGAAACAACAACGGGACAGCGAGTTGGTAGCTACAAGCCAAGGGCGGTAGCGTACCTGAGGCGATTTACCCGACAGCTGCAAGCTGGTGTTTCAGTGCATGCCCGGCAGGACGTTGAAACCGTTCAGCAGCCAGACTACCGGTATTACTTGCCGGTCTGGCGATGCGAAACGCAACAACCGTCGATGGGTCCACCCTGAATTTATGACGTGTGGGCTGCCTGTTACTCACTTGACTGAAAGGCGATGGCGTAAGGATGTTAACCCTGACACTGCGATTTGTACCGTCGGTTCAACCGGCGACATTCCCCCTGACCGGCGCATGGCATGCGCTCGCGTCGCCCTATTCTGCCCACAGCGATGTAACCACACAGCCTGACGACATAGGTCGCGCTCAACCGACCTGTGCCAACACTTTTCTTCCCTTTCCAGACGACACACAGCCTGACGGCGCCGTGCTATCCGACGCGATCCCCGTTTTCCGGGCCGGCAGCGTTGTTGCCCTGGTCCTGCTGTTATGCCGATTTTAGCTTTTAAACGATAGAAATGGTTTTTTGGTTATAAATCGACGGACGGGAGCGTGAAGAATATACATCTCATCAAATTATTACCGATCAATGCCTTAGAGAAAGGCGGCCCGATCGCCCGAGGCAGTATCGGCCAGACAATACTGCTCTGTTGTTTCTTACTTTACTAAAAGCGATGGCATAAAGGATGTTAAAACCAACACTGAAAGTTATACCGCTGATGTTGTCGGCGACATTCCTGGCGAGCTGTACGCTGGTGCCAGGCACGCACCTGTCTACCGGTGGAAAAGAGGTCGTAGAGCAACCGGATGATGATTTTAATATCAATAAATTGGTTAATATTTACCCGGTTACGCCGATGCTGATAGAAAAAATGCGCTTGCGACCGGCGATCGCCCAAAACAATCCGTCGCTGGAAGAGGAGCTGAAACGCTACGAATACCGCATCGGCATCGGCGATGTCTTGATGGTCACGGTTTGGGATCACCCGGAGTTGACCACCCCGGCGGGGACTTACCGCACCGCCGCCGACACCGGTAACTGGGTTCACTCCGACGGCACCATTTTTTATCCCTACATCGGCAAGATGCATGTTGTGGACAAAACCCTGACCGAGGTACGCGATGAAATTATGCGCCGTTTGGCGCAGTACATCGAGTCGCCGCAGGTGGAAGTGAGCGTGGCCGCTTTCCGCTCGCAGAAAGCCTATGTCACCGGGGAAGTGGTGCGCTCGGGCCAGCAGCCGATCACCAACGTACCCTTGACGATTCTGGATGCCATCAATAATGCCGGCGGACTGAACGACTTCGCCGACTGGCGCAATCTGGTGCTGACGCATAACGGCAAAGATGAACGGATTTCTCTGCAGGCACTGATGCAGAACGGCGATCTGTCGCAAAACCGCTTGTTATACCCCGGCGATATTCTGTTCGTACCGCGTAACGACGACCTGAAAGTGTTCGTGATGGGGGAAGTGAACAAACAATCCACACTCAAAATGGACCGTAGCGGCATGACCTTGACCGAAGCGCTGGGCAGCGCCGAAGGGATAAACCAGATGGTCGCCGATGCTACCGGGATATTCGTCATTCGTCCGCTACGCGGCACGCAAGGGCCGAGATTGGCCAACATTTATCAGCTCAACACCAAAGACGCCACCGCACTGGTGATGGGATCGGAATTCCCGTTGCAACCGTATGACGTGGTGTATGTCACTTCAGCGCCGATTGCACGCTGGAACCGCCTGATTTCGCAACTGGTGCCGACCATCAGTGGGTTTAATGACCTAAGCGAAGGCAGCCTGCGCGTTCGTACCTGGCCGTAATGGTAGAGGAGTGGTGTTGATGTTTAACCGTATTCTTGTCATTTGCGAGGGCAATATCTGCCGCTCTCCGACCGGTGAGCGTTTGCTGAAACAGGCACTGCCGGGGAAAAACGTGGCCTCCGCCGGTTGGCGGGCGATGGAAGGAAAACCCGCCGATGAAACCGCCAGCCTGGTGGCGGCTGATCACGGTGTGTCGTTGGACGGACACGTTGCCCGCCAGTTAACCGGTTCGCTGTGTCGGCATTACGATCTGATTCTGGTGATGGAAAAGGCGCACATTGATGTCGTGTGCCGTTTCGCACCGGAAGTCCGTGGGAAAACGTTGCTGTTCGGGCACTGGGTCAATCAGCAGGAAATTACCGACCCGTACCGCAAAAGCCGGGAAGCCTTTGAATTTGTTTATACCCAACTCGAACAATCTGCCCGCAAGTGGGCGCAGGCGCTGAGCCGTTAACCAGTCAGGGATTACGATGTCAGAGAGAATTGCCGTGAAAACAATTGAAGCGGACAAGGCGGATGAAATTGACCTGGGGCGTTTACTGGGGACTGTGCTGGATCACCGCTGGCTCATTATCAGCATCACCACCATTTTTACCATGCTGGGCATTCTGTATGCACTGCTGGCAACCCCGGTGTATCAGGCGGATGCGATGGTGCAGGTAGAACAGAACATCAGCGATTCGCTGATGAACGATATTTCCAAAGTCTTGCCGGATACCAAGCCGCAGTCTGCGCCGGAAGTCGAGTTGCTCCGATCCCGGATGGTCGTCGGGAAGACGGTGCAGGATCTGGGGTTGGATACCGAGGTGGAGCAACGATATTTCCCGCTGATAGGGAAAGGCCTCGCCCGTCTGAAGGATGAAGAACCTGCCCGTATCGTGGTGTCCCGGCTGTCGGTACCGGACGGCTGGCTGGATGAAAAAATGACGGTGACGATTCAGGAAGACGGTACCTATCGCTTTACCGCCGGTAAGGATGCGGAGTTTATCGGTCGTATCGGGCAGATGGCGTCTCACGGTGGTTTCAGCCTGCTGGTGAGCGATACCAATGCGGCGCCGGGAACGGTGTTTTCAGTCAGGAAGAAAAACACGCTGACCGCCATCAACGACGTGCTGAGCGAACTGGCGGTGGCGGATAAAGGAAAAGATACCGGCGTCTTGCAGCTCACGCTGGAAGGCAGCGACCCGGCGCTGGTGAAAAAGACTCTGACCAGCATCAGCGACAATTACCTGCAACAGAATGTGGATCGCAAGTCGGAAGAGGCGGCCAGGAGCCTGGCCTTCCTGAAAGAGCAGTTGCCGTTGGTACGGGCATCGCTGGAAACGGCGGAGGACAAGCTTAACAAGTACCGTCAGCAGAAAGACTCGGTGGATTTATCGCTGGAGGCCAAGTCGGTGCTGGATACCATGGTCGATGTCGAGTCGCAGCTTAACGAACTGACGTTCCGCGAGGCGGAGATCTCCAAGCTGTATACCCGTGAGCATCCGGCTTATCGGGCATTGATGGAAAAACGCACCACGTTGGAAAAGGAGCGGGATAACCTGAACCGGCGCGTCAGCGGTATGCCGAAAACCCAGCAGGAAATCGTACGGCTGACGCGGGATGTGAGTGTTGGGCAGGAAGTGTACGTCCAGTTGATGAATAAGCAGCAGGAGCTGAGCATCAACAAGGCCAGTACCGTCGGCAACGTGCGCATTATCGACCCGGCGGTGGTTCAACTGAAGCCGGTGAAACCGAAGAAAACGCTGGTGATTGTGCTGGCGGCTATTCTGGGCGGGGTGGCGGCCATCGGGTTTGTGTTGCTGAAAACCCTGTTGCATCGCGGCATTGAAAGCCCGGAGCAACTGGAAGAGCTCGGCATCAATGTTTACGCCAGCGTGCCGTTGTCGGAATGGCAACAGAAGAAAGATAGGGAATTTGCCGGCAAAAACCGTAAACGCAATGCCCGTTCCGATTCGCTGCTGGCGGTTGGCAATCCGGCTGATCTGGCGATCGAGGCGATCCGCAGTCTGCGTACCAGCCTGCATTTCGCCATGATGGAAGCCAAAAACAATGTACTGATGATCTCCGGCGCCAGCCCCGGGATCGGTAAATCCTTCATCAGCGCCAACCTGGGCGCGGTGATCGCGCAGGCCGGGCAGCGGGTGCTGATCGTCGACTGCGACATGCGCAAAGGGTATGCCCACCACCTGCTGGGGGCCGCGCCTGAAAAAGGATTGTCGGATGTCCTGTCCGGCCAGATCGAGGCGCCGCAGGCGTTACGCACGACAGTAGTGGAAAACCTGTTTTTCATCCCGCGCGGCCAGATTCCGCCCAACCCGTCGGAACTGCTGATGCACAGTAACTTTACGGCCTTTGTCGATTGGGCCACGCAGCAATTCGATATCGTGCTGCTGGATACGCCGCCGATTCTGGCGGTCACCGATGCGGCGATCATTAGCCGTCAGGCCGGAACATCGCTACTGGTGGCGCGGTTCGAAACCAACACGCCGAAAGAGGTGGAAATCAGTATCCGACGTTTTGAGCAGAATGGTGCGCCGATCAAGGGCGTGATTTTGAATGCGGTGATCCGCCGGGCATTGAGCTATTACAGCTATGGTTATGATTCATATCAATATTCTTACGGTTCGGATAAAAAATAAGTGGTAGTGAATGGTCGGTATGACACACCGCTTTATGGCGTAACGGAAGTTTTCGAACGGCAGGGCAACGGTGCCGCTGCCATTCCCCCGACGCATCAGTCAGGGACAGGGGGGGGACAAGCGAAGCCAATGCCTCTGCAATCGGTAGTATGGCAGGCATAAAAGATTAAAAAATAAGGACAGCCAGTATGAAAATTATGATTATCAATACTTTATATCATCCTCATAAAGTCGGGGGTGCTGAAGTCTCAGTCCAGCTGCTGGCTGAAGCACTGGTACAGCGCGGGCATCAGGTGCGGGTGCTCTGCCTGACGCCGGATACACAGCGCAGCGAGCAGCTGATTAATGGGGTCGGGGTGTGTTATCTGCCGTTGGCGAACCATTACTGGCCGTTTGACGGTAAAACGCGCTTTGCCATTCAGAAAATACGTTGGCACCTAAAGGATTACTACAATCGCGATATGCGTAAGGCGGTCATGCGTGAAATTCAGGCGTTTTCTCCCGATATCGTGCATACCAACAATCTTGCCGGTTTTTCGGTATCCGCCTGGTCGGCGGCAAAAGCGTGTGGGGTGAAAATTCTGCATACCAGCCGGGATTACTACCTGTTTCATCATAATGCAACCCTGTTCGCCCGCGGGCAGAACCAGGATCCCGATGCTGTCTGCATTCGTCTGATGTCGATGATGAAAAAACGCCTGAGCCGGCTGGTGGATGGTTATGTCGGTATCAGCCGATTTATCTGCGAGATGCATCGGGATGCCGGTTTCTTCCCACACGCTCATCATTCCTTCATCTATAACACGGTGCCGACCGTCGAGTGTGGTGGAGAAAGCCCAGCGACCAACACGGGAGTCAGGCGCATTGGCTTTATTGGCAAACTTTCATCAGAGAAAGGATTTGATGACTTTTGCGCACTGGCCCGGCATTACCAGCATCGGCCCGATTATGTCTTTTATGCCGCAGGCCGCATCACGCAGGATAACCCGTTGGTCGAGGAAGCTCGTCGGTGCGGCGTGACGCTGCTGGGGTTTGTCAGCCTGGAAGCGTTTATGCAGCAGGTCGACGTAGTGGTGCTGCCGGTGAAATGGCATGAACCGTTCGGTCGGGTGGTGGTGGAAAGCATATTCCATGGAAAAGTGGTCTTAACCAACCGCATGGGCGGCATCGACGAGCTGGCCGCTATATTGCCGAATATTTACTTTATGGAAGACATCTCGGTAGACAACGTGGATGCGTGTGCCGAGCCGCTTTGTCCCGATATGCTGGCGCATTTTACCCCCGGCCGGGTTGCTCAGGAGTACGAGCAGGCTTACCGCAACGTACTTGGCGCCTGATACGGATACGTTATTCAGGCCCGTTTCACCCAAGATGAGGTGGTCCGTGTTGAGTCGTTGATACCGATAATCGGCGATTTCGCGGTGATCGGTGGGAACTGAAAGAGGGAAACGCATAAGCCGCACTGGCAGTCATAGTGTCGTAATCAAGGATGTGGTCTGTAACGCATTGCTTTATATGCTCTGGGTTAGTATGGCTATCACTTTGATTATTATCACTATTAACTTAATGCGGAGAAGGCGGACGTCGCGCCTGGTGCCTGAACGAGGTACCCCGTAATTGCCAGGGACAACTCTCTATGCGAATTCTGATTATCAACACGCTGTATCACCCGTACAAGGTGGGGGTGCAGTTAATGGCGGAAGCACTGGTGCGGCGACACCATCAGGTACAGGTACTGTGCCTGACGCCGGAAAGGCAGCGCAGCGACAAGGTCATCAATGGCGTTGCCGTGTGTTATGTGCCGCTGGCTAACGATTACTGGCCGTTTGATGGTGAAAAAAAGTCTTTTTACCAGCAGGCGCGCTGGCATCTGAAAGATTATTACAACGTCGAGATGCGCACCGTCGTGATGGAGGTGATCCGGGAGTTTGCACCTGACCTGGTGCATACCAACAATATTGCCGGGTTTTCCGTATCGGCCTGGTCGGCGGCGAAAGCCTGCGGCGTGAAGATTCTGCACACCAGCCGGGATTATTATCTGTTCCACCATAATGCGACGCTATTTAGCCGCGGCCGAAATCAGGAACCGAACGTACTGAGTATTCGTCTGCTGTCTGCTCTGAAACGACGGTACAGCCGTCTGGTGGACGGTTATGTGGCGATTAGCCGGTTTATTTTAGAACGCCATCGTCAGGCTGGCTTTTTTCCCGGCGTACACCAGTCATTTATTTATGACATTGTGCTGCCCGCAGTGCAGGAAGCCGAACCGGCAGCCGCGGCCACGAGCAACGGAAAACGCTGGCGTATCGGTTTTATCGGCAAGCTGGCGGAGGATAAGGGATTTGACGAATTTTGCCTGCTGGCACGGCATTATCGCCATCATCCGGATTATGCCTTTTACGCGGCAGGGCGCATCACCCAGGGTAACCCGTTGGTGGAAGACGCTACAAGCAGCGGCGTGACGCTGTTGGGTTTTGTCAGCCTGGAAGCGTTCATGGGGCAGGTGGACATTGTGGTATTGCCGGTGAAATGGCATGAACCGTTCGGCCGGGTGCTGGTGGAAAGTATCTTTTATGGAAAACATGTACTGACTAACCGGATGGGGGCGGTCGGTGAATTATCGACCTTATTGCCGAATATTTATTTCATGGAAACCTGTTCGCTGGAAGAGGTTATCAGAAAACCGTTACAACCACTCAGCCCGGAAATAGTGAATTCTTTTACGCCGGATATCATTGCCGGAGAATTTGAAAAGGTTTATGTGGAAATGCTGATGCCTGAATGCTATCGGAATAATTTATCGCCTGCGAAAGGGGAAGAGTAGAATAGTAAAGTTTTGATTGGCTGGTTTTTGGAGAGGGAATCCCAAAAATAATCATTTTCTTTTATTTGAACGGTTACGTCATCCGATGTAACCGGAAGGGGATGTCATTCATGTATGTGAATACACGTAATTTGCTGGGGCATACTACCGGTGTGCAACGTTATACCAGAAAGATTGTTGATTATATTTCCACTGTGGGTGTCAGGGTGGAGCCAATACAACCTGAAAATAATATCTATGGGATGAAAGGGCATTTATGGGAACAGTTTTTATTACCGCGAAAAATCGCTTTAAGGGAGATATTGTGGTCGCCCTGTAATACCGGACCGCTACTGATTAAAAAACAGATTGTCACTATTCACGATACCGTGCCTTTTGATCATCCGGAATGGTTGAATAAAAAGTTCGTTGCCTGGTATCAATTTATGCAGCCGCGTCTGGCGAAAAAAGTGGATCACATAATTACCATTTCCGAGTTTTCCAAGGAACGCATCATGCACCATTTACGGGTGCCGGAAAGCAAAGTGTCGGTCATTTACAACGGAGTGGACGTGCAATCTGATTCTACGACGGGAACGGCGCAGAGCGGCAAGCCGATAATCGACGCAGAGTACTTACTGTCGGTGGGGTCACTGGAGCCGCGCAAGAATATTCCTCGACTTATTAACGCATTCTTACGATTCAGGCAGGAAAGCGGGAGCGACATTCGGCTGGTGATCGTGGGTAAGAAAGGGGTGATGCGGGTTTTTGGCGATGACGGATCCGCTGCACTGGCCGACAACGATGCCGTGACGTTTACCGGTCATGTCAGCGATGACGAACTGGTGAGTTTGTACCGACATGCGCGCGGGTTTTGCTACCCCTCGATGTATGAAGGCTTTGGATTACCGCCACTGGAGGCGATGAGCTACGGGCTGCCGGTATTGACCAGTGATTGCTCCTCGATGAAGGAACTGTGTGAACAGCGGGCGATTTTAGTTAATCCGCTGTCGGTGGAGTCTATCGCCGAAGGCATTCATCAACTGGTGAACGGCCAGGGGCCGGTTGGGATGCGGGAAAAGGGGGAGGCATTCGCCCGATCGCTGACATGGAAGCAATGTGCATCTGAAACGTTACGTGTACTGGAGCACTGAAGCTGCGTACGGCGTAACGAAATCGACAGTTTTTTCACTTTTCAGGTGTGCAAGAGAAACGATATGAACGTCAATTTTGTGGTTCCGGTTTATAACGGCGGCAAGATCTGGGAACAGTGTGCAGCAGCGCTGCATGACTGCCTGGTTGCGGAGCAACTGTCGCCACAGCAGGTGCTGGTGATTGATTCATCGTCGCGGGATAACTCGCGTGATGTGGCGGCTCGCTACGGTTTTCGTTGCCACACGATTACATCGGCTGAATTTAACCACGGTGGTACGCGTAATCTCGGTGTGGAAATGAGCGACGGCGACGTCGTGGTATTTCTGACTCAGGACGCGATTCCCCAGGCCGATTTTATTCGCAAGATCGTGTCGGCGTTCGACGACGAACAGGTCGCGGTCGCCTATGGCCGCCAGTTACCCCATGACGATGCAAATCCGTTGGCGCGCCATGCGCGCGGCTTCAACTACAGTACCCGCAGCTATGTGATGGGGATCAGCGATAAGTCGCTCTACGGCATTAAAACGGTGTTTACCTCGAATTCGTTTGCGGCCTATCGGGCGAAGGTATTTCGCCGCTTGGGCGGGTTTCCGTCCAACACGATCCTTAGCGAGGATATGTATCTGGCGGCACTGGCGGTACTGGCGGGATATCGGGTGGCGTATGTGGCGGAGGCAGCGGTTAAGCATTCGCACAATTACACGCCGGTGGAAGAGTTCAAACGTTATTTTGATATCGGTGTATTTCATTGCGATGAAAAATGGATTAGGGAGGAATTTGGCGGTGCTGGCGGTGAAGGAACACGATTTATTTTCTCCGAGCTCCGTTATCTGATGAAAGAAAATCACTATCGGTGGATCCCTCGTGCTTGTGTGCACAATGCCCTGAAAATTGCGGGATATAAATTAGGGCAGAATTACCAAAAAATACCTCAGGGCTTAATCAGGAAACTGAGTATGCATAAAAGATTCTGGCAATAATCTCTACGTGTATAGGTGAACGACTATGGTCAGGAAGAAAGAAAGTGTAGTTTATGCTATTCCCTCGCTGGTTTCAGTATTTCAGCGTTTTTCTGATATGACGGTAATCTTTATCAGCGTAATACTGGCATGTCTGGTAACAAAAAAAGAGATATCAACAGCGTCTTATTTAATCGCGTTGATTAGCTTTTCTGTTTTTCAATTGTTGGCGGGTTTCACTAATTTTTATCGATCGTGGCGCGGAGTGGGGCTTTATACGGAAATTCGTACGTTGATTATTAATTGGGGGCTCAGCATTACATTTGGTGCGGGTATTTTATCTTTAGTGCCGAACCAATATATTGGTTATCATTTTCATGCGGTTTGGTTTTTATTTACCGTAGCGGGATTCGTGATATCACGCACCCTGATTCGGGTCGTGATACAATATTTGCGAAAATTGGGTTACAACAAGGTCAACGTGGCGTTTATTGGCGCGCAACCTGCCGGGCCTTATCTGGCGGAAAGCATTAAACAGGCACCCTGGCTGGGGCTGAGCATCATGGGTTATTTTTCTGAAAATAGCCAGTTTCAGTACAGCTATGAGCGCAATGGCGTGCGTTGTCTGGGTGATGTGGAGGAACTGGTACGACGGGCTCGTAAAGGGGATTTGGATAAGATTTATATTGCGTTCTCGTTGCAGCAAGCTGAGCTTATCCATTATCTGATGTCGGAACTGGCGGATACCACCTGCACCGTGATGCTGGTGCCGGATATCCTGACGTTCAATGTGCTGCAATCGCGCAGCGACATCATCAATGGCATTCCGGTGGTGTCGTTGTATGACTCGCCGATGAGCGGTGTGAACCGCCTGCTCAAACGGCTGGAAGATATCGTGGTCGCGTCGGTGATTACTGTGCTGATTTCCCCGCTGTTATTGGGTATTGCGTTGTTGGTCAAGCTGACCTCCAAAGGGCCGGTGATTTTCCGGCAGACGCGTTATGGCATGGACGGCAAAGCGATAGAAGTGTGGAAATTTCGCAGTATGACGGTGATGGAAAACGGCGACACCGTGATTCAGGCCTGTAAGGGCGATAAGCGTATCACGCCGGTAGGCGCGTTTTTACGCCGTACATCGCTGGATGAATTGCCGCAATTCATCAATGTGATCCGCGGCGAAATGTCGATAGTCGGGCCTCGTCCGCATGCCGTGGCCCATAACGAACAGTATCGCAAGCTGATCAAGGGTTATATGCTGCGGCACAAAATGAAGCCGGGTATCACCGGTTGGGCGCAGATTAACGGCTGGCGCGGTGAAACCGACACGCTGGAGAAGATGGAAAAGCGGGTGGAGTGCGATCTTTTCTATATCGAAAACTGGAGCGTCTGGCTGGATATCAAGATCATCTTTCTGACGATTTTCAAAGGATTTGTGGGAAAATCAGCGTATTAACTCATTTCTGAAAGGTCATTATTCATGAATATTCTGGTAACGGGTGGGGCTGGGTTTATTGGTTCAGCCGTGGTGCGTCATATCATTCAGCATACGCAGGACCGGGTCATGGTGGTGGATTGTCTGACCTATGCCGGCAATCTGGCGTCGTTGAAAGAGGTGGCGGCCGATCCCCGTTTTTTGTTTGAGAAAGTCAACATCTGCGACCGGGCTGGGCTGGATCGCGTGTTTACGACCTTTCAGCCGGATGTGGTGATGCATCTGGCGGCGGAAAGCCACGTTGATCGTTCTATTGACGGCCCTTCCGCCTTTATTGAAACCAATATCACCGGGACTTACACCTTGCTGGAAGCCGCGCGACAGTACTGGTCGGCGTTGCCGCAAGCGCGTAAGACGGCATTTCGTTTCCACCATATTTCGACGGATGAAGTGTACGGTGATCTGCACGGCACCGACGATCTGTTTACCGAAACCACGCCCTATTCGCCGAGCAGCCCGTATTCCGCCTCCAAAGCCGCCAGCGATCATCTGGTGCGCGCCTGGCTGCGGACTTACGGTTTGCCGACGCTGGTGACCAACTGTTCCAATAACTACGGGCCGTATCATTTCCCGGAAAAATTGATCCCATTGATGATCCTCAATGCGCTGGAAGGCAAACCGCTGCCGGTTTACGGCGAAGGCAACCAGATTCGGGATTGGTTGTACGTCGAGGATCACGCCCGGGCGCTTTACACCGTCGTCACCACCGGCGAAGTCGGGGAAACGTACAACATCGGTGGGCATAACGAGCGGAAAAATATTGAGGTGGTACAAACCATCTGTGCGTTGCTGGATGAGCTGAGACCGGAGAAACCGGCCGGCATCCGCCATTACGCCGAGCTTATCACCCATGTAACCGACAGACCGGGACACGATCTGCGTTATGCGATCGACGCGTCGAAAATCTACCGCGAACTGGGCTGGAAGCCGCTGGAAACCTTTGAGTCCGGCATTCGTAAGACGGTGGAATGGTATCTGGCGAACGAGATCTGGTGGCGCAGCGTTAAGGATGGCTCCTATACCGGTGAACGCTTAGGTTTACCCCTTTAATCGTATTCTAGTTAAGGAAAGTTCAATGAAAGGCATTGTACTGGCAGGCGGTTCCGGAACGCGACTGTATCCGATTACCCGCGGGGTATCGAAGCAACTGTTGCCCATTTACGACAAGCCGATGATTTACTATCCGATTTCGGTACTGATGCTGGCCGGGATCCGGGACATTCTGATTATCTCGACCCCGGATGATCTGCCCGCCTATCGTCGGCTGCTGGGCAACGGTAGCCGGTTTGGAGTTAATCTCTGTTACGCCGAGCAGCCGTCGCCGGACGGTTTGGCGCAAGCGTTTCTGATTGGCGAAACCTTCATCAGCGGCGATCAGTGTGCGCTGGTGCTGGGCGACAACATCTTTTTTGGTCAGAGCTTCGGTAAGAAACTGGAGAACGTGGCCGCCCGCACCGAAGGCGCTACCGTGTTCGGTTATCAGGTGATGGACCCAGAACGTTTTGGCGTAGTGGAGTTTGATGACAATAAGCAGGCAATTTCTCTGGAAGAAAAGCCCAGCAACCCGAAGTCCAACTGGGCGGTAACCGGGCTCTATTTCTATGACCGACACGTGGTGGAAATGGCTAAGCAGGTGAAACCTTCCGCACGCGGCGAGCTGGAAATCACCACGCTCAATGAAATGTACCTGCAACAGGGCAACCTGAATGTGGAAGTGCTGGGACGTGGCTTTGCCTGGTTGGATACCGGCACCCACGACAGCCTGCTGGAGGCTTCCCAGTTCATCAGCACTATCGAGAAACGTCAGGGCTTCAAGGTCGCCTGTCTGGAGGAAATCGCGTTCCGCAAAGGCTGGTTGACGCGTGAACAGGTGGCGGATGAAGCCCGTTATCTGGCTAAAACCCATTATGGCCAGTATCTGGCCCAGTTATTAACGGGGATGTGATATGCAAGTTCGTGATACCGCCATTCAGGGCGTCAAAATCATCCAACCCAAGGTCTTTGGCGATGCCCGAGGCTTTTTTCTGGAAACGTTTGAGAAAAAACGCTACCAGGAGATGCTGGATATCGACCTGGACTTCGTGCAAGACAACCACTCCCGTTCGGCCAGGGGCGTGTTGCGCGGGCTGCATTTTCAGACCGTCAATCCGCAAGGCAAACTGGTGCGCGTGGTGCGTGGCGAAGTGTTTGACGTCGTGGTGGATATTCGGCCCGACTCGGCGACATACGGTCGCTGGGAAGGGGTGCTCCTGTCGGAGGAGAATAAGGCCCAGTTCTGGATTCCGCCCGGTCTGGCGCACGGTTTTGTGGTGCTCTCCGACCTGGCGGATTTCGAGTACAAGTGCACCGACTACTACAACCCGGCTCACGAAGGGTGCCTGTTATGGAATGATCCGGATATCGGCATCGACTGGCCGATCGCCTCGCCTTTGTTATCGGAAAAAGATAGCAAAGGTAAAACATTTAAGGAGCTATGGGCATGAAAGTGTTGTTAACCGGTGCTAACGGTCAGTTAGGACGTTGCTTTCAGGATCGGTTGCCGCAAGGGTGGTCGGTACTGGCAACGGATACCGATTCGCTGGATATCACTGATGAAGCGCAAGTGCAGGCGACGGTGGCATCCTGGCAACCGGATGCGATTGTTAACGCCGCGGCCTATACCGCGGTGGACAAGGCGGAATCGGAACCCGAACTGGCGGCGCGCATCAATGTCGCCGGGCCGGAATATCTGGCTCGGGCTGCGCGTCAGCAAGGCGCACGTTTTATCCACGTGTCCACTGATTATGTGTTTGATGGTACGGCGACCCGTCCCTATATCGAAACCGACGCTACCCACCCGCTGGGCGTGTACGGTCAGACCAAGCTGGATGGCGAACGGGCGGTCTTGAAGGTGAACCCGGCGGCGCAGATTGTGCGTACGGCCTGGGTATTCAGCGAGTACGGCAACAACTTCGTCAAAACCATGCTGCGGCTGGGCCGCGAGCGGGATAGCCTTGGCGTGGTTGCCGATCAGCGTGGTTGTCCGACCTATGCCGGCGATATCGCCGACGCCATCATCAGCGTGTTGCAGCAGCAGGCAGAAGGGGGGCTGTATCACTTCTGCGGCGATGAAGAAGTGTCGTGGCACGCGTTTGCCGATGCGATCTTCGCCATGGCCGATAAGCAGCAGCTATTGAGCCGCGTGCCGACGGTGAATGCGATTACCACCGAGCAATACCCGACGCCGGCAGCGCGTCCGGCGTATTCTACGTTGAATTGCACCAAAATCGCCCGTTTAGGCATATCGCCATCCGCCTGGCGGGCGGCATTGAGCGTGATCATTCCCAAATTGGTCTGATGATTATCAGGCGCGGTAAATCCTGTTGATGGATTTACCGCACATCATTCTCGTATTTCCTTATCTTCGGTTGGCAGAGATGACAGGTCACGATCGGATCAGTATCGCGTTGGCCACCTATAACGGTGGGCGCTATATCAAACAACAACTGGATTCCATCCAGCATCAGACGCATCAGGACGTTATCATTCATGTGTGTGACGACGGTTCCCGTGATAACACGCTGGAGATGGTACGGAGTCATGAGCTTTATCAGCAGGGTAAAATCCGTATTTATCCTGGTAACGGCGGTTTGGGGGCAATGAAAAATTTCCGTCGCGCGATTGCCTGCTGCGAAGACAACTATATTGCCCTGTGCGACCAGGATGATTATTGGGTGCCGGAGAAGCTGGAGCTACTGCTGCATGAGGTCAAATCTCATGAACAGGGCGGGGAAACGCCGGTACTGGCATTTTCCGATCTGGAGATCGTGGATACGGTGCTGGGGCCGTTGTTTCCCTCTTTTTATCGCGCCTCCATTAAATCGTCGGCGGCCCGCCAGCCGGAGGATTTTGTCGTCAGCAATCATATTCCGGGTTGCGCCATGCTGTTCAATCGCGCCTTAAAGCAACTGATAGAACCGATGCCGGACGATATTCGCATGCACGACTGGTGGATTGCGATGATCGCCGCTCATAGCGGGAAGATAGCCTATGTCGATAAGCCGCTGATTAAGTACCGCCAGCATGGCAATAATACCGTCGGCGCGCCCGGTATTCTGCGAAAGCGCCTGTTGCCGGATAGCGTGCTGTGTCTGAGGAGTTATCCGGTGACCCGGCGGCACAGCCGCACCATGTTGAACGCCCTGACGCATTTTTGTCAGCAGCATCCATCCGAACATACCGATTTTCTACGCGTGATCCGCGGAGAAGCCGGCATGTTAAGCAAGCTGTCGCTGATGCGGCGTGCCCACAACGGCGAGCGAAAACTACTGAGTTGTGCGATCTGGTGGATGGTATGAGTGATAAAAAGGCAATAAAGCGCGAGGTTATCTATCTCTATATTATCCAGATTTCCAATATGCTGTTGCCGCTGGCGACCTTTCCCTATCTTGCCAGAGTGCTGGGCGCGGAGTTTTTCGGCAAACTCAGTTACGCGCAATCCATCAGCTTTATCGCGTTATTTATTGTCGATTTTGGTTTTAACTTTTCCGCGGCCAGAAAAGTCAGCGCACATGCCGGCGACATCGCCGCCATTAATGCCTTGTACTCGAATGTGCAATGCGCCAAAGCCATACTGTTGGTGTTGGTGATGGTGGTGGGAACCATTGTGGACCTGCTGACGGCACAGTCGGAAACGGACGCCATCCTATTCTTTATCGGCCTGGTGTCGTCGTTGAGTTCGTTGCTGTCGGCTGCCTGGTTATTTCAGGGGATGGGGAAAAACTCCCATCTGGCTATTCTGAACCTGATTTTTCGCATACTGGCGCTGGGGTTGATTTTCCTGTTGGTCAGTTCACCGGCGGATATTTATCTGGCGGCGATTATCCAACTGTTCCCACCGGTGTTGGTCGGGCTGGTGATTCAATACCACTTGCAGCGCCGTGAATCGATACGCTGGCGGTTGGCGGGCATCAATCTGCACACGGTGATGGGCGAAATCAGGGAGAGTTTTCACAATTTTTCCGCCTCATTGTTCACGCTGGGATTCACTTATCTGAACCCTGTGGTGATCAAATTTATGTTCGGCGACGCCGCGCTCGGTCATTATGCGGTGGCGGACAGGCTGGCATCGGTATTGCGCCAATTGTATAACCCGATCGTACAAGGCAATTTCAGTCATATTTGCAGTTTGTACAACCAACTGGCGTACAGCGCTATTCGCGCACAATTGATGAAGGTGCTCACGATGTTTTCATTGCTGACCGCCAGCGCGTTTTTGGGCAATCTGCTGATGGGGGTGCCGTTGATACACTGGGTGTTCGGCAAGGAGTACGATATTAGTCACCTGCTGACAATCATGATTGTCACGCAGTTTGTGATCTCGTTGTCGATTATTCTGGTTAACTTGATCATTATTCCCGCCGGATTGAGCGTGTATTTGAAACGGGTCTATTTCATCGGCCTGTTGTGCCATTGCTCTTATCTGTTTTTCTTTACGCAATGGTGGGGCATGTATGGTGTGGCCGTTGCGGTCGGGGCGACGGAGTTCATCATTACGGTGATCTTCTTTTTTATGGTAATGAAAAAAAACATTTTGGGTACCCGAATATCAGGGATGCCCGAATAGACGTACTGAAAAATAAAGCCAATACGGTGCCGGCATTCGATGTCGCTGCTGAATAACTCAAGTCATGCAGCCAACACACCTGTAACCTGAAATATGAAAGGGATAATACAGCGATAATGCCGGGCATCAGAATGGACTCGTCACTGCAACCCTGTTTTCCCAGGAGAGAACGTCATGATTAAAAATGCAATTCTGGTGGTGTTGTATAATAAGGGACTGGAATCGTCCACAACCTTGCAGACGCTGATTCAACATCCGTTTAAACAGATTAAACTCACTATTCATAATAATGGTCCTTTTCGTATATCTGAAGAGGACAGCTTCTTTCTTCGTCTGAAAACCATTTATGAACAGGTTGAGCTGGTTAATTGTCTGGAAAATAAACCGTTGAGTCAGGTATATAATCAATTTATCGCGAATAATTTACAGGTGGAGCGGTGGGTCATTTTGGATGATGATACCACCATTAACGAATCATTCTGGTTTGCAGTGGAACATACGCAGGTGGATATCGAGTGCCCACGGATTATCTCCAGTATTAATTACAAAACCTATTATCCGGTATCAAAAGGGGAAATTGTGCTCAATGATCAGGATTTGGATCCGGCAACCGCGTTTTCTATCGGTTCCGGGTTGATCATCCACCGTCGACTCTGGGATGTTTTTGAGCGCCATAACCTGTCGCTGTTTGATGAAAACTATGCGTTATACGGGGTGGATGTCAGCGTGTTCCGCCGTATTCATCGCCTCAGCGCCGGCGGCGAAAAATTTGTATTGAAAAGCAGTTGCTATCTGGAACATGGCCTTTCCCGATCTGAAAAAAAAGAAAGCGAATTTCGTATCGCAGAAAATCTGATCGACCTGGCTATTTCCGCCCGCCGTTACCCTCAATTTCATTTGTATTACCATCTTGGCTGGCGGTTGTTAAAACAATTTATTCGCTTACGGTTTAAAACGGTTTTGGTTACCATGCAGGCATTTTTTCGTGGTAAGCATCCGCGCTGTAGTTGATTTTTATCAATGTGATTTTTATCGATGAGGTTTTTGTCGATGAGGTTTTTATCGATGATTGTAATACTGTCGATTTACCAGACTTTTATTTTTGATGATTGTCGAATCATAAAATCGACTGACTTCATCTACTTTTTTATTCCTCAATAAAACTCACTCACGCTAAATAATTCAGATGGCAGGGGTAAATAACCTGCGATTTGAAGTATGGCGGGTATATACCCAAAATAATTCGAGTTGCAGGAAAGCCAACGCACCTGCAACGTGAAGTATGACGAGTATGCCACCCTATTCATCAAGGTGCGATTATGTCCAATATTATTCCTGTCATTATGGCCGGCGGCAGCGGCAGCCGGTTATGGCCGTTATCCCGGGAATTATTTCCCAAACAGTTTTTGCCATTAGGCGATGAGGGCCGTTACAGCCTGCTGCAAAATACGTTGGCGCGATTACAGGGGTTACCGTTTCTCACGACGCAGCGCCCGTTAGTCATCTGCAATGAGGATCACCGTTTTCTGGTCGCCGAGCAGTTGCGCGAACAACAGCAACTGGGGAGCAATATTATTCTGGAGCCGGTTGGGCGCAATACCGCGCCGGCTATTGCGCTGGCAGCCCATCTGAGCGTGAAAACCGACCCCGACAGCCTATTGCTGGTGCTGGCGGCCGATCATCTGATCAAGAAAACCGGGAACTTCCATCAGGCCATTCAGCAGGCGCTGCCTTATGCCTATGAAAACAAACTGGTGACTTTTGGCATCGTCCCGACCTCGCCTGAGACCGGTTATGGCTATATCAAGACCGGTGCGTCGTTGTCCGGCGGGGGATTTACGGTCGACGAGTTCGTGGAAAAACCGGATCTGGCCACCGCCGAGCGTTACCTCAAATCCGGTGATTATTGCTGGAACAGCGGCATGTTTCTGTTCCGTGCCGCCAAGTACCTCGATGAACTGCAAAAAAATCAGCCGGATATTTACGAAATGACCCGCGTAGCCATGGCGCGCAGCCAACGTGATATGGATTTTATCCGCGTCGAGTCGCGTGCGTTTATGGATTGTCCGAGTGATTCCATCGATTACGCCGTAATGGAAAAAACCCGCGATGCGGTGGTGATCGCTTTCGATGCCGGCTGGAGCGATGTCGGGTCGTGGTCGTCGCTGTGGGAGGTATCGGAGAAAGATGCGCAGGGTAACGTGACGCTGGGGGATGTCATCGCGCTGGATAGTCATAACAACTACGTTTCCGCCTCCTCTTCATCATTGGTCGCCACCATCGGCATAGATGACGCCATTATCGTCAACACCGGGGATGCCTTGCTGGTCGCGGCCAAAGATCGGGCGCAGGACGTTAAAAAGGTCGTGGAATGCCTGAAAGCACAGAATCGACACCAGTTTCGCGACCATATCGAGTCGTTCCGCCCCTGGGGTAAGAGCCGCAATATTGACGCCGGCGAGCACTATCAGGTGAAGAAACTCACCGTGCGCCCGGGGCAGGGATTATCGTTGCAGCAGCATTTTCACCGTGCGGAGCATTGGATCGTGCTGTCCGGCACCGCCAGGGTTCAGGTCGATGACAACACCTATTTTCTGTCGGAAAACCAATCCACGTTTATTCAGCCTGGCGCAGTACACACGCTGGAAAACCCAGGATTGATTGACCTTGTGGTGATTGAGGTACGTTCAGGACGCTATCTGGAAGAGGACGATATCGTCCGCTTGCATGACCGCTATGGTCGGGTATGAAGGGAGAAAGAGCGATGTCCGCATTAACCTGCTTTAAAGCCTATGATATTCGCGGCGAGCTGGGTGTCGAGCTCAATGAAGAGATTGCCTACCGCATCGGTCGGGCTTACGCCGAGGTGATTCAACCCCGGCGCGTCGTCGTGGGGGGCGATATCCGGCTCACCAGCGAACCGTTAAAACGCGCGCTGGCTGATGGCCTGCGCGATGCCGGGGTCGATGTCTACGACATCGGATTGTCCGGTACGGAGGAAGTCTACTTCGCGACCTTCCACTTTGGCATGGACGGCGGCATCGAAGTCACCGCCAGCCACAACCCGATTAATTATAACGGTATGAAGCTGGTGCGCGCGGGAGCCCAACCCATCAGCGGCGACAGCGGTCTGAAAGATATCCAGCGGCGGGCGGAGGAAAATCGCTTCGCACCACCGGCAGACCCGCATCACCGTGGGCGTTATGAAACGCTGGCGGTATTGCAGCCGTATGTCGGGCACCTGATGTCGTACATTAATCCGCGTAACCTGACGCCGATGAAAATTGTCATCAATAGCGGTAACGGCGCCGCCGGTCACGTGGTGGATGCGCTGGAAGAAGCGCTATGTCGCCACGGCGCGCCGCTGACCTTTATCAAGCTCCATCACCAACCGGATGGGACGTTTCCCAATGGCATTCCTAATCCGTTGCTGCATGAGTGTCGGGCGGATACTGCCCGTGCGGTACGGGAACATCAGGCGGATTTCGGGGTGGCGTTTGACGGCGATTTCGACCGTTGTTTCCTGTTCGACCATCAGGGGCGGTTCATCGAGGGGTACTACATTGTCGGGCTGCTGGCGGAGGCTTTCCTGAATAAAGCGCCGGGCGCCACCATCATTCACGATCCGCGCCTGACCTGGAATACGGTAGATATCGTCACTCGCCAGGGCGGCAATCCGGTGATGTCGAAGACCGGACACGCCTTTATCAAAGAGCGGATGCGTAAGGAAGATGCCGTGTATGGCGGTGAAATGAGCGCACATCACTACTTCCGCTCGTTCGCCTACTGCGACTCCGGCATGATCCCGTGGTTGCTGGTGGCGGAATTGATTAGCGTACGTGGACAATCCCTGTCGCAACTGGTAAGCGAGCGTATGCAGGCTTACCCGGCTTCCGGAGAGATCAATTCTCTGTTGACCGACCCGGTCGCGGCGATTGCGCGTGTGCGTGCCGCCTTAGAACCGCAGGCGCTGACGGTGGATGAAACCGACGGTATTAGCCTGACATTCGCCGACTGGCGTTTTAACTTGCGCCGTTCCAACACGGAACCGGTGGTGCGCCTTAACGTCGAGTCACGGCAGAATGTCCGGTTAATGGAGGAGAAAACCCGGACGATTCTGGCGCTGTTGCGTCAATGTTGAGGTGATTTCTGGCACTCTCTCGCATGTTTTCCGTGGTTAGCGGGTGCTGAATTAAGGCGGTGAATGGTATTATCTCCGCCATTCAAGTCACATTAAGAGTTCCTGAATGAAATTTCTTGTTACCGGCGCGGCCGGCTTTATCGGCTTCTATACTTGTCAGTCACTCTGCGCCGCCGGGCATACGGTGGTGGGGATCGATAACCTCAATAGTTACTATGAGGTATCGCTCAAGGAAGCGCGACTGGCGAAATTGCGGGCGCTGAGCGGTTTCCGTTTTGAACGGATAGATATTGCCGATAGCCAGGCGATGACGGCGTTATTCGCGGCGGAAAAATTCGAGCGCGTTATTCATCTCGCCGCGCAGGCCGGGGTGCGTTATTCGCTGGAAAACCCGATGGTGTATGCGGAAAGCAACCTGATTGGCCATTTGAATGTGCTGGAAGGCTGTCGCCACCACGGAGTTGGTCACCTGATTTATGCCTCTTCCAGTTCGGTGTACGGGTTGAACGGCAAAACGCCGTTCGCCACCACCGACGCGGCCGACCATCCGATTTCGCTGTATGCCGCGACCAAGAAATCCAACGAGTTGATGGCGCACTCCTATTCGCACCTGTACGACCTGCCGACCACCGGATTGCGCTTTTTCACGGTATATGGGCCGTGGGGGCGTCCGGATATGGCGCTGTTCAAGTTCACCCGCCGCATTCTGGCTGGTGAACCGATCGATATCTACAATCAGGGCGACATGTGGCGTGATTTCACCTATGTCACCGATATCGTGGAAGGGGTGCTGCGTGTGGTGGACCAAATCCCGACGCGTAACGCCGACTGGACGGTGGAAAGCGGCTCGCCGTCCACCAGTTCCGCGCCATACCGCCTTTACAATATCGGTAACGGTAGCCCGGTGCGGCTGATGGATTTTGTCACGGCGCTGGAGTCGGCGTTGGGGCGTGAGGCGGTGAAGAATTTCATGCCGATGCAGGCCGGCGACGTTTATCAGACTTATGCCGATACCAGCGACTTGTTTGCGGTGACGGGCTATCGGCCGCAGGTCGGTGTGAATGAAGGAGTCCGCGCTTTCGTAGACTGGTATCGGGATTTCTATCAGGCCTGAACGAAATAAATTAAAGAGAATCCCCCACGTGTTCGGGGTGCCGGGCTACGTCTGCATGTCGAACCACGCATCTGCAACCTAAGGTTGAGGGGGGAAGACGGCGGCCGGCGTCTTCGCGGCTTTGCCGGTGTTCTGGAACGGGTACAGTGTGTTACCCGGTAGGATGATGGACAGATGATGAAAATTGCAATTGCGGGTACCGGTTATGTTGGCTTGTCCAACGCCATGCTGCTGGCGCAGCATAATGAAGTGGTCGCGGTGGATATCGTCGCCGAAAAAGTGGACATGCTGAACAAAGGCATCTCCCCGATTGTGGATAAGGAAATCGAAGCTTATCTGCGCAACCCGGCGCTGAATTTTCGCGCCACGCTGGATGCCGAGTCCGCCTATCAGGGCGCGGAGTTCGTTATTATCGCCACCCCGACGGATTACGATCCGAAAACCAATTACTTCAACACCCGCTCGGTGGAAGCGGTGATCGGTAAGGTGCTGGAGGTCAACCCCGACGCCGTGATGATCATCAAATCTACTATCCCGGTGGGGTATACCGCTCAGGTTCGCGAGCAGTTCGGCACCGAAAATATCATCTTCTCGCCGGAGTTCCTGCGTGAAGGCCGAGCGCTGTACGACAATCTGTATCCGTCCCGTATCGTGGTGGGCGAGCGTTCCGAACGTGCCGAGCGGTTTGCTCGCCTGTTGGTGGACGGCGCCATCAAAACCAATATTCCGGTGCTGTTTACCGGTTTGACCGAAGCCGAAGCGATCAAACTGTTCGCCAATACCTACCTGGCGATGCGCGTGGCCTACTTTAACGAACTGGATACCTATGCTCAGACTCTGGGGCTGGATAGCAAGCAGATCATCGAAGGCGTCGGGTTGGATCCGCGAATTGGTCAGCACTACAACAACCCGTCGTTCGGTTATGGCGGTTACTGCCTGCCGAAAGATACCAAGCAGTTGCTGGCTAACTACGAATCGGTGCCGAACAACCTGATTCGGGCGATTGTCGATGCCAACACCACCCGTAAGGATTTCATCGCCGATTCAGTGATCAGGCGTAATCCGAAGGTGGTGGGGATTTACCGGCTGGTGATGAAAACCGGGTCCGACAATTTCCGCGCCTCCGCGATTCAAGGGGTGATGAAGCGTATTAAGGCTAAAGGCATCGACGTGGTGGTGTATGAACCCGCGTTGAAAGAGTCGGAGTTCTTCCGCTCCCGAGTGATTCATAATCTGGATGAATTCAAACAGATGTCCGACGTGATTTTGTCGAACCGAATGGCGCCGGAATTGTCTGATGTAATGGAAAAAGTGTATACCCGCGATCTCTTTGGGGCTGATTAGGTGTATTCTTGCGCCAGAAAAATCAATGTGGCGCGGTCGTTGCCTCGTCGCGGAAAACAGCAGCACGTTTTTGAGAGAATACGAAATGACAGCATTAAAAGCGATTATCCCCGTTGCCGGCTTAGGGATGAATTTGTTGCCGGTTACCAAAGCGATTCCGAAAGAGATGCTTCCGTTGGTTGATCGGCCGGTCATCGAAAAGATTGTCAACGAGTGCGTCAATGCGGGGATTAAAGAGATTGTGCTGGTGACGCACGCCTCTAAAAACGCCATTGAAAACCATTTTGATACCTCTTTCGAGCTGGAATCGATGCTGGAAGAGCGCGCCAAACGCCAGTTACTGGCGGAAGTTAAGTCCATTTGCCCGCCGGGCGTGACCATCATGAACGTGCGTCAGGGGCAGACGCTGGGCCTGGGGCACGCGGTGTCCTGCGCTCACCCGATTGTCGGCAACGCGCCGTTTGTGGTGGTGCTGCCGGATGTGGTGATGGACGACAGCTCCGCCGATCAGTCAAAAGACAATCTGGCGCTGCTGATTTCCCGTTTTGAAGAAACTGGCCACAGCCAGGTGCTGGTAAAACACCGCCCATACGAAGTCTTGCCGGAATACTCCATCGTGGAATGCGAGAAGCCGCTGAATCAGGCGGGCGATGCATCGGCGATTACCTCCATGATTGAGAAACCGGAACTGGCGCCGGTGGAAGGCTCGGACCTGTCTGCGGTTGGCCGTTATGTGCTGACGGCCGAAGCCTGGCCGATTCTGGAAAACATCGTGGCGGGCGCGTGGGGGCGTATCCAACTGACCGACGCTATCGCTGAGCTTATCAAAACCCAGCAGGTGGATGCGGTTCAGATGACGGGACGCAGCTTTAACTGCGGCCGGAAGATGGGTTATGTGCAGGCGTTTGTCTCCTACGGCCTGCGTAATCCGGAACTGGGCGATGCCTTCAAAACCAAAATCAAGGCATTGCTGGAGAAATATTAAGCCGTGCCTGATGCCCGATAACACGCCGGTGTTATCGGGTTTTTTCTGACTATCGCACATTGTTAGCGGTTAGCATTGTTAGCGGTTAGCGCCGTCATTAATAGTTAGATAATTTATTGTATTGCTTTTGTTTTTTTGATTCGCACAAAATTATCCTCTGTGGCTGAACACCTACCAGATCCCTTGTCGCACCAATAACTACCCACTCAGCCGTTAGCTGGGTTACCATGTCGGCCTGCTTTTTGTTGCCTGGGGCGCAAGCAGCCGCAGGCAGGTTACCTTCAGACAGGAGTTGTTTTAATGTCCAAACAGCAAATTGGCGTTGTCGGTATGGCGGTCATGGGGCGCAATCTGGCGCTCAATATTGAAAGCCGCGGCTATACCGTTTCCATCTTTAACCGTTCCGCAGACAAAACGGATGAGGTGATTGCCGAGAACCCAGGGAAAAAACTGGTGCCGTGCTACACCGTTGAAGAGTTTGTTGAATCTCTGGAAAAACCGCGCCGCATCCTGTTGATGGTTAAAGCGGGTGAAGCGACGGATAAAACGATTGAGTCACTGAAACCGTATCTGGAAAAAGGCGACATCCTGATCGACGGCGGTAACACGTTCTATAAAGACACTATCCGTCGTAACCGTGAACTGTCTGCCGAAGGGTTTAACTTCATCGGCACCGGCGTGTCCGGCGGCGAGGAAGGCGCTCTGAAGGGCCCGTCTATTATGCCGGGCGGCCAGAAAGAAGCCTATGAGCTGGTGGCGCCTATCCTGCAGCAGATTGCTGCTCGTGCCGAAGGCGAACCTTGTGTGGCCTATATTGGCGCAGACGGTGCCGGTCACTACGTGAAAATGGTGCACAACGGCATCGAATACGGCGACATGCAGTTGATCGCTGAAGCCTACGCGTTGCTGAAGCAGGCGTTGGGGCTTTCCAACGAAGAACTGGCGAGCACCTTCTCCGAGTGGAACAAGGGCGAGCTGAGCAGCTACCTGATCGAAATCACCGCCGATATCTTCACCAAGAAAGACGAAGAAGGGAAATACCTGGTCGACGTGATTCTGGATGAAGCCGCCAACAAGGGCACCGGTAAATGGACCAGCCAGAGCTCGCTGGATCTGGGCGAACCGCTGTCTCTGATTACCGAGTCGGTGTTCGCGCGTTACCTGTCCTCGCTGAAAAACCAGCGCGTCGCAGCGTCTAAAGTGCTGAGCGGCCCGGTAGCGCAGGCGTTCAACGGCGATAAAGCCGAGTTCGTTGAAAAAGTGCGCCGTGCGCTGTATCTGGGCAAAATCGTCTCCTACGCGCAGGGTTTCTCTCAGTTGAAAGCCGCGTCTGACGAAAACAGCTGGAATCTGAACTACGGCGAAATCGCCAGGATCTTCCGTGCCGGTTGTATTATCCGTGCGCAGTTCTTGCAGACGATCACCGATGCTTACGCCGAAAACGCCGACATCGCCAATCTGCTGCTGGCGCCGTACTTCCGTCAGGTCGCCGACGAATACCAGCAAGCGCTGCGTGATGTGGTGTCTTATGCGGTACAACAGGGGATCCCGACGCCAACCTTCTCGGCGGCAATCGCTTATTATGATAGCTATCGCTCCGCGGTATTACCGGCTAATCTGATTCAGGCTCAGCGCGATTATTTCGGCGCGCATACCTATAAACGTATTGATAAAGAAGGCGTATTCCATACCGAATGGATGGAATAATATTCTGAAATATTTTTCTTATCTAAAAACCGGATGGAAATATCCGGTTTTTCTTTCTCAATATCTCACCGTAAATAACTAAGACTTTTCCGATAATATTTCATCTCATTGTAACTAATGAGGAAAATATAACGTTCTTGCGACTTGTCTTATTTCCTTACTCGCACAATCTTGCTTTTCTTATTCTTTATCCGAATCTTGGTTCGGAGCCTTCCTGTTCGCTGGCGGTTATTTCATAAAGGATAAATTGAAATAATTACTTCACAAGCGATGAGGAAGATCCAACCTGGCTGATTAATTCAGCCAGTCGTGGGCAGGAGCCTATTCTCAGCGGCTCCTTGCCCTATGTCCTTCAACGGGAAATAAAAGGAAATGGTAATGATGAAGAAAACGTTAGCAACCCTGGTGCTGGCTGTTGCCGTGCTACCTGTGGCTGCGCTTGCCGCTGATCCGCCTGCCAAAGCTGCGGGTGTTCAGGCGTCCAACGCGGCACGCGGGTCGGTAACCCCAAATGGGTACACGGCTAGTCGTGCAATCGTGTCAGGCCTTGTTTCTGCGGTGACCAGCACCGCCACTAGCACCACTGGAACCAGCACCTCAACCGTGACGTCAACGCGCGGTTAATGATGGGCTAATAACCAAGGCCACTCCGGTGGCCTTTTTTCTGCTTCAGGATGTTCAGGCGAGAACCCGAACAATGAAAAAAATCCTTGAGTTAGCTTTGTTTCGGATGTTGGTGGCCATTTTCTTCATGTCAGGGCTTACAGGGTGTTCTCAGCAACTCAGTCAACTGGGCCGGGACTTTCGGTTGGCGTTGTGGGGAGGGCAAGACGTCAGCATGACGCCGCAACAGGTGGAGCAGCTTCCCTATGCTTCAGCGTATCTGAAAGTGGGTAAGGCGCCGCGCGCGTTTGTGGTGCTGGCGTTTGCCGACAATCAGCAATTGCAGTGGGTGACGGCGGATAAAAGTAGCGTGACCACCCATTTTGGGCGACTGGTGAAAACGCAAGGGTTGGGTGAAGACATTCAACAGGTCACCCAACTGGACACCGACCCGCTCAGTCTCGGTTTGCTGAAACCCGGTACCCCGAAGCAATGGCGCACCATCGTCAGTTGGTCGCAGGTACTGCGTGGCGGTTATGACCTGCAATCGGTATTCGAGAATAAGGGCACAGAGACCCTAACGATACTGAACACGCCGAGACAAGCCGTACGTTTCGACGAGCAGGTAACCGTGCCGGCACTGGGCAAACGCTATACCAATCAATACTGGCTGGACCCGACTTCCGGTCAGGTCATCCAAAGCTATCAGTATATGGGGCCAAACATGGCTCTGGTGCAGTTCACTGTTCTTAAGCCATACAGTCAATAAGGTAATTTTATGTTGTCATTCAATCGATTGGCTGCCTTGTTATTGCTGGTGGCCGGAACATCAGGGGCGGCGCAGTTAACGGTAAAGTATGCAGGCGAAACCTTGCCTGCCGTGGTGCTGAAGGACGGCACCCGTCTGGAGCAGTTCTACGGTCAGATGGCTTTTCCGGATAAGGTCAACTGGCAAACTGCGTTACTCACCAACGAACTGGTGACGGAAAAAGTCAGAGAAAAGGGCGAAAAATTGCAGGCCCGGCTCTATCAGTTGCAACTGGTCTGGCAGGTCGAGGGCGATGGCGACTGGGCGATCGCTGCCTGGTATATGGCGCAGGCACTGAAACAGGTGAACACCGTCGGCCGGATCCGAACCAGTATCGACCCAGACATCGTGCGCCTTTCTCAGCGGGATAATCGCCCATTGGTGGGGAATTATACCCTCTATCTGTCCCCTTACCGTCAGCAGTTTTTTCTGTTTGGGTTAATCAGTACAGGTATCGATATCGGCACGCCGCATGTGTTCAAGGATATTGATCTGCAACCCGGCTGGTCAGTCGAACAGTACATCGGCAGACGGCGTTTTTTGCCAGGCGGCGATAGCCGCGACGGTTACCTCATCTCGGGTGAGGGTCACTGGCGCAAAGTCCCGCTGGCTGTCTGGAACCGCCGGCACCATGAACCGGCGGCGGGAGAAACGCTGTTTATCGGTTTTGACCCTTCCATTCTGCCTGAGGGTTTCACCTCTCTGAATGAGCAGATTGCCGACTATCTTGCCAACCGGATTCCACACTAATGGCTAACAACAGAACGTTTAAACTGAGCTGTCTGTCGCTGGCGATTGGCGGCACATTAGGGGCGTCGTCGATCTGGGCGGCTGAAGCGAATAACCAGGATGCGGCGAATCGCAGCGGTTATTATCAGCCCGCCGGCGTGTCGCAGATGGATGTCGGCGGCGTCGGGTTATGGCAGATGCCGACGGCGCGTATGGCGGATAACGGCGAATTTAGCGCCAGCTATCGTGATAATCAGGAGTATCGCCGTTATGCCATTTCGTTGCAGCCGCTCGACTGGCTGGAGGCGACGCTGCGTTATACCGATATCCGTACCCGGCCTTACAGCAACTCGCCCGGCTTCAGCGGCAACCAGACCTACAAAGATAAGAGCTTTGACGTCAAAGCGCGTCTGTGGCAGGAAAGCCGCTGGCTGCCGCAGGTGTCGCTTGGTTTGCGCGATATCGCCGGTACCGGCTTGTTCGACAGCGAATATCTGGTAGCCAGCAAGCGCTGGGGGCCGTTTGATTTCACGCTGGGTATGGGGTGGGGCAACATGGCGCAGAGCGGCAATATCACCAACCCGGCCTGTCGGCTGGCGTCGGGATTCTGTACCCGCACGGCCTCGACCACCACCGGACAGTTCGCGGTGAAGAACTTTTTCCACGGGCCGGCGGCGCTGTTTGCCGGGCTGGAATACCAAACGCCGTGGGATCCGCTACGGGTCAAGCTGGAGTATGACGGCAATGATTATAGTCAGGAGGCGGCGGATCTAACGCGACCGGTATCGCAGCATATCAAGCAGGATTCGCCGGTTAACGTCGGCCTGGTGTACCGTGCTACCGACTGGCTGGATACGTCGCTGTCGTGGGAGCGCGGCAATACGCTGATGTGGGGATTTACACTGCGTACCAACTTCAATCATATCAGGCCACAGCACCCGGATGATGAGCCGCCGGTGTACTTGCCGGCGAAGAATAGCCGGGGCGGTACCGACTGGCAGCGCATTTCCCGCGAACTGGATGACAAAGCCGGTTTTGCACAGCCGGATATTTATGCGGACGATAATCAGGTCACAGTGGTGGCTGATCAGTACAAATACCCTGATGACGCCGACGCCAGCCGCCGGGCGGCGACGGTGCTGGCGAATAATCTGCCGGACAACGTCACCGACTACCATATCGTGACGCGTAGCGGCCCGCTGACTACCGCCAGCACCCATGTCGATGCGGCAGGGTTCCGCCAGTTGGAATCCGGCGGCACGCCGTTGGGGCTGGATGAGCCGAATCCGTATCGTACGGAGCCGCTGTCGGCACCACACGGTCGTCAGGTGCTGCATACCGAACCGCCGCGCCTCTCCTACGGCATCGACCCCGCGTTGCAGCAGTCGTTCGGCGGCCCGGAATCGTTTTATATGTACCAGTTGTCGGCCAACGCCAGTGCGGATTACCGCATTACGGATAACTGGCGATTGGGCGGTACGGTGAACGTCAACCTGCTCAACAACTATGATCAGTTCAACTTCAAATCGCCGCCGCAGGATGGCGCAGCGCTGCCGAGGGTTCGCACCCATATTCGCGAGTATGTCACGGCATCGGATGTCTTGCTGACCAATCTGCAATTGTCTCGTTACGATCACCCCGCGCGCGACTGGTATACCCAGGTCTATGGCGGTTATCTGGAAATGATGTACGCCGGGGTCGGTGGCGAGGTGTTGTATCGGCCGTTCGGCAGCAATTGGGCGGTAGGGATGGATGTTAACTACGTCAAGCAGCGAGACTGGGACTCCCCGCAGCGCCTGAGGGATTACAGCGTCACCACCGGCCACCTCACGACTTACTGGTCGTTGCCGTTTGTCAAAGGCGGGCTGGCGAAAATCAGCGTCGGGCGCTATCTGGCGGGCGATAAAGGCGTTACGTTGGATCTGTCGCGCCGCTTCGACAGCGGGATTGTCGCCGGCGCTTTCGCCACCGTCACCAATGTCAGCGCCAGCGAGTATGGTGAAGGCAGCTTCACCAAAGGGATCTACTTTACCATTCCGTTTGATTTGCTGTTCAGTTCGCCGACGACGCGCCGCGGTTCCATCGGCTGGGTGCCGCTGACTCGCGATGGCGGCCAGATGCTGGATCGGCGCGATGTGCTGTACAACATGGTTGAACGGGAATAATGGCGGACCACGCAAGTATCAGCGCTGCAATAAACGTCACCCGTTAACACGCCGCGCCGCCGATTTTGCCGGCGGCGCGGGTTCGATCAGGGTTGATGCGGGAGTGGAGATGACGCCGGCGGGAGCGCTACACGGCTTTGCCGACGATACAACGTACTGCTGACCATCATCATGGTGACGAACAGGAATAAACCGGGTGAGAAGTACCCATAACCACGCAGGAAGAATTCGACGGCGTAGGCGATCACCACCGCCATGGCGATCTTCAGCAGCGTCGATTCAGTATCGGTATTATCACGGATGCGGTTGATGGTACTGACGGCTTTTTTCAGTATCAACAGATAGCCGGTGCTCAGCAGCAGGCCTATGGCGCCGAATTCGCTGACGATTTTCGATGCTAAAAAGCCGCCGTCGTTACGGTTGAAATCACTGCCGGCAAGCGACTGGATAACATAACCGTATTTGCCGACGCCGTTGGTTCCGGCCATTTGCAGCCCCAGCCCGATCCCCTGGCTCTCCAGCAAGGCGTTTTTCGCGTCGTCCAGCCCCTGCAGGAATACCAGTGTCGTGAGGTTATCGGTATCGTCGTTGATAGCCAGCCGTGACCCAAAATAGGCGATGGCCGGCAGGTCGGAAAAATAGGTCAGCATCACGTAGACCGCCGCGATTAATATCACGATGATGGTCAGCATCAGCGTGATGCGGCGCGCCATCCAGAAGACGAAAATCGCCATCATGCAGAACACCAGCAACGTCAGGTTGGGGAAGATCAGCGCCTGCAACAGCATGTTGCCCAGCAACACCACGCGCTCCCGGTTTTTCATCAGAATGCCGCTGGCACAGACGAAGATACCTACAGTCAACGCGTAATGGCTCTCTTCGGAGAAAGGGAATACCGCTTTGGGTTTGGCTGCATAGCTGCCGATATCAATGCGATGAATCACCGAAATCCAGCCGAGTAGCAACAAGGTATAAGTCACGGCGCGAAAAGCCGAAGCCAACTTGGCGGGTGGAACCGTCAACAGGCGATTGGATAACAGTATGGCGCCTAGGAAAATAATAGTGAGCGCCGGTAACGTAAATAGTGGTTTGTAATTGTCATACATCGCGGCGATATAACCGGATTGCATCAGTAATATAAATATCGCCATCGAGAAAAGTAAGATTTTTCCACTGGGAAATGCCAGATTTTTCATATAACGAAGGCCGTAAATATAAATGGGGACGATTGCCACCATCATGCCCGGCGCCAGTGAAGATTGTTGCAAAAATACAAACACAAACTGTGGTATCAGGAAAATGCAAAGCATTGTCCAGTAAAGAGGTTCATACTTTATGGCGGCTTTCAATTTTCAACTCTCCCTATCTCAGTTGATGTTTATTATGAGCGATGATAAAGCAGGTTGAATTGAATTTTTAATTATTTTTTCAGAAAGTTTATGACATTTATTGATGCGGTTGTTTATCCTGCTTGTTATCAAACAACGACCGTCCATTATGCCGGTTTTATTCTTAATGTAATGAATTTATACCCAAAATAATTCGAGTTGCAGGAAGACGGCGACGCAGCGAATCCCCGGGAGCTTACTCAAGTAAGTGACTGGGGTGAGCGAGGAAAGCCAACGCACCTGCAACTTGAAGTATGACGGGTATATATATCGGAGAGATTGCTATGAACAGAAGAGATTTCCTGGCCGGCAGCCTGGCATCATGGGCAGTGAGCTCTACGGCTGCGCCGCAGGATAATAACGCCCAGAATAATAATACTATTTCGTTTACCAATGATCTTACGCGTTACAATATCGATTTTTCCGGAAAGAAGGATTCTACCGAATCTTTTCAGACACTTCTTAATGATATGCTGGAGCAATCTAAATCCTTATCAAATGCTCAGCAAAAAGTCAGGTTAATGTTGCAGGGCGTGGTGTTGGTCTCTTCTACGATAAAAATAGATGCGTCAAAAGTGTCTATTCATGGCCCATTGACAATTATTTTTACTAAAAAAGGTAATTTTGATAACTATGCGATTGTAGTGACCGGGAATCCGGATGTGGATGCGGCTTACAGTAATATCGTGGACAGTTTTTTTTCCGGTGTGCATTTTATTTCTGAAAAGAGAACCTTAGACCTGTTTTTTGCCTACAACCCGGAAAATAATTCCAACCGTAACGCGTCCTGTTTGTTAAGTATTTATTCCTGCCGTTTTACCGGGTTCAGAAAGGTGTTTTCCAATGGTGCCGGCGGTTGGGGTTGGAACTGGTTCTCCTGTGGGTTTAATAACTGTGATCGCCTGCTGTACCTGACCCGTCAGCCGGATTCCTACGAGCGTTTTACGTTTATCGGCTGTATCTGGCAAAACGGCGGTTACGCTTTTGAGATCGATAACCCGGACGGCGTGGTGTATTGGCAGGCGGGGAGTTTTGATTATTGCGAAGGGATCGCCTTGATTAACGAAGGGCATGTCGAAATCAACGGCCACTTCGAATACGTCAGGCGTAAGCAGCCTGCGGTGGTGCTCAGGAAAAAAACGCCAGCTTTGTATTCAACGGCGGGGCGATTTTTGTACGCCAGAATCCGGAACAACCCTACCTCATTTTTGATCAGGCGTTCGATTATCAAACCACGCTGGCCAACATTCGCTTTGCCACCGACGGTATCAATGTGACCTCCTGTGTGATCTCCAATCGCCCTTGCTGGAAAAATAATCTCATTTTTACCAATCAGATGGCGGAGCTGATAGCGCTAAACGACAGCGGGAGTACGCTGGTTTACCCTGGGGTTGCCGGTTGCGCTTGTCGTTACGATCCGGCGCATATTAAAGAAGATAACGGCCGATTTGTGAAAATCGCCGCCGGCGATAACGTACAGGTGCAGTTTCTGATACCGGTGAACGGGCATGACCAAATCGGAGTGATCTGGCAGGCGCAAACCTCCGTCGTCGGCAAGGTGGCGATTACCAAAACACTCCATGCTTACGGCGAAAACGGCCCGGGGCCGGTCATGATGGACCTGACTCGTGACGGCAAGGATTACATTCAAAGCAGTGACCGATTGCAAAAGGGCAGCTCGGGCACCATCTGGAAAATTCCGCGCAGTGCCTGGCTGTTTGCGTTGTCGTTCAATCTTTCTACGGCCAATGTCGGCGATTATCTGGATATACGTGAGCTGAAACTGGTGAGTTGCTGAACGTCAGGACGTCTTTCGTTTTTCGAAAGCGTCGTGTAATCAATATACCCGTCATACTTCACGTTGCAGGTGCGTTGGCTGCAGTGGGTTTCCCGCACGGCGATTGATTCAAACGTAGGTTTATTTCCCATCCCGAGACCGGGTAACCCCAGATTTATCCCTGTTAAGTGTAATGATTTGGTAATGCCTTTGTTACGAATACGTCTTGTTTTCATTTGATGTTAATGATAATAATTATTATTAATATTTGTAGACTATTCACACATCAATACCGTAGCCAGCGGACGGCGCTGTCGAGGGAGTTTTTTGGCATATGCAGCATCACTACACACACTACCTGCAACTGAAAGTTGAACATCCACGCAAATATGCCCGTGATTTGGCTCAAATGATGGGGCTTCGTGAAGCGGAACTGGCATCGCTGCGCGTCGGGCATGATGCCCGCCGTTTATCCGGCGACACGCGCGCACTGCTGGCCGGGCTGGAGGCCGTCGGCGAAACCAAATCCATCACCCGCAATGAGTACGCGGTGCATGAACAGGTTGGGGTTTACCATAATCAGCGCATCGGCGAACACGTCGGTCTGGTGCTCAACCCACGCGGGCTGGACCTGCGCCTGTTTCCCGAGCAGTGGGACAGTGCATTTGCGTTGACGGAACAGACCGCGCGCGGCGAACGTCATAGCATTCAGTTTTTTGATCGTCACGGCGATGCGGTGCTGAAGGTTTATGCCACCGACAACACCGAGCTGGCCGTCTGGCAGGCGCTGACTGACAGCTTCACGCTGGCGGACAATCCGCCGTTGGCGCTACAGCCTGTGCCGCTTGAAACGCCGACTGACGCACTGGATGCGGCGCAGATCGAGCAGGAGTGGCGGGCGATGACCGATGTTCACCAGTTTTTCCCGTTGCTCAAACGGCATCAGGTTACGCGTCCGCAGGTGTTTCGTGCGGTGAGCGATGACCTGGCTTGTCAGGTGAGTAATCAGTCGTTAGCAACGTTGCTGCACACCGCCCGGCAGGCGGGCAACGAAATCATGGTTTTTGTCGGCAACCGCGGTTGCGTGCAGATTTTCACCGGCGTGATCGAAAACGTGACGCCGCTGGAAAACTGGCTGAATGTCTTCAACCGTGATTTCACACTGCATCTGGCAGAAGAGGCCATTGCTGAAAGCTGGGTCACCCGTAAACCGACCCAAGACGGCATCGTCACCAGCCTGGAATTGTTCGCCGCCGACGGCACGCCGATCGCCCAATTGTTTGGTCAGCGTTCGGAAGGGGAGCCGGAGCAGGCGCGCTGGCGTGAGCAGGTGATGTCGCTGGTGACGTCGGAGGTGGCGGCATGAAAGCGCTGTGTTTGATGTTGCTGTGGCTGCCGCTGTCGTTGCTGGCTGCCGATCGGGTAGTCACGATTGGCGGTGATGTTACCCAGATTGTGTTTGCGTTGCAGGCGGGCGACAAAGTCGTGGCGCGTGACAGCACCAGTCTGCATCCGGAGGCGGCGACAGCATTACCGAATGTCGGCTACATGCGTCAGCTAAACGCGGAAGGCATTTTGTCGATGCAGCCGACGCTGGTGTTGGCCAGCGCACTGTCGCAACCGTCCACCGTGCTGGAACAGGTCGCCAGTCGGGGTGTGCGCGTGGTGACGGTGCCGGCGCCGCAAGCGATTGAAGCTATTCGCGAAAAGATTCAGGTGATCGCTGATGCGTTGGGGGTAGCGCCACGCGGTGAGGCGCTGGTGCAACAGGTGGCGCAGCAACTGGCGGCGGTGCCGTCCCAGCCGTCGACGGCTCGCATGTTGTTTATCCTCAGTCATGGCGGCATGAACGCGATGGCCGCCGGGCAGGGCACTGCCGCAGATGCGGCGTTCCGGGCCGCCGGATTACAGAACGCGATGCAAGGATTCAACCGTTATCAACCGCTGTCGCAGGAAGGCGTGGTGGCGAGCCAGCCGGACTGGGTGGTGGTTACCAGCGACGGCGCTCAATCCCTCGGCGGCGAGGCGGCCGTGTGGAAACTGCCGGGGCTGGCGTTGACGCCGGCCGGCAAACACCAACGGTTACTGGTTGTCGATGATATGGCGCTGCTGGGCTTTAGTCTGGATACGCCCGCAGCGTTGCTGCGCCTGCGTCAGGCCGTGGATGCGGCGAAGTGAGTCCGTCCCCGCGTTTAACGTTGTTGACGATGGCGGGCGCGCTGGCGCTGCTGGCGGTGATTGCCGCCGGCAGCGGTGCAATGTCGGTGTCATTGACGCAGTTAATGATCCAACCGCTCGATAGTATGGCGTGGCAGGTGTGGCTACATATTCGTCTGCCGCGCGTGGCGCTGGCGTTGCTGGTGGGAATGGCGCTGGCGCTGTCCGGCGCCGGGATGCAGGGGCTGTTCCGCAATCCGCTGGCGGACCCGGTGTTGCTGGGCGTCAGCAGCGGCGCGGCTGTCGGCGTGGCGTTGGCGATACTGTTCCCGCTGGCGTTGCCGACACTGCTGGCGCTGTACTTGCCGTTGCTGGCGGCCTTTGTCGGTAGCCTGCTGATCATGCTGCTGCTGTTCTCCCTGAGTTTGTCGGGGGAGCGTTCCCTGTCGCGCCTGCTGCTGGTGGGCATTGCCATCAACGCCATCGGCGGCGCTGCGACCGGCCTGCTGGCGTGGATCAGCAATGATCAGCAACTGCGGCAGTTGTCGCTGTGGGGCATGGGCAGCATGGGGCAGGCGCAGTGGGTAACGGTAGCGGCGGTGGCGTCGCTGGTGGTGCCCTGCGTGTGGTGGCTGCAACGGCTGGCTTCGCCGCTCAATTTGCTGCAACTGGGCGATGAGGAAGCGCACTACCTTGGCGTAGATGTGCACCGCACCCGGCGCCGGGTAGTAATTCTGTGCGCGGTGCTGGTGGCGGCGGCGGTGTCGGTCAGCGGCATTATCGCTTTCGTCGGCCTGATAACGCCGCATCTGATGCGGTTGTTGCTGGGCGCGGATCACCGCTGGTTGTTACCGGGCGCGACGCTGGGCGGTGCGTTGCTGCTGTTGCTGGCGGATACGCTGGCGCGCACGCTGGTGGTGCCGGCGGAGATGCCGGTGGGGTTGCTCACCAGTCTGATCGGCGGCCCCTGGTTTTTATGGTTGATTCTGAGGCGGCAACATGGCTGAACCGCGTTTTGCGCCACTGGAGGCGCAGCAGTTGAGTTACCGGGGGGATGCCGGTCGGCTGCTGATTGACGATGTGTCGCTGACGCTGAACCCCGGCGAACTGGTGGCGCTGATCGGGCCTAACGGTGCGGGTAAATCCACCTTGTTGCGGTTGTTGACCGGCTACCTGACCCCACAACGGGGTGAGTGTCGACTGGGTGGCCGTGCGTTGGCAAGCTGGTCGCCGGGCGCGCTGTCGCGCCTGCGGGCGGTGATGCGGCAGGACAATACGCTAACCGCGTCATTCCGGGTGGAAGAGGTGGTGGCGATGGGCCGAACCCCCTGGCGTGATACGCCGGAGTCGGACGTGGTGTCTGCGGTGCTGGCGCTGACCGGTTGCGAGCCTCTGCGCCGGCGGTTGTATCCGCAATTGTCCGGCGGCGAGCAGCAGCGAGTCCGGCTGGCGCAGGCGCTGGCCCAGCTCTGGCAAGACGACGGCCCGCAAGGCTGGCTGTTTCTGGATGAACCCACCTCGGCGCTGGATTTGTTCTATCAGCAACGGCTGTTACGGTTGTTGAAATCACTGACCACGCAAGGAAATCTGGCGGTGTGCTGTGTATTGCACGATCTCAATCTGGCGTCGTTATGGGCCGATCGGGTGTTGGTGATGCAGGGCGGGCGCAACATGGCGGAAGGCGCGCCGTCGCAGGTGTTGACCGAGGAGGCGAT
The DNA here is from genome assembly GCF_000406105.1 of Dickeya chrysanthemi NCPPB 402. NCBI lineage: Bacteria > Pseudomonadati > Pseudomonadota > Gammaproteobacteria > Enterobacterales > Pectobacteriaceae > Dickeya > Dickeya chrysanthemi. The sequence continues at coordinate 3,212,036 of NZ_CM001974.1, read as the reverse complement.
TCAGCGCTGGTATCAGGCGGAGGTGTGGGTCAACCGACACGTCGAAACCGGTACGCCGCAGGTCGCGTTGCGCCGTTAAGTGGTGACGCACGGATAACGTCAAAAGCACGGCAATCATAATAATAACAACGTTACCCGCTACGGTGCCGCCGTCACGGCCACCTTCCAGAAAGGTAAGCGCGCTACCGCCACCAACAGTCAGACTTATAACAATATCGGCGCGGCGCTGACCGATTCAACCGCCGAATACATGCGTGTGCCGGGCTACGGGCTGGTGGATTTGACCGCTTACTGGCGCGTACTGCCGACGGTGCGGCTGAGCGGCGGCGTCTATAACCTGACCGACCGAAAATACTGGGACTACCTGAGTAGCCGCCAGTTGACGCTGAGCACCAATCAGGATGGCTACAACCGCGAGCTGGCGGTGATGCCGGGACGTACCTTCCAACTGGGCGTTAACGTCGATTTCTAATCGTCACTGAGCCTTGCCGGCGGCTTCCTGTCGGTTGCAGGAAGCCGCTTTTCTGCCCCGACCGCGTTCATGTATCCTTACGATATTGGCTATTTCTTCTAAATTAAAATGCTGTTTTAATTTATTGGGCGAATTGACGTATAAGCGGATCACCGCAAGACAATCAGGGGAAAAATATGACAAAGCAGGTAAGACTCACCACATGGGGCGGTATGGCGGCGCTGCTGGCGGCAAGCTTGTGGCCGCTGGCGTCATCGGCGGTGACCGCGGTATACGTATCGGCGGCGGGGGACGGGGAGATTCGCGCCTATACGTTGAATACCCAAAACGGCCAGTTGACCGCTACCGGCTCGGTAACCGCCGGCCCGCAGGTGATGCCGATGGCGCTCAGCCCGGACAAGCGCCACCTGTATGCCGCGGTACGCAGCAAGCCCTATACACTGGCCGGTTACGCCATCGACCGAAAAACCGGCGTATTGAGTCCGGCCGGCACGGCGCCGTTGCCGGACAGCATGGCGTATATTTCCACCGACCGCACCGGACGCTGGCTGTTCAGCGCCTCCTATGGCGGCAACAAGGTGGCGGTCAGCCCGATTGCGGCAGACGGCCGCGTCAGCGCTGAAGCGGTGCAGGTTCTGCCTACCGGGAAGAATGCGCACAGCATTATTGCCGACCGCCAGAACCGGTTTGTGCTGGTCAGCAATCTGGGCAGTGACCAGCTACAGCAGTTCCGTTTCGATGCCCGAAACGGCCAATTGACCCCTAACTCTCCGGCCGAACTGGCGTTGCCGCCGGGCAACGGGCCGCGCCATCTGGTGCTGTCGCCGGATAACCAGACGCTGTACGTCAGTAATGAGCTGTCCGGCAAGGTGGCGCGTCTGTTGCTGAATCAAAAGACCGGATTGCTGACGCTGCTGGATTATACCGATGCCCTCCCGGCGGACGCGGGAATGCAACCCGGTACCGTCGACCCTAAAGCGCCGGGCATCGATAATCGCCCCAAAATCTGGAGCGCGGACCTGCGGCTGACGCCGAACGGCCGTTTCCTGTATGTGTCCGAACGTACCAGCAGTACCCTCAGCTTGTTGCAGGTGACGCCCAAGAGCGGCCAACTGCGTTATGTCACGCGCTATCCCACCGAAACCCAGCCGCGCGGTATCCAGATCGATCCCAGTGGTCGTTACCTGATCGCCAGCGGTGAAAAATCCGATCAGTTGTCGGTATATCGCATCAATCAAACCAGCGGTGAACTGACGCTGACCGGTCGTTTCCCGACGGGCAAAGGCGCCAACTGGATTGAAATCGTCACGCTGCCTTAAGTAAGGCGGGTCACTCTGGTATTCGGTAGAAGGGGGTTCGGTAGAAAGGTGTACGGTAAACGCCGTTGATGCACAAGCCCCCGCCCTGAGCGGGCGGGGTGTTGATAAGGTGTCAGGCTGGGGTTATTTCAGGTAGGCGTTGAACATCCAGATCTGTTTTTCCTGCTCTTTGATGTAATCGGTCATCAGCGACGCGGTGCCTTCATCACTGGTTTCCGCCGCCAGCGGCAGGATTTCCCGCTGTTGTTGCAGCAGCACGGCATAACCCGCCAGCAACCCTTCCAGCGTTTTTTTGCCCTCGGTGGCATTGACGTCTTCTTTGATATCCGCCACTTTCAAATAGTCGCTATAGGCATGCAGCGGTTGTCCGCCCAGCGCCAGGATACGCTCTGCCAGTTCGTCGATTTTCAACAGCAGTTCGTTGTAGATTTCCTCAAACTTGGCGTGAAGTTCGAAAAAGGCCGAGCCGGAAATATTCCAGTGATAACCGCGCACATTCATATACAGAATCTGGTAGTTAGCCAGCAAGGTGTTCAGTTTGGCGGCAATCTTTTCAGACTGCTGCACATCCAGGCCAATCGGGCTCTTTTTCTTTTTACTGCCTGACATATAACGCTCTCCTTTCTGTCAATCGCATAGTGGTTCGCCATGAACATCCGTCCGGCATGTGCTCGTTTGCCGGGCAACGTGACGGCCTTTTCATCATAGACCAGAAACCGCTGTTCCATCCCACCGGGTGGGCTGGTTCACCCTTTATAAAACGATTCTGTGAATAAACGTTTGCGGTGTATCAATTTTTTGCAGCCGCGCACAACCCGGCCGTCGATGTGTGGCTTGCGGGCGACACGGGGCGGTGGATAACCAGCCAAATACCAGAGCATCGCGCAACGGCGCCATGTCCTGCCGGCGCATCTAACTACAAGCCTATTGGGGATAATCCATATTCAGATATTAATCTGAAATTTTTTATTAATAGGAAATACGTTGTTTTTCATCAATGAATTCATTATTTACCCATTGGGGGTTATAGGTTTATATCCATATATTTTTTCATCCCGATAAACGGTATTATTTATACCGTTATCCTTCACGTTGCAGGTGCGTTGGCTTTATTGCCCGGCTTCTTCTCAGGGCTCTGTAAGGGTGTGTATCGTTGTATTTATTCGTTACTTATTGAAAGTTTGTATTTATTTTATACCCAAAATAATTCGAGTTGCAGGAAGGCGGCAATCGAGCGAATCCCCAGAAGCTTACACAAGTAAGTGACTGGGGTGAGTGAGGGCAGCCAACGCACCTGCAACTTGAAGTATGAAGGGTATATATGAATAGGGTTTTAGAAATTATGCCTAATCCTTTCACGGCATCATGGAGCCGGAGCGGTAATCTTTTATGTCATGGTAACTGGATAATTCATTATCAGGGGCGCGTGTTTGAATTGCCGGAGAAATACCGTGAGCAGCATCTGGGCACATTGGGGATTTATTCGGTTATCGACCCGGATGACGAGCTCTATCGGGATGGATTGGATGAAGATGACTGGATTCTGGAAAATGTCGATTGGCTGGCGGACTGTTTCGAATTACATCAGGTACCGATTGAAGAGTGTTATTTCCGCTTTTTTTATCAGGCCGTCAATCCGCAAGACTGGCGTTGTACCAGTTGCGCCGGGTGTATGTGACGCGCAAAACATCCACGCTGTCCGCCACAACCCGGCGCAGGTGTAAGAATGTTACGGCAGTAACCGCTCCCGTTAATCCGGGAGCGGCCTGGTTTACCGGAACGGCGGTTCGTTGAAGGTGCGCAGTTTGCGCGAGTGCAGATGTTCCGATTCGGCGCGCAGGAGATCAACGGTACGGATGCCTATCTGCAAATGCTCGGAGATTGCCCCCTCATAGAAGCGGTTTGCCTGACCGGGCAGTTTGATCTCGCCGTGCAGCGGCTTGTCCGATACGCATAACAAGGTGCCGTAAGGTACGCGGAAGCGGTATCCCTGCGCGGCAATGGTGGCGCTTTCCATATCGACCGCCACAGCCCGGCTGAGGTTGAAACGCAACGCCGAGGCGGAATAACGTAACTCCCAGTTGCGGTCGTCGGTGGTGACCACCGTACCGGTGCGCAGGCGCTGTTTCACTTCTTCACCCGGCATACCGCTGACCTGTTTGGTGGCATCGTATAACGCGCGCTGGACTTCGGCGATGCTGGGGATCGGGATATCCGGCGGCAGTACCGAATCCAGCACATGGTCGTCGCGCAGGTAAGCGTGCGCCAGCACATAATCGCCGATGCTCTGACTTTCGCGCAGGCCGCCGCAATGGCCGATCATCAGCCAGGCGTGCGGCCGCAGCACCGCCAGATGATCGCAGATGGTTTTGGCGTTGGACGGCCCGACGCCGATGTTCACCAACGTGATGCCGCGCCCTTCGCGTGCGATGAGATGGTAGGCCGGCATCTGATGGTTTTTCCACGCCAGATCCGATACCGCTTGCTGCGGGTTCTCCGTCTCGGCGGTAATCAACGCGCCGCCGGCACAGGCTAACGCCTGGTACGGGCTGGCAGGATCGGTAATTTGATCGCAAGCCCAGCGCACGAACTCATCGACATACCGGGTGTAGTTGGTGAACAGCACGAACGGTTGGAAGTGCTCGGCTCGGGTGCCGGTGTAGTGGCGCAGGCGCGCCAGCGAAAAATCGGTACGTAACGCGTCGAAATGCGACAGGGGGAAATGATCGAGGGTCTGCAACAGACCGTCGGCGGTTTCGTCGCCGATCAACGCCAGCGATGGGGTCGGGAAATGCTGTGCCAGAGCAACGCTCATTGAGCGATCCAGCTTCAGATTGGCACCGTCGATCACATAAGGATAAGGGATTTCCTTGTCCGACAGCGCGACTTCGATCGTGGCCGAATAGTCGTTTTCCAGTATCGCCAGTTGTTCCGCCAGATAGTGACGGAATAACTGCGGCCGGGTCACCGTGGTACGGTAGCTGCCGCCGTGGGTAAGACGGCCGTACGCGCGGGTTTTGCTGTGCTTCTGCGACAGCCCGTCCCAACTGATGCGCAGTTCCGGGTAGACAAACAGCCCGTTGGCGCGCGCGGCGGCATCCGGTGGCGTGCCGTGAGTAATAAAATCGCCGATTGCGGTGCGTAACGCTTTGACCGCGCTGTCATACAGCGCTTCCAACTGGTCCAGCGCCTCGCTGGCGGACAAGCCAGCGCCAGGTGCATAACTCATCTTTACTCCTTTCTTGTAATGCGATTGTCTTATAAGTCGACTGTGCGATGGCGGATGCCATACCGTGGGCCCATTGTGGCACAGCGCACATCACGGCACGATGGGAGAAAAGTGAATTTGAAAAGTCAGCAGGCGGTATCTTCATAGAAAATCAATTTGTGATTCATGTCTCATTTTTAAGGGGTGTTTTGCTCACTTTTTAAATCAGTGCAGAACAAATGCAAAATCTGCGCAATTTATTGCTCACTTTCCAGCATGAATCCCTGTTTGCGCAATGGATGCCGTTTTTTCGCGAGGTCTGCGCAATTTTTTGCTCAAATTTGACTTAGGGAAAATGACGATATTACTTTTCCCTTTTAAAACAATGTAATAAAGGTTGGCATGGTCATTGCCTTATGAACGGTGAAGTCACACTAACCGTTCAACAACAAGGAGCAAGACCATGCCAACTCCATGCTATATCAGCATCGAAGGGAAAACCCAGGGCAACATCACCGCCGGTGCCTTCACGTCCGATTCCGTCGGCAATATCTACGTGCAGGGCCACGAAGACGAGATGCTGGTGCAGGAATTCAAACACATCGTCACTGTGCCGACCGACCCGCAGTCCGGCCAGCCTGCCGGTCAGCGCGTGCACAAACCGTTCAAGTTCACCGTGGCGCTGAACAAAGCCGTACCGCTGATGTATAACGCGCTGGCGTCCGGTGAAATGCTGCCGACCGTGACCCTGAAGTGGTATCGCACCTCCGTCGAAGGCAAGCAGGAGCATTTCTTCACCACCACCCTCACCGACGCCACCATCGTCGACATCAACAACCAGATGCCGCACTGCCAGGACCCGTCCAAGCAGGATTACACCCAGCTGATTGAAGTGTCGCTGGCCTACCGCAAAATCGACTGGGAACACACCGTGGCCGGGACCTCCGGCTCCGACGACTGGCGCGCGCCGATCGAAGCGTAATCACGCCGTTACCCGGACTCAGGTCCGGGTTTTTCTGTTTTTAGTCTGTGTTGAGCGATGGTACGCCCATCGCTGAGTGCAGGCGCATTCATCGTGATAAATGCACTGACGCACGGCGCCGGCCGGGTGTGCGGTAGCTATGGAGCCGGGGAAAGGAGGAAGCAGGGTGGCCAACAGTACAGGATTGCAGTTTACCGTCAAAATCGGCGCATTGGCGGACACCACCTTCGCGGTGGTGGATTTTGAACTCAGCGAGGCGCTGAACCAGCCGTTTGCGCTGTCGCTGAGCCTTGCCAGCAGTCAGGCGGATATCGACTTTGGCGCGGTGCTGGACCAGCCGTGCGAATTGATGGTGTGGTACGAAGGCGAACTGCAGCGCCGGGTCAGCGGTATCGTCAGCCGCTTTGCCCAGGGCGACACCGGTTTTCGCCGCACCCGCTCTCAGGCCGAGGTACGCCCGGCGTTGTGGCGGCTGGGGCTGCGCACCAACGCCCGCCTCTTCCAGACCCAAAAACCGGATGAGATCATAACCGAACTGTTGCAGGAAGCCGGTATCAGCGACTCCCGAACCCGGCGTTCAATCTGGCCTGGCAGGTGGTGGCGGTGATCCACAGCGGCCAGCAGCCGCAGGCGCTGGAAGAAGAGAGCGGTGGCGAGCCGACTACCATCAGCAACAGCTTCGAGGTGGTGAAAGGCACCACCACCTGGCGGGCGGCGCTGCCGTACAAACCGAGGGTGGACGGCCTGCAGATTGCCACCGTGGTCGGCCCGGCGGGGGAAGAAATTTACTGCGACGAGTTTGGCCAGGTGAAGCTGCAGTTCCCGTGGGACCGCTACGGTGCCAGCGACGACCAGAACTCCTGCTGGGTGCGGGTCAGTCAGGGCTGGGCCGGTGGTCAGTACGGGTGGACCGCCATAGCTATCGCACCGTCGGGCAGGATGACTTTGAGCAGATTGGTCAGGATCATCACCAGTCGGTCGGGCGTCATTTTGTGCAACGCATCACCCAGTTGTTTAAGCGCTTTATCGGTGGCGGCGAGATCACCCGTATTGACGGCAGCCGCCAGACCACGTTGTCCGGTTCGGAAGAGACCTTAATCGGCGCCCATCAGCGCGTGTTGGTCAATACCGACAGTTACCTCAAAGCCGCGGACATCGTGCTGGAAGCCGGACAATCGCTGACCATCAAAGCGCCCGGCGGGTTTATCAAGATTGACGGCGCGGGTGTCACCATTTCCGGCACGCTGGTGAAAATCAACGACGGCGGCTCCGCCGGGGCGGGCACTGCGCCGGTGTCCATCGAACCCGAGTCCCCCACCAGACCGACGCTGCCCGATGCGCCGGACCGGCGTTAAGGAGTCATCATGCCAGGAGCTGCACGTTTAGGGGATAGCTGTGCCGGTCACGGCTGCTTTCCCGCCACCCCGGTGATTGCGGGCAGTGACGATGTGATTATCAATGGCAAACCGGCGGCGCGTAAAGGCGATGCGGTATTACTGCACGCCTGCCCCTGTCCGAACATGCCGCACGGTGTGCACAGCCGGGCGATTTCCGCCGGTTCCGGCACGGTGATTATCAACGGTAAGCTGGCTGCCCGTATCGGTGATGCCATCGGCTGCGGCGGCTCGGTGGCGGCAGGCAGCGGGGATGTGATTATTGGCGACACGCCTTACCAGTCGCCGGTGAAGTCCTGTGCGGAACAGTCAGCGAAAAGCCGCGCGCCACTGCTGGCGCTCACGCCGATGCTGCTGCCTGCCATGATGGAGTGGGCCGCGACCGCTGAACTGCCGGTGCTGGATGAAGCGCTGACGGTATTACAGCGTAAGGATCGCTATCTGGCGCAACAGGCATCGGCCATGCCGGGCCTGAAAGACGCCGGCACCCGACTGGCGTTTAACAACGACAGCATCTTGCGCGCTGAGGCGGCGGAGTATGTTTATCCGGTGGATGAATTCCGCCGAGGTGCGAGGTCGGTATTACCCAAATCCCCCGTCGGGTTAGATTTGATGGTAATGCATCCAATTAGTAGAACATGCGTTTTTCAATAAACGCTCCGATGGCTTTTTCGTGGATCTCGACTGAACGCGAGAAGCAGATTGTTTTACGAGTCAACCGCTTAATGCGGGTGCGCAGTGTCAGGTTATTACGCTCAATGCGTTGGGTGAATATTTTGCCGGTCAGATGCTTATCTTTCGGCACCTCCCGGCCATAGCTGCCCCAGTCGTCGCGGGTGATCATGCCGATGTTGAATGGTGTAAGCAGTGCCAGTAGCTCCCGGCAGATTTCATCGGTTCGGGGACCAAACGTGTAGGCCAGTACACCGCCTGTTTTGGTGTTGTACGCGTACCAGAGCCAGTGCTGCCGGGCTTTACTGCCAACGAAGCGCCATTGCTCATCAAGTTCGCAGATAAGCGCCACATCAGCATGGGCAACGGGCGAGGACGTTATTCGCGTTGGCGCGAGTTTTTTAAAGTCCGGATGACGGTGTTAATGCCAATTTTCAGTATTCTGGCGGTATCGCGAACCCCGGCACCATTGAAGGCTATGTCAGTGATCTGCGCTTGAATACCCGGCTTACGGGCTTCATAAGCGTAAATGAGCTGAAACACGCGGTGGCCGTCACGGCAGCGAAATCTGTCGTGGTCTTACTCAAATGTTGAGGCGCAAATTTTCTTGTATTTCATCTATCAGTGTTTTTGGTACATCCCATTCCAGTGCAAGTTGACGCCAACTTGATACGTGCTCAATAGTTGCATCAATAATATCGTCGATCTTTCTTTTGTTAAAAAATGAACTTAGCTTTTCTAAGCTATAAAAATCACTTCGTGTAAAGTTGTCTCTTTTGCCATTCAAACTCATCCAATGACTATTAACCCATTTACTGCCTGGTTTGTAACTGTAGGCTAAATCATAGGCAGGTGAGAGAGACCATTTGTCTTTTTTCAGAATGAAAGCAAAGTTCTTTGAATGGTCGTCATGATTTCGCGCAATGATATTGAATGTCATGCGTTTGAGAAGCTGCTCGGCCTCAAGAGCTGAAAGCTTCAATTTTCTGGCTATGCCAAATAATTCGGCGTAAGAGAATGAACCAGGCTTTTTATAGTTAATGTGGGCAAGACCGTTAAGTGTTTGTACGTGTACCTTTCTATTTTTAATTCGATCAAATCGCTGTGTAATGAAGTGTCTTCTATTGCCTTCGTGAAGTAAGCGGCATGGCATCATATCGACATCGCATTTCTTAGCCATCAAATGATATACAAATTCCATTGCACCATAACCAAGTGGGTCACCAAAGGTTTCCTGGTTTTTGTTATGCTCACTTACGCCATCAAATTTCATCAGGTAATGAGTAAAACCTGTTGGGACGTTGGCTTGGCCAGAGCGAACTTGAGTAAAATCTTCATTAAATGCCAATACTGCTTTCGGTCTTGCTCCTCCGGCACTCATGCCAACAGACAATAAAGACATCATTGTTTCCCGATCATCTTGGCCATTTTTTTTGAGTTTTACTTCAAAATTACCTCGTGAATCTAATATTTCTTGTGCAATTGAAACGAGCGATTGGATTTCTACCTGTTGTGAAGCATTTAGACTTCGTAACGTTGTAGCTGGCACATATTCCAGTGCTCCCATGCCTCGCTTTCCCGTATATTGAAGGCGTTGTAGCGGCGTAATGTCACTCGGTGAACGACCTTGCCCTGCAACCCATGCGTTGAGAACCGAGTTACCAAAGTCATCAGGCAATGAATCTGCAATTAATCCTGGTAGTCCTTTAAAAGTATTGAAATCTAGTTCAGGAAAGCCATAAATTCGGGCCGATAATGGCATTTTGATCGGGGATAATTCGATGCCATTTTTTACGAAGCTAGGATCGTATTCAAATGCTCCGATCCCTTTCTCAGTGTCAAAACTAACTGCGCCAACCACATCGTCTTGGTAAGTTATTTTAATGACTTCCATTACCATTCTGGGGTTTCCTCATCTTTATTACTGCGTTGGCCAGAGGCTCTCTGCCTTTTCTTACCTTGTAATTTGGCCAGTTGTAGGGGAGAAATTTCTTGTTTAGGGAGAAAGAGATCTATCTGCTCTGTTAGGTCTAATGCCATTAATATTGCAATCATGATATCGAGTTGCACTTTGCCTTTTTCTGCATTCAGAACTGTCTTACGTGCTATGCCAGCAAATGCTGCTACTTCGGATTGAGTGAGGTCTCGATTTAGTCGAGCTTGCTTTAGCCTTTCGCCGATCTCTTCTGCTAATGCTGTAGCGGTCATATCTTTCATTATAAAGACCTATTTTGGTTACTTTAACTCTATTTTATCCATATAATGTTCTTAATTTAGGACTTTATGGACCTCTTGTCAATGTTGTTGCTTAGTGTGCGCAATTGGTTACACTAATTGAGTTTTGATACGTTAATGTAACTATTTGGGGATATTGTAAGGATGTCCTTCGATAGGTGCTGGGTGTCCATATAGCTATTTAGAGCTGGAGGAATTTTTCCCCCAGCTTTTTTATTGCCTACGCATCCGTTCAATGGCCACTGCAAGAATATACCTGAAGCTCTTAAAGCTACAGACTGCTGACAAAGTCCTGGCCTCACGGTCAGGACTTTGAGCTAATAAGGTCAGTGCAAAAAACGGACTGACCGCCATGCTCAGAGAGCCCGCCCCGCAGCAATACCCGTTTGAAATGGTGATTCTGGACGAGCTGGTCCCCCAAGACCATCTGTGCGCCACATCGATGCCGCCATTGGTTTTGAATTCATCCGCGACGCGGTTTCTCACCTTTACTGTGCCGATAATGGCCGCCCCGCTATCGACCCCGTTCGCCTGATCAAAATGATGTTGCTCGGCATTGTCGCCACCCAGTCCGTGCCGTCGGTGTCGCTGCCGTCCAGTTCTGCCACCAGTGCGGCGATATCGGTGTCATCATCTGCTACTCTTCCTGATATCTAAATCTGCCGTAATACGTTCCACCTGCGAGGCATACCAGCGCGGCGATATACCCAAAGTGTCTTTATTGTCAGGCAGATAATCTTTGTCCGTTCCGGTGGCTGGGGTAGAGTAGGTTATTCCCCACAACGGCTGGGATATAGCGGGGACAGGCACCCGCGTATGTGGCGAGGTGTGAATCAATGAGGAGGGAAGTATGGGGATTTCTCCAGCACTGATTACGCAGGCTATTGAATGGCGCCGCAAATTGCATGCCAATCCGGAATTGGGGTATCAGGAATATCAGACATCTCAGATGGTGGCCGAATTACTGACCCGGTTTGGGTTTCAGGTCCATACCGGGCTGGCGGGAACCGGCGTAGTCGGCACGCTGGAGAACGGGCCGGGGCCGACCATTGGCCTGCGTGCCGATATGGATGCGCTGCCGGTGACTGAACTGGGTTCTCTACCCTATACATCACAGCATTCCGGCGTGATGCATGCCTGTGGCCATGACGGGCATACCGCCATGTTGCTGGCTGCCGCCTGTCATCTTGGCGAAACCCGACGTTTCAGCGGAACGGTGCACGCCGTTTTTCAGCCGGCGGAAGAGAATTTGGGCGGGGCGCGCCGGATGGTGGAAGAAGGGCTGTTTACGCGTTTCCCAATGGATGACATTTATGCTTTGCATAATTGGCCTGGGTTGCCTGTCGGGCATGTCGGCGTGAGCAGTGGGGCGATGATGGCTTCGCTGGATTCGTTTGAAATTACCCTGACGGGCAAGAGCTGCCATGCCGCGATGCCGGAAAGCGGCGCCGATCCTATTATGGCGGCGTCTCAACTGGTGCTGTCGCTACAGACGATTCCTTCCCGGCTGTTGTCGCCTCAGTCGTCGGTAGTCATCAGCATTACGCAGATAGCCGGCGGGGAAGCCATTAACGTGATTCCGGAAACCGTGGTGTTACGTGGTACGTTGCGTTGTCTGCAAACCTCAACGCGTGATCAGGTGAAAACATTGATTGCACAATTTGCAGAGCAGGTCCCCGCGCTGTTCGGCGTCAACGGGGCCATTCGTTACTTTCCGGGCTACCCGGTGACCCACAACGATGCCCGAGTCGCGCAAACCGTTCGCGAGGTAGCGCAAATAACGTGCGGCGAGGGGCAGGTTCATTGGGATATCGCCCCGTCTATGGCTTCGGAAGATTTCGCCTGTATGCTCGAACACTGTCCCGGCGCTTATTTCTGGCTGGGTGCTGATGGTGAAACCCCTTCCCACCCATTACATAATGCCTGCTATGACTTCAATGACGCACTTATTCCACATGGTGTCGCGATGTGGATTGCGTTAGTGGAAAAACGGTTACCAGTGCGTTAACCGTATCCGGCAGCGCCCGGTTTCTTCTGGCCGCCATCTTGTGCTGCATCCTTATGTTCCTCATTCACTTATGGCTTTTATGCACCCGGTTCAGACCGGGTTTCCTATGCTTGTCGGCGCCTTTCACTCTGTTCCACAATACGGTTTATTTAATCCTAATAACGGAAACTATTTTTCCATAAAGCGCGTTTTTTTATTTTTCTTGATTCATATTGCACGGGGAAATAATAAACCGTAAACGTTTTTTCATCGCCCGTATTCGCAGGGTCGGTCGCTCACTTCTTTTTTTTGGATATGTGACGATTCACATTTTTTCTATCCGGCGTGATGTGGTTTTTTATTGTGCGTTCAGCCGGTGTTTTATTTTTCTTTCATGACATAAATCGTACTGAAATGTTTCACTTACGTGATGTTGCGGTGTGAAAATAATCGGCGGTTATGACTGTAAATATTCCTCATGAATAATGGGTTTATTCTTAAATTTAATTAGCATATTAATTGTTTTTAAATCTAACGAAATTAGAGAGGCAAAAAACACCCGTTTTTTGTGAAATTGTAACACGAGCGGTATAAGCGTTATTTTCCGTAAAAATTGAATTATTTTTCATTGGTTTTTATTTATTTTATTGATTTTTAAATATTTTTTGTATTTTTGGGAGCTTTGTAATGTTAAAAATATATTAGCGTTGACCATGTATCAGCGTTATGTGTATGATTGGCGAACAAAGCAGAAATATATCTACACATTTTGAATACAGTTCTGTCGTTTTTATTAGCTTACTAATTCCATACGGTTTAAGAATGCGTTGAGTGAATGCGCCGAGGCGGCGGGTTCTATTTCGTGCATATCGTCGGTCGAAAAACAAACATATCCGAAATAATTCGCGTTGCAGGAAGGCGGCAATCGAATGAATCCTCGGGAACTTACCTCAGTCAGTGAGCGGGGTGAATGAGGGCAGCCAACACACCGGCAACGTGAAGTATGAAGGATATAGCCTATTTGTTCGCTGAACAGCCCGGTCTGTCATGGATTCAGACGGGTCTTTCAGTAGGATTCGACCTTATTTTATCGGGCCAGAGTGCCCTCACGTTGGTATTGACATATGGCAAAAGGAACTGACGGTGCATCTGTCGCACCAAAGGAACGTATTAATATCAAATATGTCCCAGCTACGGGTGGTCAGCAGGCGGAAATTGAATTACCGCTTACGTTGATGGTAGTGGGAAATATGAAGGGACGCACAGAAGAGACACCGATTGAAGAACGTCAGACGGTGTCTATCGACAAGAACAATTTCACTTCGGTCATGAAAGAGGCCAATCTGGAGCTGAATTTCAGCGTGCCTAACCGCCTGGAAGAAGACAGCCAGGATGACCTTCCCGTCAAACTCAGTATCGCTTCACTGAATGATTTCTCCCCCGACCGTATCGCCCAGCAAGTACCGGAACTGCGCAAGCTGCTGGAACTGCGCGAAGCGCTGGTGGCGCTGAAAGGGCCGCTGGGTAATATCCCCGCTTTCCGCAATCGCCTGCAGGATCTGTTATCCAGCGAAGAAGCCAGAGAGCAGTTGCTTAAAGAGCTGGATCTGGTGAAACCCGCCGAATAATTGATTGTCACTGACGAGAAGGGAAACAAACATGTCAATGGTTGAAGAACAGGCCCAGACAAGCGCGGCCGGTGGTTCATCATCGCTGCTTGAAGAAATCATGGCGCAGGCGCGCATCACCCCGGTGGATGAAGGTTACAACGTCGCCAAACAGGGGATCGCCGCGCTGGTGGCGAACATTCTGGACAGCGGCAACGCGGCCGAGCCGGTGAACAAGGCGCTGGTCGACAGCATGATCGTTGAGCTGGACAAAAAACTCAGCAAACAGATCGACGTGATTCTGCATGCACAGGAGTTGCAGGAGCTGGAATCCTCCTGGCGCTCACTGAAACTGCTGATCGATCGCACCGATTTCCGTGAAAACATCAAAATCCTGCTGCTGCACGCGACCAAAAACGAGCTGCTGGAAGACTTTGAGTTTGCACCGGAAATTACCCAGTCCGGTTTCTATAAACACGTTTATTCCAGCGGCTACGGCCAGTTCGGCGGCCAGCCGATCGGCGGGGTGATCGGCGATTACGCGCTGACTCAAAGCTCGCCGGACATCAAGCTGATGCAGTATGTCAGCGCGGTGGGCGCGATGGCGCACGCACCGTTCATCTCCTCCGTCGCACCCACCTTCTTCGGTGTGGACAGCTTTACCGATCTGCCGTCGATCAAAGACCTGAAATCGGTATTCGAAGGCCCGGCTTACACCAAATGGCGTTCGATGCGCGAGTCGGAAGATGCCCGTTATCTGGGGCTGACGGCACCGCGTTTCCTGGCTCGCCTGCCGTATGACCCGGTAGAAAACCCGATCAAAGGGTTTAACTACAAGGAAGACATCAGCGCCAACCACGAACACTATCTGTGGGGCAACACCGCTTATCTGATGGGCACCGCCATCACCGACAGCTTCGCCAAGTACCGCTGGTGCCCGAATATTATCGGCCCGCAGAGCGGCGGCGCCATCACCGATCTGCCGGTGCATGTGTATGAAGCGATGGGCCAGTTGCAGGCCAAGATCCCGACCGAGGTGTTGATCACCGACCGCCGCGAATACGAAATGGCCGAAGAGGGCTTCATCACCCTGACCATGCGCAAAGACAGCGATAACGCGGCGTTTTTCTCTGCCAACTCGGTGCAGAAACCCAAGGTGTTCGCCAATACCAAAGAAGGGAAAGAGGCGGAAACCAACTACAAACTGGGTACGCAACTGCCGTACATGTTCATCATCAACCGTCTGGCGCACTACATCAAAGTGTTGCAGCGCGAGCAGATCGGTTCCTGGAAAGAGCGTCAGGATCTGGAGCGCGAGCTGAATAACTGGATCAAGCAGTACGTCGCCGATCAGGAAAACCCGCCGGCTGATGTACGCAGCCGTCGTCCGCTGCGTGCGGCACAAATCAAAGTGCTGGACGTGGAAGGCGAACCGGGCTGGTATCAGGTGACTATGGCGGTACGTCCACACTTCAAGTACATGGGGGCGAATTTTGAACTGTCCCTGGTTGGTCGTCTGGATAAGGAATAACGACTGATGCCGTCGCTCTCTGCCTGGGAGCGGGGATCTGCGGCCAGCCTGTTTGATCGTATCCGGGGAGAGGAGCGTCGCTCCTCCCCCGAAACGGAGTTGGAAGACCTGATCGCGTCGGTGAAACGCCAGCTTGATCAGGTACTGAATACGCGACCCGGCAGTTGTCGCAGCGCACCCGAGCTTGGCGTGATTGATTTTAATGACGCCACGCAGGGCGGCGCGGATATCCGGGGCAAAATCCGTGAAGCGATCCGACAGTGTATCTGTCGCTTTGAACCGCGCATTGTCCATGTGGACGTCAGTGCGTCGGACTATCTGTCCAATCCGCTGGAGATGTCGTTTCAGGTCACCGCCCATGTGCGGCTGGAAGAACTGGAGCAGGTCACCTCCTTCAATATTCATATGGACAGCCACCGCCATTACAGAATGATGTGATTATGTCGCTGGAACATTTCTTCAGGGATGAACTCGCTTATTTGCGCCTGCAGGGGCGCGAATTCGCCAAAGCACACCCTGAACTTACCCGATTTTTGTCAGAACAGACCACGGATCCGGATGTCGAGCGGTTGCTGGAAGGCTTCGCCTTTTTGACCGGCAGCCTGCGTGCGAAGATCGAGGATGAGTTTCCGGAGCTGACGCACGGCCTGCTGGGTATGCTGTGGCCGAACTATTTGCGCCCGGTACCCAGCATGACCATCATGCAGTTTTCGGTACTGCCCGGCGCCATCGCGCAGCCGGCGTTCGTGGCGCGTGGCTGCGAGCTGGACAGCTTGCCAATAGACGATGTGGTCTGCCATTTCCAGACCTGCCACGATGCCTGGATCTACCCGGCGGATATCCGCCGGATCAACGCGCAAAGCGGCAACGACATGTCTGCCATCACGCTGGATATCGGCCTGCACGGGCCGTTGTCGCTGGGGGATTTGCAGCTCGATAAACTGCGTTTCTTCCTGGGCGGCGACCGCTATACCGCCTATGAACTCTATTTCTGGATCGCCAGCCAGCTGTCACACATCGAGCTGGAAATTGACGGGAAACGCTTTCGTCAGGAAGCGAATGTGCTGAAAACCGTCGGCTTTGAGCGCGAAGATGCGATGCTGCCATATCCCGGCAACGTCTACTCCGGCTATCGCATCCTGCAGGAGTATTTCTGTTTTCCGGAAAGTTTTCTGTTCTTCCAGTTGTCCGGCGCCAGTTGGCCTGACCAGCCGCTGATGGTGACGGATTTCAAACTGCATTTCTGCTTTGACCGGCCGCTGCCGGCGGAACTGAAAATCCGCCCGGATTCGTTCATGCTCAACTGCGTGCCGGCCATCAACCTGTTCCGCCATGACAGCGAACCCATCAATCTGGATGGTCGCCAGACCGATTACCCGCTGAAAGCCAGCTACCGACATGCCGACAGTTTCGAGATTTTCTCCATCGACAAAGTGGAAGGCTGGGTGGAGGGCAACAGCGGGCGGGCACGCGGCATCCCGCGGCTCTACCAGCCGTTCGAAAGTTTCCAGCACCAAATCGAGCGAGCCAAAGGGCGGCTGGCGCTGTATTACCGCATCCGGGTGCGTGAAGCGGTCAACGGCGACGGTTTTGATCACCTGTTGTCGTTTGTGCGCGGCGACGAGAAAGAAGTCATCGATCTGGATGAATCCATTTCGGTCACCCTGACCTGCACCAACCGTTCGCGGGCGGCGCAGTTGCCGGTGGGGGCCATCTGCGTGTCGACCGGCAGTTCGCCGTCTTTCGCCACCTTCCGTAATCTGATTCGGCCGAGCCGTCCGCTGCGCCCGGCGCTGGACGGCAGCCTGCACTGGACGCTGATCTCCAACCTGTCGCTGAACTATGTGTCGCTGCTGCGGCGTGATGCGTTAGTACAGATCCTGCGCACCTACGACTTTCCGGCGCTGCATGACAAACAGGCGGAGCAGGCGTCTCGCAAGCGTTTGGCGGGGATCGAAACGATTGACACCACACCGGTGGACCGGCTGGTACAGGGGATGCCGGTGCGCGGGCTCAAGTCGGTTTTGTCGGTGCGGCAGTCGGCGTTCGCCAGTGAAGGCGAACTCTATCTGTTCAGCACCGTGCTGGCGCATTTCTTTTCGTTGTACGCCAGCGTCAACGCCTTCCATCTGCTGGAAGTGGTCAACATCGATAACAAGGAGCGCTACCGATGGCCGGTGCAGATAGGTCAGCACTCGATGATGTGACCGCAGGGCAGGCGATGTTTCGCCAGGATGCGCGTCACTTCAACTTCTACCAACTGGTGGAGTTACTCAACCAGATGGAAGGCGTCGACCTGGAGCAGGCACTCGACTTCCGGCCGGAGCTGGAGCGGATTCGCTTTCGCTCCACCGCCTCGATTGGCTTTCACCCCAGTGATGTACTGCGGGTGGGGGAAGACAGTGACGGCCGGCAGGAGCTGGAAGTGGCGTTTCTCGGTCTGCACGGCAGCCAGTCGCCGATGCCGGGGTATTACCTCGAAGAGCTGGCGTGGGAGTACGCCCAGGGCGAGCAGAAACTGGGGGTGTTCCTCGATTTCTTTCATCACCGATTGCTGACGCTGCTACACCGCGCCTGGCGTAAATACCGCTATCACGTCCGTTTCCAGAATAACGGCGAGGACGGTTTCTCCCGGTTGATGTTCGCGCTGGTGGGGCTGGGTAACGACGCCGTGCGCGACAGCCTGCCGGTCAACCGCGCCAAGATGCTGTCTTACGCCGGCCTGTTGGCCAGCCCCAGCCGCTCGCCGGAAGTAGTGGCTGGTCTGGTGATTCACTGCTTTGACCTGGAAGACGTCGAGGTCATCGCCTGGCAACACCGCAAAGTGCCGATTTTCAAAGACCAGCAAAATCGGCTGGGGCGCGCCAATAGCCGGCTGGGCGGGGATTTTGTCATTGGCGACAAGGTAAATGACTGCGCCGGTAAATTCCTGCTTAAGGTGGATAACCTCAGTTTCAGCCGTTTTCTTAGTTTCCTGCCCAACGGCGAGCATTTTCAGCCGCTGGTGCGTTTTGTTTCCTTTATTCTGCGCGATCAACTGGCCTGGGACTTGCGCCTCGGTTTCGCCGAAGGGGAAGCCAGAGGGTTGCGGCTGGGCGATGACCAGAGCAGCCGTCTGGGATGGAGCAGCTTTCTCGGGCAGCCGCCCGCCGACCCGTATGTGACGATTTGTGTGCAGGAGTAATTGTGAACGAAAACAACCCACTCACTCTGGTGGTGCTCAACAGCGAACAACTGGATATCAACTCGCAGGTGCAGCACCGGTTTGATCACCGCGGCGGCACGCTGGGCGCATCGGAAAAAGATCAATGGCAGTTGCGTGACCGGCTCGGCGCGGTTTTGCCGGAGCATGCACGTATCGAATTACAGGACGGCTATTTCTGCGTCTGCGACCTGAGCGGCCAGACCTTCATCAACGGCGCGTTGTCGCCCATCGGTCGTGATCGCCGGGTGCGTCTGGCGCAGGGTGACGAACTGGTGATTGGCCCATTCCGGCTGGGGGTCTACCTCGAGGATCCGGCGCGCGAGCAGGATATCGATCAGGTGCTGGGGCAACGCCCCGGCGACGTGCTGGAAGGGTGGCTTGGCGAAGAACGACGCAGTGCGCCCGCCGATGACACGGCGATAGACCGATTTAATGACCCGTTGTGGGCGCTGCAGCAGGAACAGAGCCGCTCGCCGCTGGCAACGGAGGCTGAGCGCGGTGATGAACTGCCGACCTCGCTTTCTTCTTTTTCTGCCGTTGAGGACACCATGGATCAGAAATTTGTGGAATTACCGACCATTGATAACCCACACGCCAGCACCGGTCTGGGCGGACGGGTGGATGCGGTGACGCTGGCGCCGCTGTTGCGCGGGCTGGGCGTATCGCTCAATATCGGCGATGAGCAACAACTGCGCGAGATGCTCGAAGAGATGGGCAAAAGCCTCAAAGCGATGGTGGAAGGCTTGCTGACGTTGCAGGCCGATCAGGCCGCGCTGGCGGATACCCATTTGCGGCCGATCGAAGATAACCCGCTGCGGCTGGGGCTGGATTACACCGATACGTTGTCGCTGCTGTTCGCCGACGATAAAAGCCCGGTGCACCTGTCGGCACCGGCCGCCATCAGCGAGGTGCTGAGTAATATGCAGGCGCATCACCGGGCCAACCAGCAGGCGATCGCCGTGGCGCTGGAGAGCATTTTACAGGCGTTTTCACCGGCGGCGTTGCTGGGGCGTTTCGAGCATTATCGCCGTAGCGGCGAGCGTCAGGCGCTGGATGACGGCTGGGCGTGGCAGATGTATCAGCACTATTACCGCGAACTGACCTCACCGCGTCAGCAAGGGTTCCAGAAACTGTTCCATCAGGTGTATGCGCAGGCGTATGACCGCGCGGTTCGCCAGCAACAGGAGCAGAAATAATGCTGCGGGCCTTAATGCTGCGAATCGGGTGGTTATGCGCCTTGATGCTGCTGCTTCCCGGCTGTTCCACGCTCGGCAAGATGGCGAAGGTGGCGGCCAATCCGGATATTCAGATTGGCAGCAATGATAACCAGCCTTCGACCGTCGGCTTTAGCCTGCTGGCCGAGCCGGATGTTAACCCCAGCGAAAGTGGTGATGCGGCACCCATCGAGTTTCAGGTGGTGATGCTGGCAGAAGACTCCCGCCTGCTGGCGACCGACTATGACCAGGTGACCGGCGATATCGAAAAGGCGCTGGCCAAGAATTACCTCAGCCATCAGGACTACACGCTGCTGCCGGGGCAGTTCAAATACCTGCCGCCGGTCAAGCTGGACGAGAAAGTGCATTACATCGGGGTGATTGCCAAATACGCCGACCCGGACAGCGCCGAGTGGCGCAAGGTTATCAAACTGAAAAACACCGGCCGCACTTATCAGCTTCTGGTGCATCTGCGCCGTGAAGAAGTCGAAATCAAGAAAGATCAAGAAGAAGAATAACTATGTCGAGCCGAAATCGGATTATTTGGCGGGAAGGGCTGTTCATCAAGCCGCAGCATTTCCAGCAACAGCAAAGACACACGGACTACGCGCTGCATGCCCGTCTTAGCGCGCTTAGCGACTATTTCTACGGCCTGCAATCGCTGGCGATCAACGAGGAATACCTCAACTTTGGGCGTATCGCACTGGTGAACGCCACCGGGGTGATGCCGGACGGCACGGTCTTCAACATTCCGGGGGATGACGCGCTGCCGCAACCGCTGGAAATCACCGATGTGGCGCTGGCTAACCAGAAGGTGTATCTGGCGCTGCCGCTGGCGGTGAACGGCGTCAGCGAAGTCGGGCAGGCCGGGGCCGGTATCGCCACCCGCCTGCAATCGCATCGTCACGATGTGCGCGATTTGCACAGCGAAGGCGGCGACGTGGTGTCGATGGAAGTGGGCAAGGTCAGCCTGCGGCTGATGCTGGAACGCGATGATCGCAGCGCTTATGCGTCGCTGGCGATCGCCAACATCCTCGACAAACGGCCGGACGGCGGGCTGGTGCTGGACCCTAACTTTATGCCGTGCAGCATCAGCGTTACAGCGATTCCGAGCCTGAAACGCTTTTTGGGCGAATCCGCCGGTTTGGTGGCGGAACGTGCCCGCAGTCTGGCCCAGCGCATCGCCGCGCCCGGTCAGCAAGGGGTGGCGGACGTGGCGGAATTCATGATGCTGCAACTGCTGAACCGCGCTCAGCCGCAGCTGTCGCATCTGGCGCGTCTCGGTACGCTGCACCCGGAGCGGCTGCACGAAGCGCTGGTGCAACTGTGCGGCGAACTGATGACCTTTACCGACGAGTCGCGTCTGCCGCCGGAGTTTCCGGCTTATCGCCATGAACACCAGCAATCCAGCTTCGAGCCGCTGATGATGGCGCTGCGTCAGGCGCTGAGCACCGTGCTGTCGCCGCGCGCGGTGTCGATTCAGATGAAGGCGCAGCCTTACGGCGTGCGGGTGGCGCTGGTGGGCGACGCCGAACTGATGAGCAGCGCCGAATTTGTGCTGGCGGTGCGCGCCCGCATGCCGCAGGAGCATTTGCGCAAGCAACTGCTGCAACAAACCAAGATCGCCTCCAGCGACAAGATCCGCGAACTCATCAGCCTGCAACTGCCCGGCGTGCCGCTGCTGCCGCTGCCGGTGGCACCGCGCCAGCTGCCGTATCACGCCGGCTACAGCTACTTCCAGTTGGACAGGCAAAGCCCGGCCTGGAAATCGCTGGTCACCAGCAACACGCTGGCGTTCCACATTGCCGGCGAGTTCCCGGAACTGGACATGCAACTGTGGGCCATCCGCGGCCAGTAGTTAACAGGAGGAACCTGTGAGTACCGACATCATTAAAAATGACCAGTTAGGCGACCTGTTGTATGACAACGCCCGACAACTGGATATGGATTCCGATTACTGGTTCCGCCTGCGCGGGCAGAGCATCAACCCGATGATCGACGCCGTTACCCCGCTGCTGGGCATGGTGGAGCGGGTGCGCCAGCTGTCTGAATACGGCGGTGTGGCGGAGTTGTATCAGCGCGTGCAGTCCGAAATTCAGGCCATCGAGCAGGAACTGCATTCCCACGGCTACGAAAACGGCGTGATCCTGTCGTTCCGCTACATCCTGTGCACCTTCATTGACGAAGCGGTGATGGGGCGGGAGTGGGGCGGCCAGAGCGTGTGGTCGGCCCATTCGCTGCTCACCCGTTTTCACAATGAAACCTGGGGTGGCGAGAAGGTATTCGTGCTGCTGGAAAAACTGCTGGATGACCCGGTGCGCTATCGCGACATTCTGGAATTTATCTACCTGTGCTTGTGCCTCGGTTTCGAAGGGCGCTACCGGGTGATGACGCAAGGGCGCGAAGAACTGGATCGGGTGGTGCGCCGCCTGCACGACACCCTGCGCCCGGAGCCGGAACATCCGCCGACGGTGTTCCACCTCAATCTGGGGCAGCAGTCTTCCCGCTACCACCTGCGTAAACAGATTTCGCTGCGCGCCTTGTTTCTCAGCCTGTGCGTGGTGATGGCGGTGGCGTTTGGCCTGTATCACTACCAGCTAACCAACCAGACCCAGGACGTGCTGCGTCAACTGGGCGAATTATTACAATAACAGGAGCGTATTCTCGTGATTCGAATCGAACTGCCGATCCTGGTTGAGCGACTCAACCCGCTGTGCCGCCACATGATGGAAGAAGCGGCGGCGCTGTGTATTCAGCATCAGGGCGCGGAGATCCGCATTGAGCACCTGTTGCTGAAAATGCTGGAAACGCCGTTGTGCGACGTGCGCTTGATCCTCAAACGCGCCGGGGTAGAGGCCGACGAACTGGCGGCCCTGTTGCAGCCCAATGCGGCGGATAAAGGCTTTGAGTCAGGCTATCCCTCGTTTTCGCCGTTGCTGGTGGAGTGGTTACAGGACAGCTGGCTGCTGGCCTCGGCCGAGCTTCAACACGCCCGTCTGCGCAGCGGCGTGCTGCTGCTGGTGTTGCTGATGACGCCGACGCGTTATCTGTCGGCCACGGTAACCCGCCAACTGGCGCAAATTAACCGCGAGCTGCTGCGCCAGCAGTTTGACGAGTGGGTGAAAGACTCGGCGGAAACCGAGGTGGTGACTGCCGCCGGCGTGACGTCGGAGCAAGCTGCGAGTGCGACCACCCAGCTCTCCCGCTATACCCAGAATGTTACCGAATCGGCCCGACAGGGCAAGCTGGACCCGGTGTTGTGCCGTGATCACGAAATCGACCTGATGATCGATATCCTCTCGCGCCGTCGTAAAAACAACCCGATCGTGGTCGGCGAAGCCGGGGTGGGGAAAAGCGCGCTGATTGAAGGACTGGCGCTGCGCATCGTCGCGGGTCTGGTGCCGGAGCGGCTGCGCGACGTGGAACTGCTGACGCTGGATTTGGGCGCGATGCAGGCCGGCGCGTCGGTGAAAGGTGAGTTCGAAAAGCGTTTCAAGGGCGTGATGCAGGAAGTCAAAGCGGCACCGAAGCCGATTGTGCTGTTCATCGACGAGGCGCACACACTGATTGGCGCCGGTAATCAGGCCGGCGGGCTGGATGTGTCCAACCTGCTGAAACCGGCGCTGGCGCGTGGCGAGCTGCGCACTATCGCCGCCACCACCTGGAGCGAGTACAAAAAATACGTGGAAAAAGACGCCGCGCTGTCGCGCCGTTTCCAACTGGTGAAAGTCGGCGAACCGAACGTCGAGGAAGCGACGGTGATTCTGCGTGGGCTGCGCAGCATTTACGAACAGTCGCATGGCGTGTTGATCGACGAAGAGGCGTTGCAGGCGGCGGCCAATCTGTCTGCCCGTTATATCTCCGGCCGCCAGTTGCCGGATAAAGCTATCGACGTGCTGGACACCGCCTGTGCGCGTGTCGCCATCAATCTGACCACGCCGCCGCGCGCGGTCAGCCAGTTACAAACCCGCCTGCATCAGCAGGCGCTGGAAATCGCCCAGTTGGAACGTCAGGGCCGCATTGGGTTGGGTGATACCGCGGAGCGGCTGGCGACGCTGCGTGACGCCCGCGAAACCGACGCCGCGACGCTGGCGCAACTGGAAGCTGACTGGCAGCGGCAAAAAACGCTGGTGCAACAGATCGTCACGCTGCGCACGGCGCTGCTGGCCGATGAACCGGCGGAAGATTTCGATGCCGCCGCCGCGGCCGCCGATCTGGCCGACAGCGAACGGGCGTTGGCGGAACTGCAACAGCCGTCAGTGCTGGTGTCACCGCATGTGGATAAAACCCAGATTGCCTCGGTGATTGCGGAGTGGACCGGTGTGCCGCTAAACCGCATTTCCCAGGGCGAGCTGGACGTGGTGACCCGCCTGCCGGATTACCTCGGCGACAGCATCAAAGGGCAGCAACTGGCGATCGCCCAGTTGCACAAGCACCTGCTGACCGCCCGCGCCGACCTGCGCCGTCCCGGCCGACCGCTGGGGGCCTTTTTGCTGGTGGGGCCGAGTGGGGTCGGTAAAACCGAAACCGTGGTGCAGATTGCCGATCTGATGTTCGGCGGCCGTCATTATCTCACCACCATCAATATGTCCGAATACCAGGAGAAGCACACGGTTTCCCGCCTGATCGGCTCGCCGCCGGGGTATGTAGGCTTTGGCGAAGGCGGGGTGCTGACCGAAGCGATTCGCCAGAAACCCTATTCGGTGGTGCTGCTGGATGAAGTGGAAAAAGCCCACCCGGATGTCCTCAACCTGTTCTATCAGGCGTTTGATAAAGGTGAACTGGCCGATGGCGAAGGGCGGCTGATCGACTGTCGTAACGTGGTGTTCTTCCTGACCTCCAACCTCGGGTTCCAGACGATTGTCAATTTTGCGGAGCGGCAAAGCGAACTGCTGGATGCGCTCTACCCGGAACTGGCGGCGTTCTTCAAACCGGCGTTGCTGGCGCGCATGGAAGTGATCCCCTACCTGCCGCTGGATCACGACACGCTGGTCGAGATCGTACAGGGCAAGCTGTCCCGTCTGGTGACGTTGCTGCAACAGCGCTTTGGTGCCGAAGTGGTCATCGACGATGCGGTGCCGGAAGAAATTCTGCGTTTGGCCAACCGCAGCGAGAACGGCGCGCGCATGTTGGAGTCGGTGATCGACGGCGCGCTGTTGCCGCCGGTGTCGTTGCAGTTGCTGCAACGCCTGTCGGCCGGCCAGCCGGTCAGCCGTATTCATTTCCGGGTGGAAGACGGCCAGTTCCGGTCCGAGGTGGAGGGCTGAGCATGCAATCTGCCCTCGACCTGGCGCTCTCGCTGACCCGGCACCGGGATGAAGCCGGCCTGTGTGACTGGCTGCTCGGCACGCTGCGTACTGCATGGCAGCCGCAGGGGGCGCTGCTGGGTATGGTAGATGTCAGCGGGCGTCAGTTGATGTGCAGCGGTTGGGTGCATCGCACGCCGCTGTCGCTGTCGCTCAGCGTGGATGATTTCAGTCATCCGCTGGCCTATGTGTTGCTTAAAAATCAGGTTCGCAGTTGGACATCGCTGTACGGCGGCGCCCGTATTGAACACGAGGGTTTTCGTCAGTTGCTGGCCGATGCCGGCACGGCTTGCGGCTTGTTCGCTATGCCGTTGCAGGCGGACAGCGGCCGACCGCTGGCGGTATTGGCGTTGTTGGATACGCCGGAACGATTACAGGCGCTCGGGCGGCATGGCGACTGCGCGCAACTGGCGCAGATATTTTGCAGCCAGCTGGCGTTGATCCGCGAGCTGGGGCGCAGCCAACGCGAGCAGACCGCGCTGCGCGATTCGTTGCGCCAGATGAAAGACGAAGGCGCGCTGCGGCAGGGACGGGAAAAACGGGTGGCCGAAGGGTTGATCGGGCAGTCTGTCGCGGCGCGGCAGCTACAGCAGCAGATTTGCCAGGCGGCCGGCCATCGTCTGGCGGTGCTGATCCACGGTGAAACCGGTGTGGGCAAAGAGGTGGTGGCCCGGCTGTTGCACCAGTGCTCCGAACGCGCCGACCGGCCGTTCATCGCCATTAACTGCGCCGCCATTCCGGAAAATCTGATTGAAAGCGAGCTGTTCGGCTATGAGAAAGGCGCGTTTTCCGGTGCGCAGAGCAATAAGGTCGGGCTGGTGGCGCAGGCCAACGGCGGCACGCTGTTTTTAGATGAAGTGGGCGACATGCCGCCGTTGATGCAGGCGAAACTGCTGCGGGTGTTGGAAACGCACAGCTTTCGCCCGTTGGGCGCCGGTCAAGAGAGTCATTCTGATTTCCGGTTGATCGCCGCCACGCATCAACCGCTGGAACAGCGGGTGGCGGAAGGCCAGTTCCGTCAGGATCTCTATCACCGTCTGTGCCAGTGTCTGGTGCAGGTAGCGCCGCTGCGCGATCGCCCGGACGACATCAGCCTGCTTTGCGAGCACTTTATCGTGCAATTCGCCCAGCAACAGCAGAAACCGCTGGGGCCGTTGCACCGCACGTTTCTCAGGCAACTGGTGGGGTATGACTTCCCCGGTAATGTGCGTGAGCTGAAGAACTTGCTGGAAGTGGCGTGCGCGCAAACGCCGGCAGGCGAGCCGATTCGTCTGGAGTCGTTGCCGCCGGAATTGCATGAACGGGTCTGTGAGGGAACTGCCGCCGATAGCGACGCGTTCCACCATATTCAGGATCTGCGCATTGCCACCCAGCAGTATGAAGCCGCGGTGATTGCGGCGCGTCTGCAGCAGTTTCAGGGTAACCGGTTACTGGTAGCGGAAAGCCTGAATATTCCTAAACGAACCCTGGATCACAAGTGCCAGAAACTGGAGGTGAACTGATGATGCTGACGATGGTGCCGCTGCTGATGGCGGCAGTCGGTTCGCCCGACCCGGTCTGGCAATCACTGTGGGAACAGTGCCGCAATGAGACGTCGCCGCAGGTGCGCCTGGCCTGTTACGACGCGCTCGGGCGCGAGACGGAACGCGCGAGCGCCTTGCCGCCCGAGACAAATAAAAGCGGCGCGGGGGAGAACGCGTTTCGTCTCAACCGCGAGGCGGCTAATGGCGATATCACCCTGACCAGGACGCTGGCGGACGGCAACACGCTGGTGATCAGCTGCGCCAGCAGCATTACCCATCTGCGGCTGACGCTCAGCCAGCCGTGGCCGGGCGACAACATCACCTCCCAGCTTGACGGCGCCAGCGCGCCGGATAACTGGTTTGTGCGTAACCGCGGCACCTTGCTGGAGTTTGGCCGCGGCCTGCCCGCTATCGACGCGCTCAAGCGCTGGGTCGGCCACCATGAGCTGGTGCTGAATGGCGAGCAGGATCACGTGTTGCGCATCGATCTCACCGGGCTGGGCGAGGCGCTGGCGCCGTTGCGTCAGCAGTGCCGCTGGTAGGAGCGATGAGTATGCATACACACCCCTGGTGTAAGCGACTGTTGACGACCCTGCCCGACGATGCGTTGCGGGCGGCGGTGGCGGCGGATGATCCGCTGTGGGAGCAGGTGGAAACCGAACTGGTCAAGCTGGGGTCGCTGGCGCACAGCCAGGTGGACCTTAATGCGGTCGCCGGTCAGTGCCTGACGCTGCTGGAAAGCCGCACCAAAGACATGCGGGTGCTGGTGCAGTTACTGCGCTGTCTGCAGCACCCGGCCAAGGCCACCCCGTTCGCCACCGCACTCATGCTGCTCGACAGCTGGCTGGAGGCTTACTGGACGACGGCGTTTCCCGCCAGTCCGGTACAAAAACAGAAACTGATGGTGCAGATCATCCGCCGTTTTGAGGGCGTGCTGCCGCGCATGACGGAGAATGCCTCCGGGGCGGAGCTGCATCAGTTGCATCAACTGGCGGAACAGCTGGCGTCGCGCTGGAGCGGGCTGGCTACCGACAAAGCGGACCTGACCGACGAACTGGTCGCGGCGCTTCACCGCGCCCGGCAACGTCATCAGGCGCAGGAGAAAGCCAATCAGGCGGCGGAACCCGCGTCTGGCGGGCAGGGCGGAACGGCCGGCAACGCTGCTGCTAGCGGCGGCAATGGCAGCGCCGCCGGGACCGCCGCCAGCGCGGCCGCGACGGTCGATATCAACAGTTCGGACGATCGTAGCTGGAAGCAGACGCAACTTACCGTAGCGACGTTGCTGGTAGAACGCCAGCCGGAAGCGCCGGTGGGATATCGCCTGCGCCGCAATGCTATCTGGGCGGGTATTACCACCCCACCGATGGCGGCGAGAGGTAATAAAACCCAGTTAGCGCCGGTATCGCCTGACCGGGTGGATGAATACCACAGCGCGCTTGGACAGGCGGATCTGGCGCTGTGGAACAAGATTGAACAGAGCCTGACGCTGGCACCGTACTGGTTTGACGGCCACATGCTGTCAGCGACGGTAGCGACCCGGCTGGGGCATGGCGCTGTCGCCAGCGCCATCGCCGATGAACTGTCGGCGTTTCTGGCCCGGCTGCCGGAATTACGCGAGCTGTCGTTTAGCGATGGGTCGGCGTTTCTGTCGGCCAAATGCGTCCAGTGGCTGCAATCCGCGCAGCCAGGGCGTGGTGGCGGTGGTATTCAGCGACAGGATGATTTGGCGGCTGAGGCGGCGGCGTGCTGCGCCGAGCAAGGGCTGAGCGCTGCGCTGTCGCTGCTGGATGAACGTATTCGACGGTTGAAAGAACCGCGCGAGCGTTTTTTGGCCGAGCTGGTATTGGCGGATTTACTGGCGGAAGAAGGCATGAAAGCACTGGCGGCACAGCATTATCAGCACCTGTGGCAGGAAAGCGAGCGACTGGGCCTGATGCAGTGGGAACCGGGAATGGTCAGCCGACTGGAGCGGCTGGGCGCGTCCCGCAGGAAATAAGACATTCGGAGTTGAATGGTCACTTATGTTGAAAATAATCATTACCTTTCTGCGGCAACAGCTGCCGAAACTGAAACCGTCCTGGCTGCTGCTGGGGGTGGTGGTATGGGTGGTGGCGCTGGTGCTGGCCTGGTGGCTGGGGCCGCGTCTGACCCTCGGCGAGATGCGTCCGCTGCAAAGCGTGTGGGGCCGCGTGGTGTTCACGCTGGTCTGGCTGTGGCTGGGCTTTGCCTACAGCGCCTGGCGTGTCTGGCGTCGGGTACAGCAACTGCGTGCGGAACGCCGGGAACAGCAGACTATCGAGCAAGACCCCTTGCAGGTATACGTTGATAGCCAGCAAACCTTTCTGGACCGTTGGCTACAGGCGTTTCAAACCCAGCTCGGCAAAAAGGCGCTGTACGCCATGCCCTGGTATCTGGCGATCGGCCTGTCCGGCAGCGGCAAAAGCAGCCTGATCCATCGTGCTAACCCGGCCAATAAGCTCAACCCGAAACTGGATGCGGAGTTGCGTGAAGTCGCTGGCGGCCAGCAGGTGAACAGTTGGGTCGGTGAATCGGCGGTGATCTGGGATCCGAGTGGTCACTTGCTGGCGCAACCGGAAGTCGGCGCAGAGCCGTCGGCCGGGCGTCACGCCCGCCTGTGGCAGCATTTGTTACAGTGGTTGAGCCTTAACCGCCGTCGCCAGCCGCTGAACGGACTGGTGCTGACTATCGATCTCTCCTGGCTGTCGCAGGCCAGCGTGTCAGAGCGCAAGGCCTATGCGCAGGTGATGCGCGCCCGCCTGCAGGAGATTGCGGTCAATATCAATACCCGCCTGCCGCTGTATGTGGCGCTGACCCGTCTGGATATGCTGCGTGGTTTTGACGTGGTGTACCGGTCGCTGAACCGGGAGGCACGTCAGGCGGTGTTGGGGGTGACGTTTACCCCGCAGGCCAGCCACGGCAAAGGCTGGCTGGAGGAGCTGGAGCGCTTCTGGGATGAGTGGATCACCAGCCTCAACAATAATTTGCCGGAAATGCTGCTGACGCAGTCGGACAACGGCGTGCGCAATACGCTGTTCGCCTTCGTGCGCCAACTGGCCGGGCTGAAGGATTACGTAACGGAAGTGTTGAACGAAACACTGGCGACCGGCGACGACCGTGCATTTCTGGTACGCGGCGTTTACGCCAGTTCGGTGTACCAGCAGGGCGTGCCGTTTGATGCCTTCGCTCAGTCCGCTTCCCGCCGTTACCAATTGCCGGAGCCGATTAATGCGGCGATGCGCGGTGAATCCAATACCTTCTTTGTACAGAAATTGTTCCCGGAGGTGATTTTCCCGGAGGCCAGTCTGGCGGGGGAAAACCGGCTGCACAGCCTCTATCGCCGTCGCCGCATGAGCATCGGTATTACCTGCATGGTGCTGTTTGGGCTGGCGATGATCGGCAGTTGGCACCATTTCTACCGGGTCAACGAAGAAGCCGGTCGTAATGTGCTGACCAAGGCGCAGGCGTTCATCGGCACCAACGAGCTGGAAGGGCAGGCAGGCTACGGTTACCAGCAACTGCCGCGCCTGAACCTGATCCGCGACGCCACCCTGTCGTTCGGCAACTACCATGAACGTACGCCGATGCTGGCGGATCTTGGCTTGTATCAGGGCGATAAGATCGGTCCTTACGTGGAAGGTTCCTACCTGCAAATGCTTAACCAGCGCTTCTTGCCGGCGGTGATGCAGGGGCTACTGGAAGACCTGAATCAGGCGCCGGCCGGCAGCGAGCAAAAACTCACGATTTTGCGGGTGATGCGGATGCTGGACGACGCCTCCGGGCGTAACAAGACGCTGGTGGAGCAGTTTATGGCGCTGCGCTGGCAGAAGGCGTTCCCCGGTCAGGGCAAGGTGCAGGAACAGTTGATGCAGCATCTGGATTACGCGCTGGAGAGGACCGACTGGCACCAGTCCCGCGAGCAGAAAGACGCGGTGGCGATTTCGACCTTCGCGCCGTTCGTCGACCCGATCGCCGCCGCCCAACGCGAGCTGAGCAAGCTGCCGATGTACCAGCGCGTCTACCAGAGTCTGGTGATGAAGGCGACGCAGGTGCTGCCGCCGGATTTGGCTCTCCGCGACGAGGTGGGACCGACGTTTGACTCGGTATTCTCGCTGCGTAACGACAAGGCGGGCATGGTGCCGCGGCTGCTGACCTATCCCGGCTTCAGCGATTTCTACCTCAAGCAGGATAAGACGCTGCTGGACCTGACCGCGCTGGATGCCTGGGTGCTGGGCCAGCGTGAGCGTGCGCACCTGAGCGAGGCCGACCGTAAGGAAATTCTGCGTCAGGTGAACGATCGCTACATCACCGACTACATCAACCAGTGGCAAAAAGCGCTGGCGAATATTGATGTGCAGCCGTTGGAAAGCCCGGAGCAGGCGCTGAACATTCTGACCGACATTACCGGTAATGATCAGCCGTTTCAGCGGGTGTTGACCACGGTGAGCGACAACACCCGCATCCGCAAACTGGCGGATGACGAGAACGACACCGCGCAGGGCATCAATACCCGTATCGGTCGTCCGTTCATGACGATTAACGCCGCGCTGAGCGGTCGGGGTGAACAGGGGCCGCTGGTGCAGGAGGTCAATCAGAAGCTGACCGATCTCTACCACTATCTCGATCAGATTGTGAATGCGACGGATCCGGGACAGGCGGCGTTGAAAGCGGTGCAGGCGCGTCAGGGCAACAAGTTCGCCGACCCGGTGTTCGCGTTGCAGCAGTATGCGCGCAGCCTGCCGTCGCCGCTCGATCGCTGGGTCGGCCAACTGGCGGGAGAAAGCGCCAGTCTGGTGACCGGTCTTGCCATGTCTTCACTCAATCAGGAGTGGCTGGACAAAGTGGTGACGCCGTTCAACGACAAACTGGCCGATCGCTACCCGTTCAACCCGTCTTCCGACAAGGATGTGCCGTTGTCCGAGATGGAGCGCTTCTTTGCCGTCGGCGGGACATTGGACAGCTTCTACCAGACCAACCTCAAATCCATTATGGACGGCGGGATGCTGGAAGGGGAAGGCGCGTCGGTAATGCAAACCGATCTGGTGAAACAGCTCGATCGCGCCACCCGTATCCGCCAGACGCTGTTTAACGCACAAGGCAGTCTGGAAATCCACTTTGTGGTGGAGCCGGTGGAACTGACCGCCAACAAACGCCGCAGCGTGCTGAACCTGGACGGCCAGTTGCTGGAGTACAGCCACGGACGCCGCACTAAGACGCCGCTGGTGTGGCCGAACAGTATGCGTGACGGCGCCGAAAGCAAGCTGACGCTGGTGCCGGATGACCGTGAACGCTCGCCGCGCAGCCTGAGCTTCACCGGCCCGTGGGCGATGTTCCGCCTGTTGACCAACGGCCAACTGACGCAGGTCAACGACAATACCTTCGACGTGCGTTTCTCGCTGGAACAAGGCGGCATGACCTATCGCGTTTATACCGACGCCAGCCACAACCCGTTTGCCGGTGGCCTGTTTAGCCAGTTCAAACTGCCTGATTCTCTCTATTAACCCAGAGGGCGAGCGGGTTTGTCCCTGCTCGCCCGTAGCCGGATGACCTGATATGCAAGATGCACAACAGGCCCTGAAAGTGGGCCGTGATCCACGGATGTTGCCTGAGTACGAGGCGTTACGTGCGGAAATCAACAAGCTGAGCCATGCCTCCCGCCCGGAAGTGGACTGGATGCGGGTGCACGATATGGCGACCGCGATTTTTGAGAAACAGGGCGTTGACCTGCAAACCGCTATCTATTTCACCCTGGCGCGCTCGCGTCTGGCCGGGTTGAACGGCTTTACCGAAGGCTGCGAGTTCCTCGCCAACCTGATCGTCACCCAGTGGGAAAACTTCTGGCCGCCGGTGCATCAGGAGCGGGCGCGTATCGAAATTCTGGACTGGTTTATCGCCCGCATCAGCGAGGTAATTCGCCAGTACGCCATCAGCCACGAACACAAACGGCTGGTGTATCGCTGCGAACGCGCGTTGCAACTGATGAGCGAAAAGCTGCATAACTCGGGCCTGAGCCGCATTCCCCGGGTGGAGAACCTGCTGCACTTTATCGAAGGCTACACCCACCTGTTCGATGAAACCGAGATTGTGATTGTCTCTGACGATCAAACGCTGAAAAAACAGCAGGATATGCAGATTCCGCCGATGGTGTTCTTCCAGTCCGATATGGAGCCGGGCGGAATGGCGTCTGTGGCGGCGGCTGCCCAGCCGGCGCTGCCGTCGGGCAGTATTCTGGTCGGGCGGGAGAAAGGGCAGATGAAACCTACCGTATTGAAAATTGAAGCGCATCGTAAACCGAGACCGGGCTGGTTCTGGTTTGCCTGCGGCGTGCTGACCTGCGCGTTGCCGGTGGCGGCCATCACCGGTTGGCAGTACTGGCAGGAGCAGAAAGCCGAGGCGCTGGCGTTGTTGCAGCAACCGGCGTATACGCTGCCGGCGGCACCCGATCACAATGATATCCGCCGGGTGCGCATCGTATTGGGCGAGCAGAAGCTGCAAAGCATGGAAGGCGAGCTGACCAACCGCTATCAGGCGCAACTGGAACAGGTGAAGAACGCGTCGTCGTTCTATTTGTACCAGTATGGCGAAGGGCTCAAAGGCGTGATGCAACAGCTGTATCCCGACTCGCTGGCGGTGAAAGAGATGGACCGGCAGTGGCAGCTAGCCCTTGATCGTCAGCAAGGTGACAAGCCGCCGCGTGTCAGCGGTTACGAGCAGGCACGCGCCGGGGTGGGCGATACGCTGCAACAACTGCTGGATCTGGAGAAGCAGCGCCGCACGGTGACTATTTCGTACCTGAAGTCACAACTTTATGATATTCAGCAAGATCTGGCGTCCGATGTGCCGTTCGGCATTCGCTTGCGGACACTGGAGGCGCGCAAAGCGGCCCGTCAGTCGCTGACCCCGGCGGAACTGCGCGGCATGGAAGATGAGCTGCGTGCGTTCACCATCCGGTTGTATCGGTTGCAGCAAGGCGATAGCGGCAGGTAAGGCCGTCGTGCCGGGTGGGGACGCCGCCCGGCGGCATCGCCGGATATCACCAGGGGTAATGACGGTAACATGATGAGAAAAACACGAGTATTGGCGGCGTTGACCGTCTGTCTGCTAACCGCCTGTCAGGCGCCGGTGTCGTCGCTGTCCGACGCGGACTTGCGCAAATCGGCACAGAGCGGCAACGGTGAGGCCCAGTTCAGGCTGGCGAAGCAACTGGCATCGCGCTCGCATTACGTCGAGGCGATGCAGTGGATGCAAAAAGCGGCGGAATTAACGGAGCTGTCCGGCGCCAGTGAAACCCGTGCCGCGGCGGCGTTACAGGTGGGCGACTGGTATCAGGCCGGCTTGGGCGAACCGAAAAATACCCCGCTGGCGCGCCAGTGGTGGCAAAAAGCCTCGCGGCTGGGCAGTGGCGAAGCCGGCTACCGGCTGGGTACCGACTGTCAGGCGCAGCATCAGGGCAAACTGGTAGCCGCCTGTCTGGATGCATTCGAACGGGCGGCGGACAACCGCTATGCACCGGCGCAACTGGTGGTGGCGCAGTGGTATGCCGCGCACCCCGGCGCCGAAAAAGAAGCGAGCGAATGGGTTGAGAAAGCGGCGGAACAGGGTAACCGCGACGCGCAATATCAACTGGCTCAGCGCTATGAACAGGGCAAAGGGGTGGCAAAGCGCACCGATCTGGCCGAGCGCTGGTATTTCCGGGCGGCGGACCGAGGGCAGCCGCAGGCTCAGTTATGGATGGCGAGACACGCCGACGGTAAAGACGCACTCGACTGGTATCAGAAAGCGGCCGCCAACGGCGAAGCTGATGCACAGCTGTGGCTGGCACAGGCTTACCGCGACGGCAATAAAGGGCTGGCGAAGAACGACAAACAGGCGCACTACTGGTTGGATCGCGCTTCTGGCAAGGGTAATGGCGAGGCGGATTACAAACTGAGCCAGATGCAGTCGGACGCCGCCAAACGGGAACACTATCTGGTGCTGGCGTCGTCTGCGGGCTATGTGCCGGCTCAGCGTGAACTGGGCGAGTGGTTGCTCAAGCGCGGCGAACTGGAGCGCGCCCGCGAGGTGTTCGCCAACGCGGCGGCGACCGGTGATACCGAATCCCGCCTGGCGTATGGCGAAATATTGCGGCTCGGTCAGGGCGGTAAAGCCGATTATGTGGAAGCGATGAAGCAATATCGCTTCGCGGCGCATGACGGCAACCGTATGGCGCAGTATCGTATGGGGATGATGCGTCAGGATGGGCTGGGCGCATCCCGTAACCGTATTCACGCCTACGCCTGGTATTCGCTGGCCGCTACCGAGGGTATGGCGGAGGCGCTGGCGGCCCGCAACGATCTGGAAGCCGCCATGCAGCCGGATGAAATCAAAGCCGGCCAGAAACTGGCGATGCACTGGTCAACAGGCAAGGACACGGATACACAGTGATTTTTATATAAATTATTGATTTAATGGATAAAACATTCGCGGTAATATAAAGGAACATCTATGAAACAGAACGGATATCTTGCTTTGTTGCTGAGTATGGCGGCCTGGTCGGCGCAGGCGGACGTGAAGCCGCCTTATCAGGTCGAGCAGGATAAGGTGGTGTACCGGGTGTCGGTGAATGCGGATCCGCAGGTGCTTGAGGGTGCAAAGCCGGACGATTTTCGGGTATTGCTGCGTGAGAAACGCGTAGCGCTGGCGGTGTCCGGCTCACGTTACTACTGTAATCAGCAGCCGTTGCCGGCCGGTTTCAAGCCTGACGGCGCCAGGCTACGCTATGAGACGTTTTTGATTACCAATGTCGGTTCTTTCGCCGGTTGCGAGCGTATGAAACAGGATATCGACGCCGACAGTTTTCAGGCGTTGGATTTTCCATTCTTCCGCGATCGTCATCATGTCTGGTTGCCTGACGGCGAAGCGCTGAACGGCGTGGATGTCGCCAGTTTTAAAACGCTGGCCCGCAATCAGGCGTTCGACAAGCAGAATTACTATTTCGTGGAGAATGAAACCAGCGTCATCCCTTATCAAAAACAGCCGCCGAGCGCGGGCAGTTGTTTTGGCTGGGCCACCATTGACGGTAGCCTTTACTACCGGGGCGAGCAACGTGCCGATGGCGATGCCGCCAGCTTCCGTTGTCTGACGTTCAATACCGCATTGGACAAAAACGGGTTTTATGTATTTGGCCGGCCGTACCCGGCTATGCCGGACGGGGTGAAAACGGCGGATATTCATATGCTGCCGAATAATGAAAAACTGGCGACCGACGGCGAGCACCTCTGGTTTTTGGGGGTAGAGCCGGTGCAACTGGCCGGGCTGAACCCGCGTGATGTCAAGGTTGAGCCGGATGCCAACGGCTATACCATCAGCGACGGCAAAGCCCGTTGGCAGTGCGGTTCCGGCAAGGTCAACGGTCGCCCGCTGTGCCGTAAGGGGTAGCGCGCGGCGTGAAAATGCCTCATCCGAGCGCATCGTTGCCCGGATGAGGTCCGCCTTAGCCGCCGGTTTGGGCGCGCACCATGTCGACATAAATGTCCCGCAATCGGCGTGCCAGCGGGCCGGGACGCCCATCGCCAATCCTGACGCCGTCGATCTCCACCACCGGCCAGACAAAGGTGGTGGCGGAACTGATAAACGCTTCTTTGGCGGCGCACGCCTCCTGTGGGGTAAACGCCCGCTCTTCCACCGTCAGATGCTGGTCGGCCGCCAGTTGCAGCAACGCTTTGCGGGTAATGCCGTGCAGGATGTCGTTGCTAAGCGGCCGGGTGATCAGATGGTTGTCGGCATCGACGATAAAACAGTTGCTGGAGCTGCCTTCGGTAATCAGGCCGTTTTCCACCAGCCAGGCGTCGTCGGCGCCTTTGGCGTGCGCCCACTCCTTCGCCATGCAGGCCATCAACAGGCTGACGGTCTTGATGTCGCGCCGGTGCCAGCGCAGGTCCGGACAGGTGATGACGCGAATACCTTTTTCCGCACAGGGGTGATGAATAACCGGGCGGGACTGGGTAAACAACACCAGCGTCGGCGTGGCGTCAGCCGGGAACGTAAAATCACGATCGCCGGTGCTGCCGCGGCTGAGTTGCAGATAGATGCCGCCTTCTTCCAGCCGATTTTGCTCGATCAGTGCCAGATGGATCTCCCGCAAGTCCTCCAGACTGACCGGCAAACGCAGGTTCAGCTCGCGACAGGAGCGCGCCAGCCGCGCCATGTGGCCATCGAATTCCGCCAACCGGCCGTTGACCACGGCGGTGACTTCATACACCGCATCGGCAAACAGAAATCCGCGATCGAACACTGAAATCGTGGCGTGTTCCTCAGGCAGATAGTGCCCGTTGACATAAACAGTACGTGACATTACACAACTCCCGTTAAACAAGGGCGGGGGTGGCCCCACAATCCCTCTTCAGGTAAATACAACTGGCTACCGCGCCATTCCAACCCGCCGACCCGGTCATCCGCCAGCAGCAACGGCCCGTCGAGATCGACGATCTCCGCACCTTGCGCCACCAGTGTGGCCGGCGCCATCGACAACGAGGTGCTGACCATACACCCCACCATGATCTTCAGCCCTTGCGCTTGAGCCGCCTGACGCAGCAGCAGCGCTTCGGTCAACCCGCCGGTTTTGTCCAGTTTGATATTGACCATGTCGTAGCGTGTCGCCAGCCCCGGCAGTGACCGACGGTCATGGCAGGACTCGTCGGCGCATAAGGGAATCGGCCGTGGTAACGCGGCCAGCGCATCATCGTCTTGGGCGGGCAGCGGCTGCTCAATCAGGCTGACGCCAAGGCGTTGCAGTTCCGGTACCAGTTTCAGATACAGCGCCACATTCCAGCCTTCGTTGGCATCCACGATTAACTGCGCTTGCGGTGCCGACCGGCGCACCGCGGCGACCCGCTCGATGTCGTGTTCATCCACCAGTTTGAGTTTCAGCAACGGGCGATGGGCATGACGCTGCGCCGCTTGCCCCATGCGTTCCGGGGTATCCAGCGACAGGGTGAATGCGCTGACGATGGGCTCCGGGCACGGCAACCCGGCCAGCCGCCACACCGGTGTGGCATGCCGCTGGCCGTCGAGATCCCACAGTGCGCAATCCAGCGCATTACGCGCGGCACCCGGCGGCAGCAACGTTTGCAAGGTGAGGCGGTCAAGACCACGGCACACCGCGGATTGCAGCGACAGTAACTGTGCCTGCACCTCTGCGATGCTCTCGCCGTATCGGGCGTAAGGCACGCTTTCGCCGTGCCCTTCGTATCGCCCATCACGCACCGTGACTTTGATGACGTCGGCGTGGGTTTTGCTGCCGCGTGCAATGGTGAATGTCTCTTTCAGCGCCCAAGGTTCATGGGTAACGATTAACTCGGCCATCCTCTGCCCTTACAGTTGGTCGACGATGCGGCCCACGCCCTGGCGGAATGGGTCAACCACCGGCAGCTTCAGGCGTTGTTCCAGCGTCGCCATATAAGCCAATGCATTCGCTTCGCTTAACGACGCGCTGTTGATGGAGACACCGACGAAACGGGCGGCGGGGTTGGTCAGTCGCGCCATCGCCAGATTGAGGTCGATACAGGCTTGCAAATCCGGCAGCGGGTAATCCACGCCGCGCATGTGGGTGCGGGTGGGCTCGTGACACAGCACCAGCGCGTCCGGCTGGGCGCCGTGGATGATGCCGGTGGTGACCCCGGCGAAAGAAGGGTGGAACAGCGAGCCCTGTCCTTCGATCACGTCCCAGTGGTCGGCGGCATTGTCGGGGGCGAGGGTTTCCACCGCGCCGGCGACAAAGTCAGACACCACGGCGTCAATGCTGACGCCCGCGCCGGAAATCAGGATGCCGGTCTGGCCGGTGGCGCGAAAGGTGGCGTTAGCGCCGCGTGCCAGCAGCGCTTTTTCAATCGCCAGCGCGGTGTACATTTTGCCGCAGGAACAGTCGGTGCCGACTGGCAACAGCCGTTTGCCGCTGCGTTTGCGGCCGCTGGCTACCGGGAAACTCTGGGTCGGGTGACGCACGTCGAACAGCGAGCGCCCGAGCCGGGCGGCCAGTTCGCTGATTTCCCACACATCCGCCAATTTATTGTGCAGGCCGGCGGCCAGATCCATACCGCACTCCAGCGCCTGACGCAGCACCGTTATCCAGGCATCGGAAATAATGCCGCCGCGATTGGCGACGCCGATCACCAGCGTGCGTGCTCCCGCGGCCCATGCACCGGGGATGTCCATATCCGGCAGGCCGCAATCCGCCTGGCACCCCGTCATGCGATACTGGCCGACGCAATATTCCGGATGCCATTGTTTAATGCCGATCGCCACTTTGGCGGCTAACTGGTCGTGGGCATCACCCAGAAACAATAAATACGGTTTTTTAATCATCGTAACCCACTCCATTGTTGAAATAAGAAACGCAGAACAACAGGGCGTCATCTCACCGGTTGGTAAAAGCAATATACCCGTCATACTTCAAGTTGCAGGTGCGTTGGCTTTATTACTCGGCCCATCCCAGGGCCTCGCCCTACGGGCCGCAGCGAGCTGCGTTCAAATCTGCTCCCGGCAGATTTGTCGCTCACTCCGGTCACTTACTTGAGTAAGCTCCCGGAGATTCGCTGCGTCGCCGCGTTACAAGGCTCAATGAGCCTTGCCCTGACGGGCCAACGCTTTGCGTTGTTCAACACGCGAGCGTGTTGTCCTGCAACTCGAATTATTTGGGGTATAAATAATTAACATCAGCAAAGTAATAATTTTTTCAGGGTTTTTTCTGAAAAAATGCGGTATTGGGTAATCGGGCTGACGTGTTGTTTTTGATACTATCAATCAGTTTTATATTGTCAATGTTATCAATAAATAAGAATTATATTCTGCATTTTGTGTTTATTGTCTCTCTGTTTGGGTGTTTTTTGTTTTATTTTTAATATAAAAAACTTTTGTTTTTGAAAAATAAAATAGCCGGCAGTTTTTTATAAAAATTAGCGAAATAAAAATATCACTTGATTATTTCAGTGCGCCGCTTGCGTTATTTTGGTGCTATTGCACATTATTGGTGGGATATTTTTTATTTTTGGGGGGAATGTTAAATCAATCTAAAAAAACATTTATTTTTGCGTAAATAAAAGGCACGAATAACGTGCGGACGCAATAGGCGGCTTGACGTCGGGATAAATAAGGTGCACCGAAATGGTTCAGAAAATGAATCGGGAGCAGAGAATAAGAGCCTATTGGGATAGGCGCTAAATTAGGTCGCAGCGTAAATCAGCCGCCGGAAAGACGATGATACCGTTCAGCAGCCACCCGCCAGCAACCTGAAGTATGATGAGAATGGTGCATTGCCTGAATGCCCATGTACCGTTTTGATAAAAGCGGTGGTGTATGCGATGGCGTGGTGTGTACGATGGCGATAGCAGGACACCGTCTGAAATATCGGGTAGCATGATTCGATAAGGTTGTTGCCTCACCGAGAACGCATATGTCAAATAAGAATAATTCTCAATTCAGTGCCCTGCGTTTCCTTCGCGCTTTACCTCTTCATTCTTCTCCCGGTATTACCATGATGGTTTTTCTGGCGGCCTGTAGTCTAATTTTCGTTTCCGCAAGTATCTGGAGTTTCTGGGATTCTTATCAGCGTTTGTTAGTGGATGCAGAAAAAAACGTCGTCAACCTCTCGGTGGCGATGTCACGCCAGGCGCAGGATACCTTTGTGCCGATTGAGGTCGCGATGGATGACATGCTACGGGAATTGTTGCAGACCGGCATGCTGGATTCCCGGCGAGTGAAAAGCGTTCTTGATACCCATCGTGCCGTCTTGCCGCAACTGGTCGGGTTTTATCTGTTTGATCAAAAGGGCAATCTGATTTCTTCTACCGGAAAAGGGCCGTTGTATATCTATAATTCCAGCCGACGGGAATATTTTTCCTGGCTCAGAGAGAATAATACGGCGTCGTTGTATATCGGTAAGGTTACCGTCAGTACGCTGACCCGTAGACGTATTATTCCGGTGGCGAAACGGATCAATGGGCCGGATGGCGAATTCAAAGGCGTTTTTCTTGCCACTATCGATCATAATTATTTCGGCAATTTCTACAGTTATTTCAGCCTGGATTATAACGGTGTGCTGTCATTAATGAATACCGATGGTCACGCAATTTATCTTTACCCCAACCGTGAGCAATATATTAACAGTAATTTTTCTGACGGTGGCTTGTTTGAACAATCCCGGCTGGAACAAGGCAGCGGTAGCGGTACCTGGCGCACCACGTTGGATAATAAGGTGCGGATTGTCGGCTATGTGAGACTGAATCGTTATCCGCTGGTGGTGGCGGCGAGTCTGGACAAAGACGCATTACAGGCACGCTGGCTGACGGAAAATATGCCGGCTATGGTGATTAATATCATGGTGCTGTTAGCCATGTTTTTCTCTGGTGGTTTCGTTCTGAAGCAGGTCCGGCTGACGGTGCGGAACAAAGAGGCGATCAGCCGCCTGCATCAGGAGGAAAGCAACAAAAATAAGGTGCTGCAAAAACTGGCGTTGATCGACCCGCTCACCAAACTGGCCAACCGCCGACGGTTTGATCTCTATCTGGAACAGTCGCTGGCTCGGGCCCGTGAAGAGGGCAGCCCGTTATCGCTGATTATGTTGGATGTGGATTTTTTCAAACGGTACAACGATACCTACGGTCATGTGCTGGGCGACCGCTGTCTGACACAGCTTGGCAGCGTGTTGAGCGCGGTGTCCTTGCCTGACGGTGCCTTGACCGCCCGCTATGGCGGTGAAGAGTTCGCGATTATTTTGCCGGGAATGAACGGCGAACAAGCGGCGATATATGGCGAACGGGTGGTGAGTGATGTTCGTCGTTGCGCGCTGCCGCATGCAGCATCACTGCTACCCGAACAGGTGGTGACGGTGAGTGTGGGCGTGTATTCGCACTCCAGCGACAACCCTTGCGATATTCAGCGGCTGAAAGAGGGGGCCGATCAGGCGTTGTATCTGGCGAAGAAAAAAGGCCGTGACCGCTGCGTGCGGTTATAGGTACGGCTGGCGATGCATCTGGTTATTACCCAACTGTTTTAATTGTTAATTGTCCCGCCACTGATGTGCGGCGCCGTCGGTTTTTCCTGCCATAACCCCCCCCCCGGGCCAGACGGCAGCGCTGAAATATTTGATTAGAAAAAATTGCTTTACCCTGGCTTACATTTCTTTATTAATAAGAACTATTATCATTATTTGTCCGATTTGTATCCCGGCATCGGTGTGCATCGTCGGGTCGGTGTACGTCGTCGATGCGTGCTGTCCACGTTGTCTGTCTTAAGGAGTCTCCATCCATGTTTGTGCCGTTGCTCATCATGTTCCGTGAAGGTCTGGAAGCGGCGCTGATCGTTAGCCTGATTGCCAGCTACCTGAAGCGTACCCAACGCGAGCAGTGGTTGGGCGCCGTCTGGGCCGGGGTGGTGCTGGCGCTGGCGCTATGTCTGGCGCTCGGGGTGTTCATCAACGCCACTACCGGCGAGTTTCCGCAAAAACAGCAGGAACTGTTTGAAGGGGTCGTCGCGGTGATCGCGGTGGTCATTCTGACTTACATGGTGTTCTGGATGCGCAAGGTATCGCGCTCGGTACGGGTGCACCTGGAGGGGGCTATCGACCAGGCGCTCAGCGCCGGCTCGCGTCAGGGGTGGGCGCTGGTGGCGATGGTGTTCTTTGCCGTGGCGCGGGAAGGGCTGGAGTCGGTGTTCTTTTTGTTGGCCGCTTTCCAGCAGGATGTCGGCATTTATGCACCGATCGGCGCTGTATTGGGGCTATTGTGCGCCGTTGTGGTCGGCGTGATGATCTACTGGGGCGGGGTGAAACTGCATCTGGCCCGCTTCTTCAAATGGAGCAGCCTGTTCATCCTGTTCGTTGCCGCCGGTCTGGCCGCCGGCGCTATCCGCGCGTTTCATGAAGCGGGACTGTGGAATCAATTTCAGCACATCGCGTTTGATTTCAGCGCCACGCTGTCGACCCACACGCTATTCGGCACCTTGCTGGAAGGGATGTTCGGTTATCAGGAAACCCCGACGGTCAGCGAAGTGGCGGTCTATTTTCTGTATTTGATCCCGGCGCTGGTGTTCTTTTTCCTGCCGCAACGCATGGAGCCGGCCACGGCTTCGGCGGTGCGTAAGCATCACCATTGATTATTGTCACAACTAACAACTATCACCATTAACAATTAATGTAAAAAGGGATAAGTCTATGTCTACACCATTCTTCCGCCGTACGGCGCTGTGCGCCGCTCTGCTGGCTGTACCGGCGTTCAGCGCGCTGGCTGCGGATGTTCCGCAGGTTAAAATCACCGTGAATGACAAACAGTGCGAGCCGATGCAAGTCACGGTCGCGGCAGGCAAAACGCAGTTTGTGGTCACCAACGCCAGCCAGAAAAACCTGGAATGGGAAATCCTCAAAGGGGTGATGGTGGTGGAAGAGCGCGAGAATATCGCGCCGGGCTTTACCCAGAAAATGACCGCCAACCTGGAACCGGGCGAATACGACATGACCTGTGGGCTGCTCAGCAACCCGAAAGGTAAACTGGTGGTGACCGCCGGCGGTGATGACGCCGTCGCAAAAACCAACGTGTTGGATCTGGTGGGGCCGATCGCGGAATACAAGGTTTACGTCACCAAAGAGGTGGACGGACTGGTACAGCAGACCAAACTGTTCACTGCCGCCATCAAGGCCGGCAAGCTGGATGAGGCGCGCAAACTCTATGCGCCGACCCGTCAGCACTACGAGCGTATTGAGCCGATCGCCGAGTTGTTCTCCGATCTGGACGGCAGCATCGATGCCCGCGAAGACGATTACGAGAAGAAAGCCGACGACCCGAAATTCACCGGTTTCCACCGACTGGAAAAAGCGCTGTTCGCCGACCGTTCCACCAAAGGGATGGAGCAGTACGCGGATCAGCTGTACGCCGATACGCAGGAACTGCAAAAACGTATCGCCAGCCTGACCTTCCCGCCGAATAAAGTGGTGGGCGGCGCGGCCGGGTTGATTGAAGAAGTGGCGGCGACCAAAATCAGCGGTGAGGAAGATCGCTACAGCCGTACCGACCTGTGGGATTTTCAGGCCAACGTTGACGGCGCGCAGAAGATAGTCAACCTGCTGCGCCCGCTGCTGGAGAAAGCCAATAAGCCGTTGCTGAACAAGGTAGATGCCAACTTCAAAACGGTCGATGGCGTGCTGGCGAAGTACAAAACCAAAGATGGTTTTGCATCCTACGAGAAGCTG
The DNA here is from genome assembly GCF_000406105.1 of Dickeya chrysanthemi NCPPB 402. NCBI lineage: Bacteria > Pseudomonadati > Pseudomonadota > Gammaproteobacteria > Enterobacterales > Pectobacteriaceae > Dickeya > Dickeya chrysanthemi. Next base: position 3,168,145 of record NZ_CM001974.1, on the reverse strand, counting down.
AGCGATGCCGATCGCATCGCGCTGAAAGGGCCGATCACCACCCTGGCGGAAGACCTGGCGCAATTGCGCGGCGTGCTTGGGCTGGATTGAGGCAGGCTACCATGAGTCACACCACGGGCCCGCAGGACGGGCCGCAAGCTTCCCCCTCTTCTGCTTGTCCGGCGCAGCCGGACATTGCGTCGCCGTCACGCCGTCGCCTGTTGCAGGGGCTGGGCATGATGGGCGGTGCGCTGGCGCTCGGCGCGGATCGGCTGGCGCAGGCGCAAGACAAGCCGCAGGCAGCGCAGGATGAGCGCTGGGAAAAGCAGCCGTTCCTCGGCGAGCATCAGGCGGGCATCGTCACGCCGCAACAAGCGGCGATGATGCTGGTGGCGTTTGATGTGTTGGCGACCAATAAAGCCGATCTGACCCGGTTGTTCCAGTTGCTGACCCGGCGTATTGCGTTTCTGACGCAGGGCGGCAAGGTGCCGGACGTGGACCCGCGCCTGCCGCCGCTGGATTCCGGCATCATGGGGCCGGAGATCTACCCGGACAATCTCACCATCACCGTGTCGGTCGGCGCATCGCTGTTTGATGAACGGTTTGGTTTGCAGGCACTCAAGCCGCTGAAGCTGCAACGCATGACCCGTTTTCCCAACGATTCGCTGGATGCCAGCCTGTGTCATGGCGACCTGTTGTTGCAGATTTGCGCCAATACCAACGAAACGGTGCTGCATGCGCTGCGCGACATCATCAAACAGGCGCCGGACCTGCTCAGCGTGCGCTGGAAGCGGGAAGGATTCATCTCCGCGCACGCGGCGCGCAGCAAAGGTAAAGAAACCCCGGTCAATCTGCTGGGCTTCAAAGACGGCACCGCCAACCCCAACGCCGGCGATGGCGCGCTAATGGACCAGATTCTGTGGGTCGGTGCGGCGTCCGGCGAGCCGGCATGGGCGGTGGGCGGCAGCTATCAGGCGGCGCGGATCATCCGTTTCCATGTCGAATTCTGGGACCGTACGCCGCTTAAGGAACAGCAAACCATTTTCGGCCGGGAAAAACACAGCGGCGCGCCGCTGGGCATGGCTCATGAGCATGACGAACCGGACTACCGTCAGGACCCGGAAGGCCAGGTGATTCCGCTGGATGCGCATATTCGTCTGGCTAATCCGCGTACGCCGGAAACCCGCGCCAACCTGATGCTGCGCCGCGGCTACAGCTACTCGCTGGGGGTATCCAATGCCGGGCAACTGGATATGGGGTTGCTGTTCGTCTGCTATCAGGCCGATCTGGAAAAAGGCTTCCTGACGGTGCAGAAACGGCTTAATGGCGAACCGCTGGAGGAGTACATCAAACCGATCGGCGGCGGTTATTTCTTCGTGCTGCCGGGGATAACAAGCGCGGATGACTGGCTGGCGCGCGGGTTGCTGACCGCGTAAAGTCAGGCTGGCGTAATAACGAGATTCATCCCTTAAAACAGGAGAGCACGGCATGCTGGAATTACGGCCTAACTGCGAATGTTGTGATGTCGATCTGCCGCCGGATTCATTGCTGGCGCGGATTTGTTCGTTTGAGTGCACCTTTTGCGCCGATTGCGCAGAGGCGAAACTGAACGGCCGTTGCCCCAACTGTGGCGGCGAACTGGTCCGTCGGCCGATTAGACCGGCGGAGAAACTGGTGAATAACCCGGCGTCGACCCGGCGGGTGCTGGCTCGCTAGCTGTGCTTTCCGAGCCGGTCTGGTTGACTGGTTGATATTAACGCGCCCGTCGGACGAAATGGCCGACGGGCGGATTCCGCTAGCCGGTAATACGCGGGTGCTGAGCGATCAGCAGCTTGCGTTTCTCTTCCAGCTCGGCGATTTGCCGGGCGAGTTCGTCAATTTTCTGCTCAATGCCGTCGTGATGCTCTCGCAGAATCGCTTTGGCTTCCGACAGGTCGGAAGCCGCCGGGGTGGCACCTTTCAGCGGTTTGTTGGCCGTTTCTTTCATAAACAGACCGGTCAACAGACCGATGATGGCGATCACCATCAGATAGTAAGCGGGCATATACAGGTTACGGCTGCTTTCCACCAGCCAGGCGGCAACGGTTGGCGTCAGGCCGGCGATCAACACTGAGATGTTAAAGGCGCTGGCCAGTGCGCTGTAACGAATCGAGGTGGGAAACAAGGCCGGTAGGGTTGATGCCATCACGCCGGTAAAGGCATTCAGGATCACCGCCAGCAACAGCAATCCGGCGAAGATCAAGCCGATAATATTGCTGTTGATCAGCATGAAGCTCGGCACCGCCAACACAAACAGAGCAATGCTGCCAATAATGACGAACGGTTTGCGGCCGAAGCGGTCGCTAAGCAGCCCTATCATCGGCTGCACAAACAGCATGCCGATCATAATCGCGATGATGATCAGTACACCGTGGTTCTCTGAATAATGCAGGTTGTGCGACAGATAACTTGGCATGTAGGTCAGCAGCATGTAATAGGTCACGTTAGTGGCGATGACCAGGCCGATGCACACCAGCAGGCTTTTCCAGTGATGGGTGGCGATGTGCCGAAAAGAGACGCCCGGTCCGGTTTTCAGCCCGTCACGCGCATCCTGCTCCCGCTTATTTACATGTTGCTGAAAAGCCGGGGTTTCTTCCAGCGCATGACGCAGATACAGGCCGATGATGCCGAGCGGCAGCGCCAGAAAGAACGGCAACCGCCAGCCCCATTCCAGAAACGCCTGTTCGCCGACGAGGGTGGAAATCAGCACCACCACGCCGGCACCCAGCACGAAGCCGGCGATGGAGCCGAAATCCAGCCAACTGCCCATAAAGCCGCGCTTGCGATCGGGTGAATACTCCGCCACGAAAATTGACGCGCCGGTATATTCGCCGCCGACGGAGAAGCCTTGTGCCATTTTAGCCAGCAGCAGCAGGATAGGAGCCCAGATACCGATGCGTTCATACGAGGGAATCAGCCCGATGCAAAAGGTACTGATCGACATGATGATAATGGTGACGGCGAGGATTTTCTGACGGCCGTATTTGTCGCCCAGTGCGCCGAAAAACACGCCGCCCAGCGGGCGAATCAGAAACGGTACCGAGAAGGTCGCGAGTGCGGCGATCATCTGTACGCCGGGGTCGGCACCGGGGAAAAACACCTGGCCCAGCGCATAGGCAACGAAGCCGTAGACGCCGAAATCGAACCATTCCATCGCATTGCCAAGCGCGGCGGCGGTGATGACTTTACGCAGACGACTGTCATCAATAATGGTGACATCGTCCAGCGCAATGGGTTTTACACGTTTTCTCTTCAATTTCATAAAGTGACTAACCTTTTTATTATCGTTGCATGAAAAGGGAGGTGAAGCGTGGGGAAAACACCGTCTGGCCGGGTATGACGTCAGGTGCTATCGGGTAGTGTGGTGAGAGAGTTTTGCGCGCTTGCCGGTGGCATGCGCTTCCCATCGGCGATGGTGGTGCGACCCCCTCTCATCCTCCCCCTTGAGCATCCGCCGGGTCGGGGCATCAGGGTGATGTTGACCTGGCGTGATCGCGTATAACGTCCTGCTGTGATGCCGATCGGGCAGGCATCGTCAATACGCAATATCGTTGATAATATCACAATTTTTTAATTTATAAAAATAATGGCGATTTTTTGTCATTTTATGTGGATTTAAATATCGATAATTTGACTTTTTACTGGTGTTTTATGCTGGTGTTGAGTGGCTTTTTCTGGTGGCTGAAATGGGTTGATGACCACGGATTTAACTGAAAAAGCAAAGGGGAGCCATTGTGTTTGATATCAATAAGGTAGGCGAAACATTACGCAGAGGTTGTAAACGATGGATGTCTGCTATGAGTGGAGAGGAAGTTTATAAGACATTTCTTACATTGCGATGCTCTAATCAACGAGGAGCTAGTAACGCGACCTTGCGTAAATAAGCCCGCATTCGCGGGCGCTGTCTTGTTCAATAGTAAACGCGAATCAGAAATAACTATAATCAAGTTTAATGTTGTGCGCTCTACTTAGGCTGTGTCCCGTAACTAGTTTTTGTACAGTTCAGTATTGTTATAACTGTGCAAAAAAACGCTTTTAAGCGATAAAGAACGACTAAAAGAGATGAATATTT